>DOUE01000014.1:0-2219 GCA_003520745.1 Erysipelotrichaceae bacterium
ATCATTTGAAGATGAAACTTAAGCAAAACAACATTATTTCACTTGCATGGACCCGATAAAGCATGATATAGTGTGCGCGTTTTGATTAACGTCGAAGGAGCACCATGAAACCCGTACTACACAAACACAACATCGAACTGAGCGATAAAGCGCAGCACATAGAATTCGTCTCGATGATCGAGGATCTCTGGGACCACCCGTATGTCNNGAACTGGACGGGTTCGGCCAGCATCTCAACACCTCGCGCCGCCAGCACTCGCTCAACGTGGCTTACTACGCCTACCGTATGTCAAAGCGCTTTGATCTGAACGTGCAGGACGCCGTACGCGGCGCGCTCCTGCACGACCTCTATCATTACGACTGGCGTACCGAACAACCGGTCGCCGGAAGACATGTGAACGTCCATCCCAACCAAGCCTTGGAAAACGCCCGTAAAATCACGGAAGTCTCCGACGTCATGGCCGATTGCATCGTCAACCACATGTGGCCGATGGGCGAAGGGAAGCCGCAAAGCAAGGAAGCCTGGATCGTCCAAGCCTCCGACAAACTATGCGCCCTATTGGAAATCACCACGCAGATCGCCCACAAGGCCGCCCATTTGAATTTGGCGCCGATGATGGTCGGCATCCTACTCTTCGTCAAATAACGCTGAAAAGCGTTTTTTTCTTGTGGAGGGCACTGAAGACATGGTACGCTAGACAGGCAGGGGGAAAAGGTATGCTGAAAACAAAGAGAAGTCTGTTGATCATAAAATCACTCGGTGCGGCCGGGATCCTTGGCCTACTGATCATTTTCGGCGTGAGCGCCTATGTCGTCGTTTCCACAAGCGGTCGCATCAAAACGCTCGATGAAGTCTCCGTGGATCGCTACGACTGCATCCTCGTCCTTGGCGCCGGGGTGTGGGAAGGCAACAAACCCAGCCCGATGCTTGAAGATCGACTCTTGAAAAGCATCGAGCTTTATCAAGCCGGGGTAGCCCCCAAGATACTCATGAGCGGGGATCATGGAACGGACAGCTATGACGAAGTCAACGTCATGAAGAAATATGCGATCGACCACGGGGTTCCTTCCGANNTCTTCATGGATCATGCGGGTTTCTCCACCTATGACAGTGTCTATCGGGCGATCCACGTCTTTCAAGCAAAGAAAGTTCTGATCGTGAGCCAGGAATACCATCTCTATCGCGCACTTCATATCTCGAAGCAACTTGGGTTGAGCGCCGATGGTGTGGCGGCTGAGAAGATTGCGTACAGCAATCAATGGATCCGCGAGTTGCGAGAAATCCTGGCTCGGGATAAAGACGTGATCAAGAGTTTCCTCAAACCGAAATCGACCTATCTTGGCGATCCGATCCCGCTGACGCAAAGCGGCGATGTGACCAACGATCAAGACTGAATTCCCGTCTCCTGAAAAACCTTGACAAACGAAACCGTTCTGTTAAAATATACATGTTATCAATATACCATAGACAGCAACCGCCACTTGGCTTAATCCGTTGCCGAGGTAGAAAGCAAAACGAACTTTCAAACCTGTGCTGTCTTTAGGCACGGGTTTATTATTTGCGGGTATATTGTAATGTCACAAGGAGGTGTACGACAAATGAACCAATCGATAATCGATACGAAGATCGAACTGGTCGGCGAGATCGCAGCGAAGTTGCGTGAAGCGCAGTCCAGCGTCATCGTAGAGTATCGCGGGCTAACTGTCGCTGAAGTCACCCAACTCCGTCGTCAACTGCGTGCCGAAGGGATCGAATTCAAAGTCTATAAGAACTCGATGACCCAACGTGCCGCCGATGAACTCGGATACGGAGCTTTGGCCGAAAGCCTGACCGGTCCCAACGCGATCGCTTTTGGTAGCGACGCTGTTGCGCCAAGCCGTATTCTCACGAAGTTTGCCAAGAAACACAAGAAACTCGTCGTTAAAGGCGGGGTTGTGGAAGGCAAAGTCGTCGATACGGACACCATCAAAATGCTNNAGTGATCTACCTGGACGTGATGGAATGATCGCAATGCTGCTCGGGTGCCTGCAATCCCCGATCCGCGATTTCGCTTATGCACTTAAGCAAATCGCCGAAAAACAGGAACAACAATAAGGAGGAATACCCACATGGCTAAATTAACTGCCCAAGAAGTCATCTCTTCGTTGAAGGAAATGACCATTCTCGAATTGAACGAACTCATCAAGGCGATCGAAACCGAATTCGGCGTAACCGCCGC
>DOUE01000014.1:2273-3966 GCA_003520745.1 Erysipelotrichaceae bacterium
AAGAAATTGGAAGAAGCTGGCGCTGTCGTCGAAATCAAGTAGTTTCATTAACGTCAGAACCCAACCAAGGGAGGCGATCGTTTGAAACACTATTTCACTGACAATCGCGAACTACCAAGTGACCGGAAGGAGATATCTTTCCGGTTTTTGGGTTATGACTATCGATTCGTCAGCGACGCCGGTGTCTTTTCGAAAGGCGAAGCGGACGAAGGATCCCTCTTACTCGTCAAGACGGTGCTTGAAGAACCCCTTCAATCACCGCTCTTGGATCTGGGATGCGGTTGGGGACTCATGTCGCTTCTGTTGAAGCACATGCGACCGCAGNNCCCCGTGCCATCGAGTGTGCGCGTGAGACATCGCTGAAGTTGAACCTACCGGCCGCGTTTCTGGTCGGCGACGGGACATCCGCGCTGAGCGACCCGTTTCAAACCGTGATCCTCAATCCGCCCATACGAGCCGGCAAAGACGTCGTGTACCGTCTGTTTCAAGAAAGTTATGATATCCTAACCAAGTCGGGCTGTCTTTATGTGGTGATCCGTCGCCAACAAGGCGCCGCCAGTGCCGCGAAGGAACTGGAACGCATTTTCGGGAATGTTTCCCGGATCGCGTTGAAAAGAGGGTTCGAAGTTCTCAAAGCCTCGAAATGACTTGACATCTTGACATTTGTTTGCTATCATAATAAATTGCATAAATAGTTAATTTAAACTGGGGTAAACTGCCTTTTTTGCATTTTATCCTACCTGAAAGGATGGCGTCCATGGAAAAAAATCAGACTTACCGTATTGTTGAAAACGGTAAAAAAGCGAAACGCCGTGACTACTCAAAAGTCAGCGGATCCCTGTTACTTCCCAACCTCGTCGAGATCCAAACGGATTCGTTCGAGTGGTTTAAAAAAGAGGGGATCAAAGAAGTCTTCGATGAGATTTATCCGATTTACAACTATGGCGGCAACATTAAACTGAAGTTTGCGGAATATGATTTCGGAACACCGAAGTATTCGGTCAACGAATGCAAAGTCCGCGAGGCGAACTATGCCGCTCCTTTAAAGGCGAGAATGGAATTGGAAATCGTCGATCCTGCGACAGGTGAAGTCTACAACAAATGGGAAGAAGTCTTCCTGGGGGATTTCCCCTTGATGACCGATACCGGAACCTTCATCATCAACGGGGCGGAACGTGTCATCGTTTCACAGATTGTACGCTCCCCTGGCGCTTACTATAGTATCGGGTTGGACGACAAAACCGGTCGTGAAACCTTCGAGAGCGAATTGATCCCAAGCCGCGGTACGTGGCTGGAATACATGACCGACGCAAAGAAAGCGGCTTTAGGCCGTATTTTGAACGTTAGCATCGACCGTAAACGCAAGATCCTTTCCACGATCCTGTTCAAAGCCTGCGGGATGTCGTTGAACCTTGAAAAAGGCGACGACGCGTTCGACACGACTTCCTTCAAGGTTTTCCTNNNCAGGAAGCGATGTACGAAATCTACGAAAACCAACGTTCCGATGAAATCGCGACCTTGGACGGAGCCGTCAACTTGATGAACTCCAAGTTCTTCGACCATCGCAGATACGACCTGACCAAGGCCGGACGCTTTAAACTCGGTAAGAAACTGGGCGTCTACGGACGTTTGGAAGGCCACCGCGTCGCCGAAGATATCCTGGATATCAACGGCAAGGTCGTCATCGCGAAAG
>DOUE01000034.1 GCA_003520745.1 Erysipelotrichaceae bacterium
ACGACTTCTCATTGCATTTTGCGTTTAAATTTCGGAACAAGTCTTATCAAAGATATTCTTGACGATTTGCTCGCACATTTCGTGGGAGTTTTGTTGCTACTTGGCAGATATTTACCCCTGGTGCAAACATGAGATACACCTACTTAGGTTTCATACATACAAGTAGAACTCCATTATTTGGCTGATTCCTTTAGTAAGTACTCATGCAAACCAATAGAATGACACAAAATATTGTGTGGCGGGCCAAAGTATTTACCTATATTCTCAATAGCTTGCTTTTTCCCACCCTGAAATATTGGGAATATCCATTCCCTAAACGCTTCTAAAAAATACGGTTCAATCTCAGCAACTTCGAATTTATCCAATTCAAGCATACTAGAAAGTTTTCTGATGTTTCCATCAAGAAATGGGAATGTAATTCTTCCCATAAAATCTGCATCCCATTCACCTGTAATGTTTGGGATTTTCGTATTGTATCCCTTTACTGAATAACTAACATTAACGTAATAACACATTCCATAATTTGATTTTTGAAGAAAAATAGCTAAAAGATAGTCGTTGTTTTCGATAAAGTACCCATGTTTATTTTTCGTGAAACCATTTTCATAGAAGACTTTTTTGCATAAATTCTTAAACTCGGCTTTATCCATTTTTCCTCCTACTAGTAAAGCTCTAGTACTAATTTATATCCTCCACACATAACCTCATTATACTTTTTCAACTGTGGAATTCCAGCCTTATTGCTATTGAGCAATAAGGCTTTATTCGAAAATAATAGACGTAGTTTCATTTATTTAGTCAGGTCTTAATGCTGGAAACTTCCTTTTTTTCTTTACCAAGTCAAACCTCGTCTTGTTCCATTGATGAATCTCAACTACTTGTTTGACTAAAGACTTAATGCAATGATAACCCTATCAAATTTCTTAATCTAGGAGATAAATTCTTGGTCTAAATCAATAATCTCTATCATCTCAACAATATCATTTTTATTAGCGATATAGTAGATAATTCTTGTTAAAGCACATCCACTCGTCGCAAGTGAATGTCATTCGGTCGATTCAACTTTGTATGATNNCCAGCTGAGCTAAACCCCCAAAACAAGTGCAAAAGTATTATAGCATACCCCTGCACGCCGATTCAACGGGAATCGAATCGTCAAATGATGAATTTTAGCAGTTCACCGGGATGGTCGACGAGATAATCCGCGGAATGGTCGATCAATTCCTGCCGATCGCGAAAGCCCCATGTCACTCCGACCGTTTTCAGCCCCGCGTTGTGTCCCGTCAGCATGTCGACTTTCGTATCGCCGACATACAGGATTTCTTCCGGTTTCAGTTTCATCGCCTCGACGCAGCGCAAGGTCAAGGTCGGATCGGGTTTACGGTCGATCCCTTGGATTTCACCGCTCACGAACGTAAAGGCGATTTCCTTGAAGTAATGGTCGACGATGCTTTGCGTGTTCGCGTTTTGTTTATTGGAGATGATCCCGACCTGGATCCCCTTCGCATTCAAGGTTTGAAGCATTTCCATGATTCCGTCATAGGGAGCAGTTTTGTCGAATTGACGTCGGTTGTAGTCTTGTAGAAAAACCTGGATCACTTCTTCGACCAAGGCTTCGGAGGCTTCTTCGTCAAGACAACGTTGGATCAAGACCTTCATCCCGTCACCGATTTTTTGTTTGATGTCCGCCGAGGTATACCGGGCATAGCCGAAGCGGTCCATCGCCAAATTCACGCTATCGCGCAAATCCTCGATGGTATCCAACAGCGTCCCGTCCAAATCGAAGATCATTCCTTTGATGGTCATAGTGAATCCTCCTACCGTTTTAGGATAAAAGGCGTAAGGAAGAAAGTCAAGGTTAATCGAAGCGCCAGACGTCGTAACTGAGGGAACCCATCTGGATCTCGCTATAGGTCAAACAAGGGGTCGAACCTTCCGTCGCGCTTGCGGNNAAATGTTCGGGACGCGGGACGGCATCCAGGGAGTGGGGTCCATCTTTCCATGCGTCGAGCCGTTTGAAGTCGAGTGCCTTCACGGCGTCGTTGATCCACTCGTGGAAGGCTTTGGCCCACGGGGCGATCGGTGCGTCGTCACGCCAGTCGATGCGTCGCAGATTATGCAAAGTGACGCCGCTGCCGATGACGAGGATATCTTCTTCCTTCAGCGAACGAAGGGTCTTCCCGATCTTGAACCATTGGGAAGCGTCGAGGAAGGGATTGACGGAAAGCGTGACCAAAGGGATCTTGGCATCAGGGTACATGAGATGAAGGATCGTCCACACCCCGTGGTCGATCCCGCGGTCGGGATCGGCTTGCGCATCGATCCCCGCGGATTGAAAACGATCCAGGATGCGCTGCGCCAAGATCTTGTCCCCTTTCGCGGGATAAACGATCTGACTCAGTTCGCGCGGGAACCCGCCGAAGTCGTAGATCATGCGATAGTCGATCGCCGTTCCGACCCGTTGGATCGGACTTTCGTAGTGTGCCGAAACCATCACGATGGCTTTGGGCTTCGGTAGTTCACTCGCGAGTTTTTTAAGATAGCGCGTATATTCGGTATCCTCCAAGGCGATCATCGGGGAACCATGGCTGATAAAGAGAGATGGTAACATTTTGTAAGTACCTCCATACCCCTATTATACCCACGCAAGAAAAGATCGCATCGAATATGCCCATAAGAAAAGCCCCCGAAGGGGCTGAGGATGAAAATGATTTACGCGGCTTTGATTCCGGAAACAGTGACATCGGCGATACGGATTTTCAAAGGTCCGCTGAAACGGTCGATGTCCTGGCGTTCGACGGAGAGTTCGATGTTTTGGTGGAGCTCCAACAGATTCCCGTTGATCGATCCGCCGCTGATGGCGGTCTTGACACCGTCTTGGATGAGATATCCCAAACGGATTTCGCCACCGAAATCCCCGCTGGTTTCATCGACCACGAAGGATGAGAAATCCAACACTTCGACCGCGTTGGAACGTTCGATCTCGGATAACGATTTACTTCCGCTAGCCACGTCCATGTTTTTAAGATTTCCCGTGA
>DOUE01000028.1 GCA_003520745.1 Erysipelotrichaceae bacterium
CGGCTTTGGTCGAGTTTATGGCGGATATAGAACCATTCGGCACTATCGGTTTGTCTGAACTGGACGCTGAATTCATGAATCTGCGGTGTCGTGCGCAGTAGATGCAACAGGATGTCTTCCATTAGCCCAACCTCGCTTTCGCTTTGATATACGTTCCGCCGTCGGCGGTCTTCACATATTCCTTGTGTCCTTTACCGCAGAACCCGGCACCGAACATCTCGAAGTCGTCGCTTACGGCGTCGATGGATTTGAGGAGGTCGACCACGTGTCCCGTCAGGATGACCGGACCATGGACTTTCCCGGTCTTCTTCCCGTCGACGATTTCATAGGCTCTGGACAAGACGCATTGGATGCCCCAGTTCTTGGGGTCTTCCATCCCGCTTTCCATCCCGTCCAACAGGTAGCCGAACTTGATCGAGGCGATCATGTCGTCCAGATGGTCGGTCCCGGCGGAGAAATAGGTGTTGGTCATGCGTGTGTAGACTTTGCGTTCGAAGGATTCGCGCTTCCCGTTGCCGGTCGGACGGATGCCTAAGCGCGATGCGGACAAGGCGTCGGCGATCCCCGTTTTCAGGATCCCGTCGTCGATGACGATCGTATCCCCTGCCAATACGCCTTCATCGTCGAAGGCGAAACTGGAAACGTTCTTGGGTCCCAGCGCCCCTTCATGCATGGTGACTTTCGCGGAGGCCACCGGCTTGTCGATATAGGACATCGCCAAGGCGCGCTCCTTCACGAACATATCCATCTCGACCCCGTGGCCGAAGGCTTCATGCGCGATCAATCCGGTGATTTCCGGTGTACAGATGACGTCGTATTCTCCCGGTTCGATCGGTTTCGCCAACAAGACATCGTCGACCTGGCTTAAAATGACTGGCACTTTGGTTTCCAACTCTTCCAAGATTTCGGCGCCCTTTTGTCCGGAGACGCTGGTGAACGCCATTTTGACGCCCTTTTCACCGACGGCGACACCGACCAGATACCCCTGCGACCAAGGATAGGCTTGGTAAAGGTTCTTGTGTTTCGAGATGAACAGCTTATGGACGGTGACTTCGCCCATGGCCGCGATCGCGTTNNACGATCCGTCCATCCTTGGCTTGGACTTCCTTCACCAAATCCTGGAGTCGTTTCAATTTATCCTCCATCGTGACGGAGGCGAACGAAACCAGAGGTTCGACGATGAAATCGCCCTCTTGTTTCTCTTCCTCAAGATGTGCGGTATAGGTTTCGACTTTGTTTTCCCTTACCCAATCGAACTGTGCATCCAACGCGGACTTCAATTCGCCCGCCAAGGTTTGCGCATCGCCCGGCAATTGATTCAACGAAACCTCGACGACGCTTCCGCCTCGGATCGCCCGTGCGACGATCCCCCGTTCGCACATGAAGTCGCGCAGTTCGCTGCTTCTGGAGCGGATCTGATACATTTTCCCGGCGGTATCGCTGGCCAATACCGAAAGATAGTCATAGTCATCGGACAAGATGCGGATCGCTTCTTTGATCAACGGCCGCCATAAAATGAGTATGGATGGTTTTTGCATGGTACTTCCTTTCAAACTACGGGCATTCCCCGTCGGTTTTATGATAAACTTGTTTTTAAAGGAGTACAAGACCATGGAACGAATTCGGATTGAAGTTTGTGTCGGAAGCCTCGAAGATGTTAGAAACGCGATATCCTGCGATATCGACCGGATCGAATTGAACCAAGCCTTGGAACTCGGAGGGCTGACGCCCTCCCGCGCCTTGTTTCATGCGGCGCGCAGGATGACGGAGAAAGAACTGGTCGTCATGGTACGACCTCATAACGGCTTTGCGCCTTATGATGAAGAAGAGTTTGAAATGATGCTTGACGAAGCGAAGTATTTCGACGAACACGGTGCCGACGGGATCGTGTTCGGGTGTTTGAACGAAGATCGAAACGTCGATATGGAACAGACGCGACGGATGGTCGAAGCGTTGAAGAAGGCGATGCCGATCTTTCATAAAGCGTTCGACCTGTGTCCGGATTTGGACAAGGCATCGCGTGAATTGATCGTGTGCGGCGTAAAGCGCGTCTTGACGTCGGGAGGAAAGAATACGAACGAGTTGAAAGAAGGTGCGATGATCATCGGGCAACTGGTGGATCGCTATGGAAAGCAACTCGAGTTCTTACCCGGGGGAGGCGTCGACGAGGCGAACCTTCTGGACGTAGTGAACGCAAGTGGAAGAAGTCAGATCCATATGAGTGCGAAGAAGATCATTCACGACCCTTTCAGTCAGGAACTCCGCATGGTCACCGACCCCCTTCGCTTGGCCAAGCTGTGTGAAACAATCAGGGCCACCGAACAACAACTTCAATGACGGGCGTCATAAAAGAACGAAACGAGAGAAAGCAGGAAACCCCATGACCGACATCAAACTGATCATCTTCGATATCGACGGGACCTTGATCAAGGTCGGACGGCATCGCATCGAACCCTCCGCGGTCGAAGCGATCCGTGCCGTCAAAGCCAAAGGCATCAAAGTCCTCGTCGCCACCGGACGCACCTTGTATTTCGTCAACCCCCATGTCCGCGAAGTGGTCGACAGCGACTATTACGTCACCGTCAACGGACATTGCCTGATGGACCGGGAAGGCAAGATTTTGATTCGCCAAGACCTTCCGATCGAGGCGGTGAAACGCATGCATGCCTTCTGCGTCGAACACGACATCGCTTTGGGAATGAAGTGCAGCGACGCGATCTACGTGACGCACAACTTCAAGCGCTACTATGAAACCTATTCCGAAGGACGGGATGTCACTTCGATCATCCTGGACGATACTCAAAGAGCGGATCACTATCTGAGCGTCGAAGCCCCGATGGGGCTCTTCCTGATCGGAAATCTCGATATATTGAAAGAAAACGCCCATCTCTTCCCCGAATTCACCTTCAGTCCGGCGAAACCGGGATGCATGGATGCCTATGCGCACGACGTCAATAAAACCAAAATCATCGAGGAAGTCCTCCACCGCCACAACATCCCGTGGGAACAAGTCATGGCGTTCGGGGACGGGGAGAACGATAAGGAGATGCTGCGGAAAGCCGGCTACGGGATCGCGATGGGCAATGCGAAACCCGGCGTGCAGAAGTATGCGGACTTCGTGACGAAAGAAGTCGACGAGGGCGGCATCGTGCATGCGTTGAAACATTATCGCATCCTTGAATAAAAAAACCTTGGACGAATCCAAGGTTTTTCTTACTTTTTAAGCCGCAGGGAGACGACCGTCTCCAACAAAGGCGTATGGGTGAACAATTCAAACGGCGTGATTTCTTCGATCGTGTAATAGTCGCGCAGGACTTTCAGGTTCTTCGCCAAGGTCGACGGGTTGCAGGAAACATAGATCAAATGCGGGACTTTGCTTTTGACGATCGTCCCCAACATCGGATCGTCCAACCCGCTGCGCGGAGGATCCACAACGAGGACATCGATGGACTTCGTCTTCGATAGGTGGGTGAGTTCCTCGGCGGCATCGCCGCTGACGAACCGCACGTTCTTGATTTTATTCAAACTCGCGTTTTCCGTGGCGTTCTTGACGGCCGCGTCGATCGATTCGATCCCGACCACCTCTTGAGCCTTCGCACTGATCATCAAGGTCATCGCCCCGACGCCGCAATAGGCTTCGACGACGAAATTCGAGGGTTTGATGAGGGATACGACTTTCTCATAGAGTTTCTCGGCTTGGACAAGGTTCAACTGGAAAAACGACATCGGGGAAAGCCGGAAGGTCAATCCTGCCATCTTCACTTCCAACGTTTTGGCTTTGGCGAGATGGGTCACGCCCGATCCGAAGATCTCATGGGTGTGCTTGTCGGTATTGACGCTCTGGTAGAAGGAATTGATCTCTTCGATTTCGCTAAGTTCCGCGATGCATTCGGGCGAGAACTTGTCTTTCCCGGTCACCAGGGTGCACTGATAGACGCCGTTGAACCCACGCAGGACGATAAAGCGGATCCCTTCCCATTTGCGTTCGTCGAATTCCTTGAACTTATATTTGGTTAAAACATCGAGGACTTTCGCACGCAAGACATCCAGTCCTTCTTCATGGACCAGACAGCGGGAAACCGGCACGAAATGATTGGATTGGGGACGATACATCCCGCTCACCAATCTGCCGTCCAACATACGCACCGGCAACTTGCATTGGTTGCGGTAGGAAGTCGGATTGGGGTTGACGACCATCGGTTTGATCACCTTGAAGTCGAATTTCCCCGAATATTTCAACAACGCTTCTTTCAGAAGCATTTCCTTGAGTTCGATTTGATAGCTTTGGTCGACATGCATCATCGCACATCCCCCGCAGCGGTGTTGGACGGGACAGGGCGGCGTAATCCGCTTGGGACTCTTGATCAGGATTTCCTTGGCTTCGGCGATGTTGTATCGCTCGAAGCGTTTTACGACGTCGACTTCCGCGGTTTCCTGAGGTAATACGGACGAAACAAAGGTCGGGATCCTGTCGATGTACCCGATGCCTTCTCCGTTGATGCCGATCTTTTCGATTTTAATTTTCATAGTGTGTACCTTCTTTCTACATCATACAACAAAAAAGTCCGTTTGGGACTTTTTACAAATCACTGTTTCCCCAGGCAGGGATTTCAAGTCCGCGTCTCACAAGAATCGTTTTCTGGAAGTCCGTCTGATTCAAGAAACGCAAAATCATGTCTTCTTCGGCTGGCGTGCATCCGACCAGGAGTTTCACTTCGATGTCTTTTTTCAGGATGTCGACCGCGATGACCAAGGTGCTGATGAAACTCACCGACTTCGATCCTTTATACACGTCGATGCCTTCTTGCCCCGCGTTCAGTGTGTCATGAAGATACCCATAGTCCACCGGATAAACGAGGTTACTGTATTGTGGGTGAACCGTTCCGGCCGGTCTGGAAATGATACATTTCGACGAGAAGAACAAGGTATCGATTTTCTGCCAGAAATAAGCGTTGTTTTCCAAATTCGTCATAGAAATACCTCACCTTTTCCATCCTATTGTACATTGAATCGGAGTTTCTGTAAATAGCGAGACAATTTTTGCATGTGTGAAAAATCTTGCGATTATTTTCAACGCAATGGTCGAAGCTTGACACCTAAGGTTTGGGCGAATTCAAGCGGGTCGTAGACTTCACACAAACCCATCGCGTTAAGCACAAGTAGAGCGGCACCGCGGGCATCGCTGAGGGCGTCGTGATGGTTGAGCGGGATTTCAAGCGCCCCGCAGACCGTGTTCAGTTTATGGTTGTCAAGGCGCGGATAACATCGTCGTGCGACTTCCACCGTATCGAGCACCAATACGTTGGGGAAATCGATGAGATACAGATCGATCAAGCTTCGAAGAACGCCCATGTCGAAGGGGGCGTTGTGTGCGGCCAAAATCGCATCATCCATCCACGGGATGAGTTCTTGCGCCACGGTCTCGAAGTTGGGCGCCTCTATGACCATCTCGGGCGTGATGCCGTGGATCGAGATGTTGAAGGGGTCGAAATATCCATATAATCGGTGGGGTTTGATGAGATGGACGGCTTCGTGGATCAACTCGCCGTCTTGAAAGACCACGATCCCCACGCTACAGGCGCTCTGGTTGTATTTATTCGCGGTTTCAAAATCAATGACCGTCAAGCGCATAGTTCCCTCCATTGACGACACGCATCGCGTTGAGAATGGCGAGGATCGCCACACCCACGTCGGCGAACACCGCCAGCCACATGGAGGCGATGCCCAAACTTCCAAGAATGAGGATCGCGATCTTGATGGTCAAGACAAAGGCGAGGTTTTGTTTCAACACGAACATCGTGCGCTTGGAAAGACGGATCGCATCGCTGATGGCTAAGGGACTGTCATGCGTCAGCACGACGTCCGAGGCTTCGATGGCGACGTCGCTTCCCATCGCACCCATCGCGATCGACACATCCGCGATCGCCAACGCGGCGGCGTCGTTCATCCCGTCGCCCACGAAGGCGACCTTCTTCCCTTCGCCCTTCGCTCTCTCCAGATGGGCCACCTTCTCTTCCGGTCGGGATTCCCCGAAGTAGCCGTCCAGTTTCAAGGTATCGCTGACTTTCTTCACGACGTCGGTTTTATCCCCGCTGATCATCACGACCTTCACCTTATCCTGGTGGAGACGTTCGATCGCTTCGTTGCTTTCTTCTTTGATTTCATCTTCCATCACCAAGGTTCCCAGATAGTGGTATTCGCTCAACACATGGATCACGGTTTTGTCGCTGACATCCGTCGGGATCTTGATGTTGCGGGTGGCGGCCAATCTTCCGTTTCCGACCAGATAGACTTGCCCGTCGAATTCCGCCTGCAACCCGTAACCCGGAAGCTCCTGCATCTTTTCGATGCGGCTTAAATCGATGTCTTTCCCGTAGGCATCCAAGACCGCTTTGGCCAGCGGATGGGTCGAGGACGCTTCCGCATGCGCCGCGATTTCAAGCAAGGTTTCGCTATCGACCGTATTGACAAGGATTTCACTCACGACGAATTGTCCTTTGGTGAGGGTTCCGGTCTTGTCGACCATCACTTCATCCACCTGGGCCAGTTTCTGCAGGGCGACCCCGCCTTTGACGAGAATACCCAGGGACGATGCCTTCCCGATGGCGGCATAGAAACCCAAGGGAATCGAAATCAAGAGGGCGCACGGACAGGAAATAACTAAGAAAATCAGGGCGCGGTGCATTCCGGTCAGCCAATCCTGCGTCATCAGGCCATAGCCGATCGCCAAGGCGAGCGCAAGGAAAACCACGGTCGGCGTATAGACTTTCGCGAAACGCGTGATGAAGCGCTCCATCGGGGCTTTCTTCATGGACGCCTGTTCGACGAAAGAAACCATCTTCTGAAGGGTCGAGTCGTTGGCCCGTTTGGTGACTTTCAACAGGAAACGGGATTGTTGGTTGATGGATCCGGAAAGCACGGCCATCCCCGGTTCGATCGAGGTCAATGTGCTTTCCCCGCTGATGGAGGACGTATCAATGTTGGATCGTCCTTCATGGACGATGCCGTCCAAAGGGATCATCGCCCCGGGTTGGATGACCAGGATATCGTTGACGAAGACGTTCTTCGGATCGATCTCGCTGGTTTTTCCGCCGCGTAAGACGACGGCGACCTGAGGTACGGCTTTCAAGCAACTCGCGATCGTTTTACGCGCCGCGTCGACCGCCCTCTCTTGCATCGCTTCACCGACCCGATAGAACACCATGACGCCCAGCGCTTCGGCGAAATCACCCAACGCCAAGGCCCCCAAGGTCGCGATGCTCATCAAGAACGTTTCATCGAACCATTCCTTGTTGCGCAGGTTCGCCACCGCCTTCTTGATGACGGGATAGGCGATCGGTAGATAGACGATGATTAAAAGGAATTCGAAGACAGGGTTCTCGATGAAAAACGACAGTAAAACCAAACTCGTCGCTCCGATCAAAATCCATTCTTCCCGGCTCAGTTTCTTTTTGACGTTGGTCTCCACGTTCTTGTTCTGTTTCAAGGTCACGTCTTCGATCTTCTTCACGGCGGATTGCCAGCGATCCAGTTTCCCTTCGTCGAACTTCATCCCCTCCGCCAAGGTCAGCATCACTTTACCGCGTGCGAAATCCACTTGGGCGGACTGGATTTCAGTCTGTCTCCCCAATTCTTTTTCAATCTTCAGTGCGCAGTTCGCGCAATCCAATCCTTCAATCGTCAGTACGATGTGTTCCATAACGTTCTCCTACGTGTTCCAACGCCTGTAAAAAGATCGTTTCGACATGGGCGTCGTCGAAATGATAATAGACATGCTTCCCTCTTTTTTCGCTCTTCACCAAGCGGGCGGATTTCAAATCCGCCAGTTGATGGCTGATCGCCGATTGGCTCATCCCCAATACCGCCGAAAGATCCGCGACGCAGAGTTCGCCGGATTTCAGCGTCATCAAGACGCGAAGCCGCGTCGGATCCGCCAACATTTTAAACAGATCGCCGAGTTCTTCGATCTGGTCTTGTTCGTCCAGTATTTCCTTCGCATGTTTCGCCGCTTCGGGATGATGGGCGCCCGCGAGTTCAAGTTGTGACACTCGATCCTCCTACATATGAACAGTTGCTCATACGTTCATGAATAGTATAACGCCACTTTATCTCGATGTAAACATAAAAGAAAGAGTGAAACGTTGGTTTCACCCGTTGACTTCGATATCAAGCAAAGAAGGATCGTATTTTACTTCCGCATGATTTATCTTAATTAGTTCCCGCTTTACCATACGTCCCGTTCTTCGATCCACGCTTTCTCTGACGATCTGGGAATTTCGATAGACCTTCCCTTCTTCCATCGTAAAGCGTTCCATCTCACATTTGATGTGGTGTTTCAATCGAGGGCTTCGATCACTTCGAACTTCACCGCATAGATACTTATCATCCACGCTAACCATAAGTTGATACGTGATGTCCGTACTATTTTTGAAACGATAATCCAAAGTAGGATTCGAGATCGACGTACCCGTCCCAAAAGGGATTTGGCGTCCGAAATCCGGGAAAAGATCAATGCCGTCGTGGTGGTGATGTTCAATGATCTGCATATCCGTATGTAGAATCAACCAATGGATTAGGTTGGTGAACTGACAGAGTCCGCCTCCGATTCCGCTTAATGTTTTACCTGATGAAATCGTCAATCCATCAAGATACCCATCTTGGGATCGGATCGATCCGACCAACTTCCAAAACGAAAACGTTTCGCCGGGTTGGATCAGGATGCCTGTCACTTTTGGCGCTGCGATCGATAGATTCACCGCCTTGTTTTCCTGTAGTCGCATGTCCACATCCCCAAGTTTTCTGCGAATCAGCGACTGATGTGAATAAACGCGAAACGGCAACAGTTTGGATGTGCGTCTCGTTGCGAAGACCTCATTGGTGAATAGGTCGGATCCAACTCTGAGCACTTTTTGTTTATAGGAAGATATTCGATAAGTCAACGGCGAGATCTCGCAAAACAGTTTTCTGCTTGTCATAGCCCCCCACCCATTTTCTATCTCTTGGGTACGATCTCCAACCAATACCCATCGGGATCGTTGATGAAGTAGATGCCCATCGAAGTGTTCTCGAAACAAATACAACCCATTTCTTCATGTTTCTTGTGCCACAGATCATACTCGTCGGTGATGAAAGCGAGATGGAATTCGGCTTCCCCAAGATCATAGGGTTCGGTTCTATTTTTAAGCCAGGTCAATTCAAGTTGAAACAACCCTTTATCGTCTTCAAGGAACGTCAGCACGAAACTTCCGTCCGCCGCTTTCTTTTCCCGGACGACATGCAAGTTCAATGCCGTTTGGTAAAACGCGATCGACTTCTCTTTGTCCAAAACATTGAAATTCACGTGTGCGAATGTGAGCATGGGTACCTCCTACAGTACGTCGACAATCAGTTTCAGAAGCAACAACCCTAATACCCCGACCAAGACCGGACGGATGACTTTCGCCCCGTGCTTGATCGCGTAGATCGATCCCAAACGGCTGCCGATGATCGAGCAGAGCGCGGCGGGGATGGCGAGATAGAACAGGACGTTACCGGAAAGCAAGAACACCGTCATCGCCGCCAGGTTGCTGGCGAGGTTGACCACCTTCGCCGTCCCGGAAGCGCGCGTATAATCGATATGCATGAAGGTGACATAGCAGAAGATCAGAAGGCTGCCCGTACCGGGTCCGAGAAACCCGTCGTAGGTGCCGATCACTAGCGCGATGAGTATCCCTAAAGGAAGGTTGACATCCATCGTCTGGATTTCCGTCTTCGCCTTACGTGTCAGCAAGAACACCGCCATCAAGGGGATCACCCCGATGAGGATTTTCTTCAGGTAGATATCCTCGACCAATAATGTCAGCGACGACCCGATCGACGAACCGATCCAGGCGAAAATCGCCGACAAAAGCGCAAGTTTGCGCAGATAGCGGTCGTTGCGGACATACTGGAACGTCGCCATGATCGCGCCGAAACTCGATGAAAACTTATTCGACCCCAAGGCTTGGTGCATCGGGATCCCGGCCATGGTATAGGCGGGTAAGGAAATCAATCCACCACCGCCGGCAATCGAATCGATGAACCCGGCCAAGAAAACCAAAGGTGCGACAATCAGTAGTTTCTCCATACCTTCCCCGCCTTTTGAACACTATCATACCATAGTGAAAACATGCTTGCACATTCATCGGTGAATTTTGGTATAATTCCAATAGAGAGGTACTACTATGAAAATCGTTAAGGAATTCAAAGAATTCGCCATGCGCGGAAACGTCATCGATCTGGCCGTCGGGGTTGTCATCGGCGGTGCGTTCGGGAAAATCGTCACGTCGTTGGTGAACGACATCCTGATGCCGGTCATTTCAGTCATCACGGGCGGCGTCAATTTCTCCGAACTGAAACTCGTTCTCGTCGAGGCGCAAAGCGAAACGGTCGCCGAAGTCGCCTTGAAATACGGGGCGTTCCTTCAGAACATCGTCGACTTCCTGATCATCGCGTTCTCCATCTTCGTCGTCATCAAGTTCATGAACTCGACGAAGAAGAAGGTCCAGGAAATCCCGGTTCCGAAACTCCCCGATCCGCAGATCGCCTTGCTTGAAGACATTCGGAACTTATTGCGTAAGAAATAAGCGAGAGGGCCCTTGCGCCCTTTTTCTCTGGAGGGAAACCATGTTTGAAATTGGATTCTCGATTTATTCATCCAGCGGTCGGGATATCAATACCCAGATCCTCGACCGTGTCTGGGATGCGGATTTTAGTTATGCGTTCACGTCCTTGCATATCCCCGAGGAAGCCACGCCCGAACTGCGCCAGGAACAACACGACCTGCTGCAGTCCTTACGCGACCTGGATGTCAACGTGATGGCGGACATCGGTCCGCGGACCTTAAGCGACATGAAGCTTTCGTCGTTTGAGGATCTGTCCATGTACCCGATCACGCATATGCGGGTGGATTACGGATTCAACCTCGAACAGATGGCGAAAATCAGCGAACATTACATCCTGGTCGTCAATCCTTCCACCTTCGCCGAAGAGGATTTCTTCACCTTGTTGGAGTTGGGGGTCAAACGCGACCGGATCGTCGCCTGCCACAACTTCTATCCGAAGGAATGGTCGGGTCTATCCTTGAAACGGGTATCCGACAGCAATCGTTTCTACAAGAACCAGAACATCAAGACGATGGCCTTCATCGCCGGGGACGCCCAGAAACGGGGTCCGGTCTATCAAGGGTTGCCGACGGTGGAAACGATGCGGCATATGGCACCCTTGGAAGCGGCGTTGAAACTTAGGGAAGAAGCCTTCACGGATGTCGTCTTGGTCGGCGACATCGATTTGACGGAGAAAAGCTGGGAAGACATGATTGCATTGTCCCATGGCTATGTGATCCTACCCTGCACCCTCGATCCTGAATATAAGCATCTTTACGGCGTCATCCAACACGACCGGATCGATTCCAGCGACTTCCTCATCCGATCCCTCGAATCCCGCATGTATGCTTCGCGCGGCCATCACGTCGAGGTCGTGGGGGCGACCCATATCGGCCGAGGGACGATCCTCATTAGCAACGAAGACTATTCACGCTACTCCGGGGAGTTCGAAATCGCACGTACGGAACTAAGCGACTGCCCGCGGAAGAACAGAATCGGTCAGGTATCGACCGATGCCCTGTATCTTCTTCCCTACATCACCCACGGCATGGGATTCATGTTGGTGGAGGATTTGGATAATTAATTCAATATTATAGAGTATATTCGCATATTCTATTTATTTCCGTCTTCCCATTGTGTACAATGAACGTGACCATGGAGGAAAACGCATGAATCCTGTTAAAATCAACCATCTGAATACCGAACAACGCAATCCCAAGACGATGCTGTTGGATACCTTAAGCCCGCTTGAAATCGTCACGATCATGAACGAAGAAGACGGGAAGATCGCGGATGCGATCCATGAAAAACTTCCTGAAATCGCCCGTGCGGTCGAAACGATCGTGTCCGCCCTTTATCAAGGCGGACGGGTGGTCTATCTGGGTGCCGGAACCAGCGGAAGACTGGGCGTCCTTGACGCCTCGGAATGTCCTCCCACCTTCTCGACGACCGACGAATTCATCGGCTTAATCGCCGGCGGCGACATCGCCTTGCGCAGAGCCGTCGAAGGCGCGGAAGATTCGAAGGAACTCGGTGTGGAAGACCTAAAAAAACAATCGTTGAAGAAAGAAGACGTCGTCGTCGGCTTGGCCGCCAGCGGCAGGACGCCTTATGTCATCGGGGCGCTGGAATATGCCAAGAGTGTCGGATGCGCGACCATCGCCGTTTCCTGTAATCCGGGATCGACGATCGGACAGATGGCGGATATCGCCATCGACATCGCCCCGGGTCCGGAAGTGTTGACGGGATCGACGCGCCTGAAATCCGGAACCGCCCAAAAGATGGTCTTAAACATGCTTTCGACCGCATCGATGGTCCGCTATGGGAAAACCTACGGGAACCTGATGGTCGACGTCGCCGCGACCAACCTGAAACTGATCGAACGGACGGTGAAGATCGTCCAAGAAGCGACGGGATGCGACGATTCAAGCGCCCGGGAAGCCCTTGGTCGATGCAACCACAAGCCCAAGGTCGCCATCGTGATGATCTTGTGCGAGTGCACCCATGAAGAAGCATTGGAAAGATTGGATAAAGCCCGCGGATTCGTCCGCGAAGCCATCAAGTAAGAAAACTCCGCAAGTTCGCGGAGTTTTTTATCGAGCATCCTTAGGCATCTTGCTTAAGGTGATTTTCCATTGGTAGCCGGTGGAGATGTTGTAGGCGTTGGCGAAACTGCCTTGGTTGATCGCGATCCCCATGCGATAGAGTGAATTGACATAGAGGATCGGTGCTCCGATCCGCACATCGGCGAAACTTCGACCGTAAGGAATGGTGTTTTCATAGACCAAGGTATCCCCGTTATAGAGGCTGACCAGGAACTTCTCTCCGAATTCGGGACGGAGCTCCATGAAGTCCGATCGATCGATGCTGGTCCACAGACTTCCGAAACGGACATCCAGGGCTTCGATCGATCCGCTGACCGTGTCTTTGGCGATCAGGGTTTGGACAAGCGGAAGCATGACGATCCGCGAAAGGTCGATGGTCGGACCGACGTCTTCGAATCCGATCTGACCCGCTGCCAATTTCGCCCCCGTCGCCGCATAGACGTCCCTTCCATGGAAGGTATAGGAGGCTTCGGTATTTGCCCGGCGATGCTTGCTTTCTTCGATCTCGCGCATCTCGACGATGCCGATTTCCTTGTGGACATGGGTCAGGGTCCCGTTGTTGGGGGTGACGATGAACATCCCGTCCTTGGTTTTCGCGACGACGCTTTTACGCGTCGTGCCGACCCCTGGGTCGACCACCGAAACAAACACGGAACCTTTCGGCCAATACTGGACGCTTTGCAGAAGGCGGTAGGAGCCTTCGAAGATTTGATAGGGCGGGATTTCATGCGTCAAATCGAAGATTTTCAAGTCTTCGTCGATTTGTAATGCGACGCCGTACATCGCGGCGACCGCACCGTCCGCATAGCCGAAATCCGATTGCATGACCAGGATCTTGCTCATTTGACCTCCTTGATCGTGACGTTCCACGAGGGACCGAAACGTAAACCATAGGTATCTTTGGCCGAACCCATGCAGATCGCGAACGCCACCTTCATCAGTTCGTTGGTGTAAAGGACGGGTCGGCCTTCAGCGACATAGCCGAAAGTCGGATGGTACGGGACGATCGTATCTAGGACTAACGTTGAACCATGGTGTACGGCGAGATGAACCGAATCCCCGTAGGAGAGGCTCAGCTTTTTCATGAACTCGATCGGGATGTTGGTCCAAAGGTTGCCGAAGTTGGGGTCCATGATCTCGAAAATGCCATGTAGCCCTTGATCATCGATCCAAGGATCGGGGATGTCGAAGCGCACGATCTGGTCGATCGGATAGACCGGTCCGACCTCATCGAAGGCAATGATCCCGCTCGCCAAACGTGCGGCGCAATAGCCAAACAAATCCCGTCCATGAAAGACCGAGGTCCCCGTCGTCGTCGCCAAACGGTTGACCGATTCATCGATCGACCGGACTTCGACGATCCCCGGATCGCTGAAGAGGTGTGTCAGCGTCCCGTTGTCAGGGGTCACGATGTAATTGCCGCGAACGGTTTTCGCGACACAGGCTTTGCGTTTGGTCCCGACGCCCGGGTCGACCACCGAGACAAACACCGTATCCGAAGGCCAGAACCTAACCGTCTGTAATAATCGAAACGAAGCGCTCCAAATGTCGTATTGCGGGATTTCATGCGTCGAATCGAAGATTTCAAGGTCGCGGTCGACGCTTTTGACGACGCCGTACATCGAAGACACCGCGCCTTCCTTGTAGGTGAAATCGGTTTGAAACACCAGGATCGGTTTATTATTCATCATGGTCACCCGCCAGATCCAACATCGCCCCGGCATAGACTTCCACCAGTTTTTCCAAGTCATGCAGGTCGATGCACTCGTCGGCTTGATGGGCCAGACTCGGTTCGTCTTTTCGATGCGGACCGAAGGCCACGCAGTTTCGGATCACTTTACTATAGGTCACGCCGCCGGAAATGATCGGACGCGAAACTGCATCCTTGGACCACTCGGCATAGCGCTTAAGCAAGATTTTGATCATCGGACTGTTTTCATCGTTGAGGATGGGTCTCGCATCGTAATCCAAGCTCAGGTCGAGTCCGATCAAACGTTCCTGTAATCGACGCGTCAAGTCGTGCGAATCGCATTCGATGGGATAGCGACAGTCGATTTCCGCATACAGTTCACCCTTTTGAATCCGCAAGACCCCGAGATTCATGGTGAGTTTGCCCATGGTTTCACTGGTGAAGGAAAGACCCGCGGATTCGCCATAGGGATCGCGGAACACGGTGTGAAGCATCTTCGTCAACGGATCTTCGGTCGCACTCGCGATCAATTCCAATAGTTTTACCGTCGCATTGTCCCCCAGTTCGGGTCGTGACGCATGGGCGGCTTTCCCTTCGACATGGACCAAGATTCCGTCCGGAGTGGTTTCGATCGTATGCGTGATCTTCGATCGATCGAGTCGGTCGATCAGGATTTCAGGGATCAGGCTAGTGAAGCGGGCTTGGGCGGTCGGGGCGATGACGTTGCACTGAACGCCTCCCTCCAGAGAATCGAAATTCGCGAACACCTTCCCTTTCAGCGTCCACATCAAAGCGCCTTTTTCACCGATGGACAGCGGGAAATACCCGTCCGGGGTGAAAGCGAACTTCGGTTCACCGGCTTTTGAGATGTAATGTTTGATGTCGTCCATGGTCCGCTCTTCATCGCAACCTAAAACGACCCGTAGTTGGCGTTTCAGTGTGAATCGTTTCGCGTCAAGCCCCTCTTTGATGTCTTTCAGGGCGGTATAGACGGCCATCGCCGGACCTTTGTTGTCCTGCGTCCCTCGTCCATATAGTTTATTGTCGACGATTTCGCCGCCGAAGGGATCCTTCGTCCATCCGACCCCTTCGCTCACCACATCGAGGTGGCAAACGACATCGATCCGCTCTTCGCCCTCTCCTAAAACGATCGCGATGGCGTGGTTGTCATAGTCCAATACTTTAAAACCGTCGCGTAGCGCCAGTTCCTTCATGAACGTCAGCGCGTTGAACGCGCCGACCCCGTAGGGATGCTCGGTTGTTACGGTATGTAGGTCGCCGACGCTGTTGATGCGGATCAAGGCTTGCAGGTTCGTGACCATTTCTTCAATTCTACGTTGCTTCAGTAACATATCATACCTCGAAGGGGAACCACATTTTGGTCGCGGGTTCCCAGATGTTGCGCGACACGATCCAAGCCAGACAGAAGATAAACAAAGCGAGCGTCGACCATCTGAAAAATCTATCCATCATCGTCGGTTCGACTTCGGCGTAGTACGTCCGGTCTTTCTTCAACCCGTAGCCCCGAAGGTCCAAGGCGTTGGCGATGTTACCGATCCGGTCAAACGACGTGATGATTAGTGGAAACAGGATGTAGATCGTTTGTTTCAAACGTTTGAGGATCGGCGTCTTGCGAAGGTCCATCTCGACGCCTCGCGCCTGCATCGACACCTTGATGTTTTCATAGTCCCGGGAAATGTCGGGGATGTAGCGGAACGCGAGCGAGACGACCGTGCAGATTTTATACGGGACGCCAAGACCATGCAGACCCGAAGCCAGTTCGCTGGGGGTGATCGAAAGGATGAACGCCATCGAAACCGCAAACGACGTCAGCATTTTAAACAAACGGACCAGCAGATACCAGAGCGTCTCCAGACTGACGAAATAGTAGGAACTAAACGAATACAAGATTGTGCTGGTCCCGCCGGTCCATTCGGAACCGATGTTCGGTTTGACGACCCAGTATAGGAAGATGTTGAAGAAGTTCATCAGGAAGATCGCGATGAAGAGGACGATGATCACTTTCCAATCGGGTTTCAGGCTGACGATCGCGATGAGGGAAAGAAACATCAACGGCGCCAACAAGCGCAGGTCGAACGACATGATCGTATAGACGATGCAGACGATGAAGAGCCCGACCTTCGTTTTCCCCGAGAGACGGTGGAGGAAGGTTTTCCCCGGGACGATGTTGATGAAAATGCGTTTACTCATGGATTTTCACCTCCCGTTCATGGCCGATGAAATGATCGACCAAGGTTTGTGCAGGTAATCCCAGACGCAACGCCAAAGTATAGAGCGAAGTTTGTTTGAGGTTGGCTTTCTCGATGATTTCATTATCGCTCAAGACCTCGACGACCAAGTCGTCGGCGATTTTCTCCCCGTCGGCGAACACGATCGCCCGATCGGTGTATTCGATCGCCAGATGCATGTCGTGGGTGATGAAGATGATCGTAATCCCGGTCTGGCGGTTAAGGTCGTCCAGGAAATCCATGATTTCCGTATAATGGCGATAATCCTGCCCGGCCGTGGGTTCATCAAGAATCAAGACTTCCGTATCCAGCGCCAACATCGCGGCGACGGTGATGCGTTTGCGCTGTCCGTAGCTTACCGCGCTGACCGGCCAGTTCCGCATCGGCCACAACCCGCAAACCGTCAAGGCTCGTTGTACCCTTTCGTCGATTTCACTTTGAGGTAGGTTACGTAGCGTCAATGCGAACGCGACTTCTTCCTTGATGATGTTTTTCACCAACATTTGATTGGGGTTCTGCATCACGAAGCCGATTTTTTCGCCGATCTCACGAATCGACCACGTCTTCAGGTCGGTTTTCTGATACGTAATGCTTCCATGGTCGGGACGGACGATACCGCATAAAAGCTTGGCCATCGTCGACTTCCCCGCCCCGTTCTTCCCGATGAACGCGATCTTTTCGCCTTTTCGCACTTGAAAAGAGATGTTCTTGATGGCTTCCTGCGTATCGTAGGAAAAGCGTACGTTCGTCGCTTCGATCAACACTTCCCCAGGATAATGTGCCTTCGGCTGGATTTCCGTTTGGATGAAGTTCAAAAGCGAATCGCGGTAGGGATCCAGATTGAAGCGGGTGACGGAAGACGGATGGTCGTCCGCATGAAGGACGCATCCCGCATGGTGCATCTGCGTGATAAACAAGGGTTCGCGAATCCCGATTTCAGGTAAAAGTTTTCCGCATAGCAGGGTGTCGGCGTCGCCGTCGAAGACGATCCGTCCTTCATCCATCACCAAGATCCGGTCGACCTCGCGATGCAAGACGTCTTCCAGGCGATGCTCGATGATGACGACGGTTTTCCCTTGCGAATGGATGTCGTCGATCAGTTCCACCGCGTGCATCCCGGCTTTCGGGTCGAGGCTGGCCAAAGGCTCGTCGAAAAGCACGATGTCCACGTGCTCGTGCAGAACGCCCGCTAGCGATACTTTTTGTTTTTGTCCCCCCGACAAGGCATAGGGGACGTGGTTGAGGAAATCCTGCATCCCGACGATCGAGGCCGCCGCGATCACTTGGGGGATCATCATCGACCGTTTGACCGCCTGGTTTTCAAGGGCGAAGGCGATGTCTTCGCCGACCGACAAGGCGACGAATTGGGCGTCGGAGTCCTGCAGGACCGTCCCGACGTGCTTGCTTAACGAAAAGATGCCGGCATGGCGTGTATCCATGCCGGCCACCTTGACTTCGCCGGTCGATTCACCTTTGAAGGAGAACGGGATCAATCCGTTGATGCAATTGGCCAAGGTCGATTTCCCGCTTCCGCTGGGACCCAGGATCAGCACCTTCTCCCCTTCAAAGATCGTAAGATTGATTCCATGCAAGGTCGGTTCGCTTTGCGAGGCATAGCGGAACCCGAAATCATGGAATTCGATCACCGGATTCTTCATGATTATTCTTTCGTCAGGTTCTTGGATCCGCCATAACGTTTCGCGAGTAGGAACAACAACGGGATGCCCAACAGGGTCAATACGAGAACGTTGGACGCTCCGCCGGTCAGCGACTGCATGAACGTAATCGTCAATTCCCCGCCGTAGAACAAGACGGTGAAGATTGGCGTAATGACGCCGAACGCCAATGCGTTGGCCAATACGGCGATGATGGCGAAAATGACCGCGTGTTTAACGGTAAATACGCCCTCGTCGATGCGCGCCCCGTAAACCGGAAGCAAACCGACGAAGAAGCCCAGGACGGCGTTCCCGATCGACCAGTCGAACCAGAAACCCCAACCGCCGATCAAGTCGGCCAATACGTTGCCGACACCGCAGGCGACCAAGGCCGGAACCGGTCCGAACAACGCGCCGACGATGACCGGGATCAACATCGCGGTGGTCAGCTTGGTGTTGGTGAACACCTGGACGCCCCCGTAAACCATCAAGACCCCGAACAAGGCGGCGCCGATCGCGACCGCGACGATGGTCTTGGTATTCCATTCCCCGATAATCAAAGCCAATAGACTCTTCTTCTTCATAGTATACCCTCCTTTGGTTAGTCCTATTATACCCCTTTACCTGAAAATAAATAAAGCGTTACAACGAATTTTCACTATTTTTCAATACAAAAAAAGGAACCGGAGTTCCTTTAGCGTAATCTGTTTTTCGATAAAGCGATCAGCGATTCGCGCGTGATCTTGCAGGCAAGCGCCGTGCTGGCGCCCGAATGGTCGTAGATCGGGGACAATTCGTTGATGTCCATCCCCACGACGCGCAGATGGCTCATGTGGATGACGGAGTTCAAGAGGTCCATGAAGCCGATCCCGCCGGCTTCCGGCGTACCGGTCCCCGGGAAATTGGAAGGATCCAACACGTCGAGGTCGATCGTGATGTAGACGGGGACTTCACCCAAATTGGGAAGGATGTCTTTTAAGGTCTCACAAGTCGATTTTTCGATGTAGTTGTGTTGCTGGGCGAAGATGAATTCATCGCGCGCCCCGGAACGCAGTCCGAAGTGGAAGATCTTCCCGTCGCCGACCAAGTCGTAGCAGCGCTTGAGCACGGTCGCATGGGAGAACCATTCGCCGTAATAGGTGTCACGCAGGTCGGTGTGGGCGTCGAAGTGGATGATGTGGAGGTCGGGGTACTTTTCATAGACGGCGCGTACCGAACCGAAGGTGACGGTGTGTTCCCCGCCGATCATGAACGGGACTTTTTCATCGTCGACAATCGCTTTGGCGTGTTGGTAGATTTCTTCCAACGCTCGCTCGGCGCTGCCAAACGGAAGGACGAGGTCGCCGGAATCGAAGACGCTGCACTGTACCAAATCATAATCCTGGTACGGGCTATAGGTTTCCAACCCGATCGATTCGGCGCGGATCGCACTGGGTCCAAATCGGGTCCCAGGACGAAAGGAAGTGGTGGAATCGAAGGGTGCGCCGAAGATCACGATGTGCGAATCTTCGTATTCCTTATCGCATCCGACGAAGGTGGAGACGTTTTTATTCATGGTCATTTTTCAACAACTCCTTTACATAGTTGGGAAGCGCGAAGCAACCCACATGAAGTTCGGTGTTATAATACTTGGTTTTCAGGTTTAATGCATTCCATTTGACCGCATCCAGGTCTTTGATCGGATCGAATTTCTTCGATGCGAAGCCAAACAGCCAATAGCCCGAAGGATAGGTCGGGATATGCGCCTGATAGACGCGCGCGATGGGGAATTTCTCGCGGATCCTACGATGCGCGCGTTGCATCGCGACGGCGTTGAAACTATAGTAGGGGCTTTCGTGTTGGTTGACCAAAATCCCCGATTCGCTCAGCGCGTTGTAGCAGTTGCCGTAGAACTCACGGGTAAACAAGCCTTCGCCCGGACCGACCGGATCGGTCGAGTCGACCAGGATCAAATCATATTCGTTCTTTTTCGAACGGACGAATTTCAAGCCGTCTTCGAAGTGCAGTTTGACCCGCGGATCGTCGAAGGAACAGGCGGTCGACGGAAAGAACTGACGACCNNCGGGAAGTATTCCTTACAGACGTTGACGACTTCTTCGTCGATCTCGACCATGTCGATGTGTTCGACGGTGGCGTAGCGGCACAGTTCGCGGATCGTACCGCCATCCCCCGCGCCGATGACCAACACCCGTTTGATGTCCGGGTTGACGGACATGGGTACGTGGACGATCATGTCATGGTAGATGAATTCGTCTTTTTCAGTGATCATGATGTAGCCGTCCAGACTGAAGAACTTCCCGAATTCGGGGGATTGGAAAACGTCGATGCGTTGGAAGTCGGACTGTTTGCTTAAGAGTTGACGGTCGACTTTGACGGAGAAACGGACGTTTTCCGTATGTTGTTCGGTGAACCAGAATTCCATGGGTTATACCTCCAGTACGTTGATGTATTCGATGTGCGTGTCTTCGATGCCGGTCAGGAAACTGCCTCTGTCTTTGGCGTAGAGGATGTAGTCGATGGCTTCCTGCGTGATCAGTTCTCCTGGGGCGAGTATCGGAATGCCGGGAGGATAGACCATGATCGATTCGCCGGCGATCTCGTCCAAGGCTTCGACGATCTTGACTTTCTTCTGCGTGGCGTAGAAGGCGCGCTGCGGGGAGACGCGGACGATCGGCGAGACATATTCGTAGGTGATCATCCCGAAGTCTTCCTTGGCGTAGTTCTCCTGGATGTCCATCAAGGCGCTGATCAGACGTTCGATGTCTTGTTTCTTATCGCCGATCCCGACGATCGCCAGGATGTTGCCGAGGTCGCCCAGTTCGACCTGGATGTCGTATTCGTCGCGCAGGATGTCGTAGACTTCGATCCCGGCCAGTCCGATGCCGCGGGTATGGATGGTNNTTGATCTCGGTACGGGCATAGTCCGTCAGCTGCATGACCCGAGAAAACTCTTCTTCCCCGTGCAGCGCCAGGAATTTGCGCGTGATGTCCAGGGAGGAAAGCAGAAGGTAGCTGCCGCTGGTCGTATGGGTGAGGTTGAGCACTTGGCGCACTTCGCCCATCATTTTGGGATCCTGTATGAGTAGGAAGGAACTTTGGGTCAAGCTTCCTCCGGTCTTATGCATACTGACGGCCGCCATGTCGGCCCCCGCGGCCATCGCGCTGATGGGCAGGCCGCTCTTAAAGTAGAAATGCGTCCCGTGGGCTTCGTCCACGATGACTTTCATGTTGTGTTTGTGCGCGAGTTCCACGATGGCGGGAAGGTCGCTGCAGATGCCGTAGTAGGTCGGGTTGTTGACGAAGACGGCTTTGGCGTCGGGGTTCTTCAGGATCGCTTCTTCCACGTCCTTCAGTTGCATCCCCAGCGGTATGCCGAGTTTCGGATGGACGCCGGGGTTGACATAGACCGGGATCGCCCCCGTCAAGATCAAGGCGTAGATCGCGGAACGATGGACGTTGCGCGGCAGGATGATCTTCTCTTCTTTCCGTGCGACGTTCATGACCATCGCCTGGACGGCGGCGGTCGTGCCGTTCACGATGAAAAAGGCGTGTCCCGCCCCGAACGCCTGGGCGGCGATTTCTTCCGCTTCCAAGATCACCCCGACGGGGTGGCAAAGATTNNTCCAAATCTTTGCGTGAATTCATATCGAAACGAAGGCACTTGTCGCCGAGAAACTCCCGCAGCATCGGGTTGCCCTTCCCCTGCTTATGTCCCGGAACGTCGAACGCGACGGTCCGCTTATGCGTATGCGTGATCATCGCTTCCGCGATGGGCGCCTTGTTTTGATCGAGTTGTGTCATTGAACCTCTTCCTCTTGGTAGATGTTTTCCCCGCTGAAAATCTCAATCATTTCTTTGTATAAGGCATCCTGGATTTCACGCCGCTGCGTCGGACGCAGATCGTCGGGATCCGTATTGAACATATAGTTTTCAAGNNTCGATGTGGTTGATCATCATCTTGGTATGGAAGAGGTTGGTATGATAGACGTTCACATCCAGCGCGTCGTAGCGCTTCAGCGTCTTCTTGTCGATGAAGTTCTGGATCGAGGTGATGTCGTGGTCGATGAAGAACTTCTTCCCTTCCAGATTGCGCGTAAAGCCCCGTACGCGGTAGTCGATCGTGATGATGTCGGAATCGAAACTGCCGATCAGGTAATCCAAGGCTTTCAGCGGCGAAATGCGGCCGCAGGTGGAGACGTCGATATCAACCCGAAAGGTCGAGATGTTCTGGTCGGGGTGATGTTCGGGATAGGTGTGCACGGTCACATGGCTCTTGTCCAGATGGGCGAGGATGGTCCGCGGCGTGACGTCCCCGCTCATGTTGAGCGAAGGGTCTTTCAGTTGTTCCTCGACCGGTTCTTCGCTGATCAAGACCGTGACGCTGGCGCCTTGCGGATCGTAATCCTGCTTGGCGATGTTGAGGACATGGGCGCCGATGATTTCGGTGACATCGCAGAGGATCTTGGTCAACCGCGCCGAATTGTANNATAGTCCTTATGTTCCCTCTCGCTTCTGGCGTAGCAGATATCGTAGATGTTGAAACTCAATGTTTTCGTCAAGTTATTGAATCCGTAAAGAGCGATTTTCTTATTCATTTCCGCAAACCCTCCTGTTTATCAATGCGAAACAAATTATACAGTATTATTAAAATTCCGCAACCCTTTTCCC
>DOUE01000017.1 GCA_003520745.1 Erysipelotrichaceae bacterium
AGGTGATATCGGTCTTGAAGTACGCCGTGGTTGCGCAGATCGGTGCACCGCCATAGCGGAAAGTATCCGTAAGGTTCGTTCCTGTCGTCGTTCCGGTTACCCTGAATGTATGCTCGTTGGATGCAAACTCCAATTCATAAGAATGATCCGAGGAAGTGACGAAGTGCTGTGTTTCGTTCAAGATTGCCCATCCCGACACTGTCATCGTGCTTTGCGACATCGAGATGCTTAAAATTTCATAAGGCAACAACGTCTTTGAAACGATGGTCTCCCCTGCCGCTTCCACGGGAATGACAACCATGAGAAACAATGAGATGAGAACACAAAGGCTAATTCTTTTCATGAAACACCATCCTTGCCACAAGAATCGTAAGAATTCCCGCAGCGATCACCGTCATCCAAGGCTGACTTGGGAAAGACTGCTTTAGCTGTTGACCGGGCGTGCCTTCTACAATGGCTTGAGTAGCACATCCCGTCTTCCATTGAAGATCGAATCGATGTGTCAACACTCCGTTTTTCATGATATAGAGCGTCGAAAAACGATCGTCGATCGCCAAAAAGCCATCGGCGTTTTGCTGAAAATACGGATTTGAGGAAAAAAGCACTTCATCGGATTTCAAACCTGTGATGTATACGGATTCTGTTTCGCATGGATAATAGGAGAAGCTGGTTGTCGCTTGATAATCGCCTGAATGTAGATAGGCCATGGCATCACCCCTTTCCTTTTATGAGAAAAAGAGGGGATATCCCGAAAAAAAAGCTCCCGAAGGAGCGATTTGTTTATCTGCGACGGCTTCCACGCTGCGACATCAAAACCAGACGGAGGATTTGCATCAGCGTCGCCAACAATGCGGCAACATAGGTCAATGCCGCGGCACGCAGCATCGACTTGGCATCGGCACCTTCATCTTCGGACAAATATCCGTCGTTACGAAGGATGGCCAAGGCACGTCCCGAAGCATCGAATTCAACCGGCAAGGTGACGAGTTGAAAGAGCGCGATCATCGCCAGCATCGCCAAACCGAGATAGAAAATCGGCATGATGTTCGAAATCAACCCGATGATGATGACGAACCAGCCTAGGTTCCCCGAGACGATCGCGACCGGAAGCAGCTTGTTGCGGATTCCGATGAAGCTATAGTTTTCGGCGAACTGGATGGCATGCCCGACTTCATGGGCCGCGACGGCGACGGATGCGATCGAATCTTCGTTGTAGACTTTCGGTGAAAGGTTGACTACGTTGGTGCGCGGGTCGAAATGATCGCTCAACACCCCGTTTTGGCTCATCTGGACTTCCACATGATGCAACCCGTGACTGTCGAGGATCCTTCGTGCCACCTGGGCACCGGTGATATGCTTTTCGCTTTGTACACGGCTATAGTGTTCATAGACACCCTTGACTTTGGTTTGTGCCCAAATCACAAGGATGATCGCCGCGAAGTAGAGAATCATTTGAATCGGATCATTCATTGAAATTCCTCGGTTTCTAGTCTATTTAACAAGTTCCTTCAAGGCTTTCGAGGCTTTGAAAGACGGGGACTTACTGGATTCGATCGTGATTTTTTCCTTGGTCGAAGGATTGATCCCGATCCGTGCTTTACGTTCTTTGACTTCGAACTTGCCAAACCCGGCGATATCCACTTTTCCACCCTTACCCAGGGTATCCTTGATGTCGTCGAAGACGAGTTCGATGATTTCGGCTGCTGATTTTTTGGTGATATCCAAACTTGCGGCTAGCGTTTCGGCCAATGCTTTCTTATTCTTGATTTCGCTCATGATTGTTACCTCCATTTATGGTTTTATCATAGCACTCCGACCCTACAATTACAATCGATAGTACTTACTCGGCTTTGAGTTCCCTCTTCATCAATTCCAGGATGGATTGCGACGGAATCGCGTTTTCATAGAGGACTTTGTAAACCTGTTCCGTGATCGGCATACTGATGTCGAGCTTGTGCGCTTCCTCAAAGATGACTTTGGCGGCCTTGACCCCTTCGACGGTCTTCGTGTTGTTTTCCCAAAACGATTTCGCGCTATCGCTCTTACCGATCATCAAACCGGCTTGGAAATTCCGCGAATGGACGCTGGTGCAGGTGACGATCAGGTCCCCCACGCCGGTCAAACCGAGGTAGGTTTCCGGTTTCGCCCCGAAGTATATCCCATATCGAGACATCTCCGCCAAGCCCCGGGTCATCAGGGCTGCGCGGGCGTTGTCGCCCAAGCCTAAACCGCTGAGGATACCGCTGGCGATCGCGATGATGTTCTTGATCGCGACACCGGTTTCCGCACCGATGACGTCGGTATTGCGGTAGACACGGAAGTAATTGTTCGAGAAGGCTTGTTGGACGCGGATCGATGATTCCTCGTTCTCACAGACGGCATTGATCGTCGTCAACAGACGCAATACGACTTCCTCGGCATGCGAGGGTCCGATCAGTGAAACGACATCGTCGAGGATTTCCGGTTTGACCGTCTCGCGGATGACGACGGACAGGCGTTTGTGGGTGACCGGATGGAAACCCTTCGCAACGCTGACCACAAGCACTTTACGTGTGAAATGCTGGTTGATCAGAAGGCAGACATCTTCGATCGCAGCGGTAGGTACCGCCAGGATGACCATTTCCGCATCCGCGACCAGACTTAAATCGTTTGTCGCTTTAACGTCTTCGTTGATATGGACCCCCGGAAAATACTTTTCATTTTGATGATACATGTGGATGTCGACGACTTCATCCAAATCTTTCCCCCAAATGGTGACGTCGTGGAGATTGTCGGCCAATACTTGTGCCAGCGCAGTTCCCCAACTGCCACTACCGATGACTGTGACTTTCATGTGTTCCTCCTACTCTTTGGCTCGAGCGATGATGTGGATGGGCGTACCTTCGAAAACGAAGGCTTCCCGTAAGCGGTTTTCGATATAACGGCGATATGAGAAATGCATTAACGTTGGATCGTTGACGAAGAGAATGAAGGTCGGCGGCGCGACCGCGACCTGGGATGCATACATGATTTTCAACCGTTGCCCGTTATGCGTGGGCGGCGGGGTGAACAACTGTGCGTCGAGGATGACTTCGTTGAGGATGCTGGTTTGAATCCTTAGGTTACTGTAATCGTAGAGGCGCTCGATCATCGGAATGATCTGATGAACCCTTTGTTTCGTCAGAGCAGATACAAATAGAATCGGCGCATAAGACAAGTAGATGAACTGTTTGCGGATTTCTTCGGTGACCCGGTTGATCGTCGATTCATCTTTTTCGACACCGTCCCATTTATTGTAGACGATGACGATCGGTTTCCCGGCTTCATGGGCATATCCCGCCACGTGCTTGTCTTGCTCACGGATACCGGAAACGCCATCAAGGACAAAGAGGATGACATCGGCTCGCTCGATCGCGCTTAACGCCCTTAGAACCGAGTATTTCTCGATGTTTTCATAGACTTTACCGCGTTTGCGGATCCCGGCCGTATCGATGACGACGTAGTCCTTGCCATCCCGGGTGAACGGACTGTCGATCGCGTCGCGCGTCGTACCTTCGATTTCGGATACGATGACGCGTTCCTGATTGAGAATCGCATTGACCAACGAGGACTTTCCGACATTGGGGCGTCCGATGATGGCGAATTTGATCTTCCCCTCGTATTCGTTGAGTTTCTTTTTGGGGAATTGGGCGATCACTTCGTCCAACACATCCCCGATCCCGATCCCGTGCGCTCCGCTGACCGGAATGACGGTATCGAAACCCAGGGCGTAGAATTCATAGGCGTTTGGCGCCATCGCGACATCGTCGATTTTATTGACCGCCAGGATGACGGGTTTGTCGCTGCGATGGAGCATCTTGGCGATGTAATGATCATCCGCCGTCAACCCGTCTTTTCCGCTCACGACGAAAACGATGACATCCGCCTCTTCGACGGCAATTTCGACTTGCGCACGGATCTCGGTTTGAAACGGCTGATCCACCAATTGGATCCCACCGGTATCGATCAGTCTGAAATCTTTGGTCAACCAATTCCCTTTGGCATAAATCCGATCCCGGGTAACCCCCGGGGTATCTTCGACGATCGACATGCGTTCACCGATGATACGATTGAAGATCGTCGACTTCCCGACATTGGGTCTTCCGACGATCGCTACGATTCCATCGATCATTTTCGATCACCTTCCTTTTCTTTCATTTTCTCTTTGACAATCGCTTCGACCATTTCAACGACTTCTTCGATGGTCATCGACGATGTATCGATTTCGATCGCATCGTCCGCTTTTCTCAACGGAGAATGGGCACGGTGCGTGTCCTGGTAATCCCTTTGCTTGAGATCGTCAAGGATCTCATCGAAGCTTCCGCTACGTTTCTTCTCTTGATTCTCAATGAATCTTCGCTCTGCGCGCGATAGAGTACTCGCGGTTTGGAAAATCTTGATTTCCGCATCGTCGAGTACGACGGTGCCGATATCCCGGCCATCCAGAATGAAACCTTTCGATTTCGCCATCGCTTGCTGACGCCGTACCAATTCGCATCGAACCTTCGGCAAAGCCGATATGGACGACGTTAGGATGTCCATATCTTTCTTTCGTATTTCTTCGGTGACATCGACCCCGTCCAACAGCAAATGGCCTTGAGGATCGAAGGCGAATTCAGTATGCTTCAGCATGTCGGAGATTTCTTCTTCATTTTCAACGGTGTAACCAAGCGATTTCGCCTTTAAGGCGCAGCCCCTGTACATCGCACCGGTGTCGATATGGATGTAGTCCAGTCGCTTCGCCAAACGTTTGGCGATGGTGCTTTTCCCGGATGCGCTTGGACCGTCGATGGCGATATTCAATTTCATTAAATCAACCCTCTTGAAGTTAAGACCCAAAAGACAGCCATCCCCAGCATCATGACCAACACCAGGACCAGGACGATGACGATGAGATTCAATAATCGGTTCGATTTGGAGACATTCATGGTCATACCATTCAGTTCTTTCTCATACTCATCCAGCTGGACTCTTAATTTTTGCGTCTCTTCCAGGACTTCCTTGAAGTTGTCCTTCGATTGAACCGGAACCATGTTCTGCATTTCCAAAACACTCAAGGGCTCTTCCTTCTCGTTCGCAAAAATCACTTGCTTGATTTCGTTTGTCAAGTTGATTTCATCAACGCTCAAATCTTCGGGTTCTTCGATCACCAAAGGTTTGGGCGGTGCGAAATAAACAGGTTGGCTATCGTTGTTGTATTCGATCTTTCTTGATTCTTTCTGTACGCTTGCAACGACGGATTGGCCGTCTTTACTGAATTCCTTCGTCTTGGATTCTTTCACGGCGCCGGTGATGATATTGCTTTGCGTATCTTCATACCCGCGGTAGCCTTTTTTGATATTGTAGTTCTTGACTTCTTCTAGAAAATCGTCGAGGAACTCGTTACGAAACGTGGATACACCAGTAGGTTCATAAGGCTGCGTATCAAAACGGACATCCCGTTTGCCATGCTGCGATTGATGGGGAGCGGAACTGGCTTGTTCGCGTACCGGCTTGAACGTGTTGTCGATCCGGCTTAGACGTTGGGCAAAAGGACTGAGCGCTTCGGAATGAATCTCGCCTTCCCTGTCGTTTTGAATGCTTTCACGTAAATCCTCAAACTTCTTGATTCTCGATAGTTCGGCCATGGGATACCCTCCTCATCTTGCTTATTATAACAAAAATTCCCCTTAATGAGAACGTAAACCGTCCTATTCATGCGTTTTACGGCGGAAAACAAATACGCCGCGGATCAAGCGGCGTATCTTATTTGATTGTTCGTGCTTATCGACCGATCTTCTTAAGAACACTTTGCAATCTGGGATAGAGAAGGATGATGACGATCGACATCAAGATCCCCTTGACGATGTTGAACGGGGTCAATGCGGAATTGATCATATTGATTCTTGCGGCACTGTCTTCGATCCCCCAGATGGGTAGGGTGATATAGTAGTTCACAAAGGCCATGGCGGCCGCCATCGCGGCGGTACCGAGCGCCAATGCCGGAAGATATGTTTTATAATTGAAGTTCTTACGTGCGATCCACGCTACCGGAAGCAAGAAGGAAACACCCGCGGCGAAGTTCGCCAATTCACCGACGAATCCCCCGTCTTTATTGAGGAAAATGAAGTGCAAGATGTTTTTCAGCAATTCGACGACGATGCCCGCGATCGGTCCGGCACTCAGGCTGATCAAGATCGCCGGAATGTCGCTGAAGTCGATTTTCAAGAAAGCGGCCTGCGGAAGGATGAATCCGACCGGAAGTTCAAAGAAATAAAGTACGAAAGATAGCGCGGTCATAATGCCGATGAGAGTGATAAGCTTAGTGGAGTTTAGTTTCATGGTTTTGTCCTTTCTCACAAAAAAACCCTGGAAACTCCGGGCTAAAATAAGGTCAAAAATCAACCTCTTCCATCCAGACTGTACTGTCGCCATCGGAATCGCACCGATTCATGCCGAAACTCGGCTCGCGGGGTTTACCGCCGGTCGGGAATTGCACCCTGCCCTGAAGTCGTGATTATTATAACACATAGAAAAGCTTTGTAAAGAAAAACATCCGTACGGATGTTTAGGCTCTTCCGGAATACTTCCCGTCGGATGTGCTGACCAGCACCATTTCTTCTCCGATGAACATCGGAACCTTGATTTCAAGTCCGGTTTCCAACCGCGCCATCTTCTGTGCGTTGGTCGCCGTATCCCCTTTGATGGCAGGTTCGGTCTCGACGATTTGCAGCGATACCTTATCCGGCAGAATAACGCCGAGGATCTCGCCTTCATACGTCATGACGTTGATGTTGTCATTGGGTTTAAGGAAGTTGAGTTCCCACTTCAAATTGTCTTTCTGGATCTCGATCTGGTCATACGTGCTCGTGTCCATGAAGGCTACCGCATCACCGGTATCATACAGATATTGCATTTCTTTTTTGTCGATATGCGCGGGTTCGACCTTGTCTCCTCCGGTAAACGATAATTCTACGATGGCTCCCGTACGTAAATTACGTACTTTCGATTTAACGATCATCTGACGCATCGCGGTTTTATTGTGTGCGGTTTCGATGACACTGAAAATGTTGCCTTCATATTCGAACGTCAGTCCGGGGCGTAAATCATTAACGATAATCATTGTTAATTCCTCCTACCCATCTATTTTAATTCTTTAATCCATTTTGTCAATCGAATACGAACACAAGCCCGTTATTGCGATTCTTCGGCATAATCCTCAAAACATCCCTCGAGGTCGTCGAACGATAGTACCATCGTCACTTCCGCTGCACCGGTAAATTCAAGCCTGGCTTTTTGCTGATCAAAGGTGACCATAACCCGTTGCTCGTCAATTTCAAGCTCGAAATCCGCGTAATCCATCGATTGAATGTCGCGATGGATCCTTGATAGGACCGCGGCTTCGAAAAACGAAAATTCTTCAAGACGAACATTCATCTTGTTCTCGGACCGGATCGAAATCGCGATGGCGGAAACACAGAGATGGAATTGGATGCAGAATGTGAAAAATAGAAGGGTTCGAAGTAGAATGAAACCTTTATTCGAGCAAGCCGAGTACCGCATGGATTACCTCCCCTTCCGTCGTGAACGTGATATGGATGATTGTGTCTTGTTCTTCAAAAAAACCCGCTTCGATCTTCTCCAAATAAACGACATAGCCGGGACGCATGATTAAACGATCATCTTCGAATCGAAGCTCATGTTCTTTATGGTTGAACGTACAGATGATTTTCTGACTTTCAACCTTCTTGACTCGACAGAGCGCCAGTCTTTGGCGAAGCTGATAAATCCCGTTAAGATTTTGACGTAAATCGATCTGGGATGAAGGCAAACGAAGCGACGATAAAGCGAACACCATCAAATGAAGAAGCATCATGGATAAATTCAAGGCGATGAGAAGTTCGATCAGGGTAAATCCTCTTCGATGACGCATGGATAACCACATCCTTTTTCCAGTCGATTCCATGGACTCTTTTCATAATCCATCGATCTTTTTGTACTGTATTGAAGTGAACTGAAGACGAATTGAAGCGAAAACATCAAAATCAACAAGGACAGGAGGACTTCGACCAACACGTACCCTTTATTCATGAATTCGACCCGGACCGATTCCGATGACGATCTCTCGTCCGTTATCGAAGACCAACGTTTGCGCGGTATTGACGTTCCCTTTCGCATTAAAGGAAACGTCGTTGAAACATTCGATCCTCGGATCCAAGCGGAACCGTGTCGGTTCCCTAAGGAAAAGCGCCGTTGTCTGAGCGTGGATGATTCCGTTTTGCGTTTCTTGATATAAAAACGATTGTACCGGTTTCGCGACGCCGCTGCCAAGAACGGATAGCAGAAGTAAAACCAGCATCATTTCAATCAAGGTAAACCCTTTACCGGATCGCGGCTTGTCCATCGTCGACCACGATTTCATCATGATTCTGGCAAAAACGTTGTTCATCCGTCAATAGGCCTTCATCCACCAAATCATGGATCGAATCCGGTCCGTCGCCATTAGCGATGGTGTACTCGAGAATCGCGGTGTCCACGATTTTTTTCTGGGCGTCGCACCCTTTGTTTTGTACGATGGAAAGAACTTGCTGGATGTTCGGTACGGTCAAGATCAACAATACGCTTAAAACGGCGATCACCAAAATCATTTCCAACATCGTAAATCCTTTTTTCATGATTCCTCCCTAATTCATCCCCTGTAGCATCTGCAGGGGAAACATGATTTCACGATAGATCGATAAAACAAGCAAGACAATCGTAAAATATGCGAACAGCGTTATGAAATATGCCGATTTCCCAATGACGAATTCCATCCTCTTTTGAGCGATCAAAGCGTAGTGCGTAAGCTTTTGCGCGAAATCAGGATGTGATTCGATCTTCAGGATGCGAGATAGGAAGGGATCAAGATCCTCGATTGAACGATCTAGCTGGCCGCCCCTTTCAAGTTCAGCCTGCATTTGCATCGCAATGTTCACCAAAACGGCCTGATGCTTTACATCGGTAAGAAAACCGATGATTTCACGCGTTGATCGGCCATGGCTATGAAGTTCACCATAAAGAAGCGAGAAGCGACGCGAAATCTTGATCACCCACGCATTGTTCGATGATTTCCCATGGAACCATCGATACATCGCGACCTGCTTGTAACGGAGTCGATAGAGAACCCCCCCGAACGCAATGAAGAGGGTGATAGAAAACAAACCGAAGATGGATTGAAGAAGGATGTTGGACACGCCAAGTCCCATCCCCAAGGATGCCCGCGTAGTTTCAATCGTTGGACGGATCGCGAAAAGAAACATGAACGTAACGGAATATGCCGTCAAAACCAGAAAGACGGGGTAAGCCAACTTTTTCGCATAACATTTCTTATCATGGTCTTCTTGTAATCGAAGCTGTAATCCGATACGTAGCGATGCGCCAAACCCGATGACCGCTTCGAGTTGTTCGAAGATGGCAAAGAAACGGTTCCCTAGATATCGTCGCACGATATGTCGATCATTCAACTTTAGATTAAGGATCGACTCCAGTTCTTCCGTCGAACTGCCGCTTTCCAGCAATTCAAGCATGAAACCGGCTTCTTCCGTCCTGACGCTCCCCTTCTTAAAGAGCGTGGTCGCCGTTTTCGAAAAGATCGAAACGTACTTTTCTTTTTCCATCTTCATCGACCCCCATCGTTTGATAGACGATGCCGACCAGCGCTTCATTCAACTCGGTTGGATCCACGCCGAAATTCTTCATGCGCGTAATCGTTTTCCGCAGGGAATTGGCATGGATCGTCGAAATCACCAGATGACCGCTTAACGCGATCCTCAACACGGCTTTCGCTTCTTTTTCATCGCGGATTTCTCCGATCACGATGATGTTCGGATCATGTCGCAGCACTTGCTTTATCGCTTCCTCGAATCCGAACTTTTTCTGATGGTTGATCTGAAACTGCACCAACCCTTCGATCCGTTTTTCGATCGGGTCTTCGATCGTAACGATCTTTTGGGGCAATAACCAGTGAAGGCACTGATATAGCGTTGTCGTTTTTCCGCTACCGGTCGATCCGGAAATCAAGAGTAGCCCTTGTTCAAAACCAAGCAGTCGCATCATCGTCGCTTTCTGCCGATCGTTCTCAAACAACCCATCGAATTTCAACGGGGTATAGGGGGTTAATATACGAATGACGATGTTCTCCGTATTCCCTGATCTGACATGGGCGACCCGTAACTCATAGGCATGTTTCAGAAACACATAGTCCAGATGACCGGTTTGAGGACGATGGCTATCCAAGAGATCGAGATCCGCCTTATAGGTTAGAAAACGGATCAACTGAGGATTCAACGTCTTGCGGTATTTGCGCATTCCGTCAGCAACCCTGATCTCACCGATCACGATTTCATTGACGCGTGTCAAATGGATATCGCTTGCTTCGTTCTTAACCGCAAACCGGAATAATCCTGCGAATTCTTCTTCCATGTCGACACCTCATTCCCTTATAGAAACGATGGAGTCAATCCCCTAAAATAAAAACCCCTTTCGGGGTCTAGAACTTAAGGAACGGATTGGTTTTCAGCTCGGATTCGATGGTCGTCGATTCGCCATGTCCGGGATGGACACTCAGTTTTTTATCCAACGTTTTCACGATACGCAGCGTGTTCTTCATTTCACGGTCGCTTCCACCGGCCAAGTCGGTTCGACCGACGCTGTTTTTGAAGAGTACGTCGCCGGTAAACAGGTCATTACGGATGCCGATCAGGACGGACCCTTTGGTATGCCCGGGCGCATGCAGGATATGCAGCTCGGTCGAAGCGATCCGCAGCACGCCTTCCGTGAAAAACGACAGTTTCGATTTTACCGTGACATTGCGGGTCTGCGAATAGTTCAGTTCGCTGTCCTTCAACAGTTCTTCATCCTCTTCATGCAGATACACGGGACATTTATATTCTTTCGCCAATTCGTCGACGGCGCCGATATGGTCGAAATGCCCGTGCGTCAAAAGGATCGCGGCAACGCGCTCGTCTTGGCTTAAATAGGTTTTGATGCGTTCGGGACGTGCTCCGGGGTCGATGATGAAGACATCGCCGTCATTTTTGACGATGTAACAATTCGCCTGGTGCAGTCCGACCGGGATGCGATGGATTTCCATTGTGTTCACCTAACAAAAAAGCCGGTACGGCTTTTTTATTTCTTTTCTTTGTGTGCAGTCTTTTTATTACAACGCGGGCAATATTTGTTGACCTGCATACGGTCGGGATGTTTTTTCTTGTTGCGAGTATTAATGTAGTTTTCTTCGCCACATTCGGAACATTTTAACGTGATGTTTTCTCTCATTTTGATACCTCCTCGTCGTGCGTGTAAAGTATAACATACGCCTAAAAATTATACCACAATTTATTTAAAATAGGCAGTAAAAATATTGGCCGTGATCTCTTGGCAGATGTTCGACTGACTTTCTTCGTTCCACGCGTTGGGAACGCTGCAGGCGATCGCGATTTCAGGCTTCTCATACGGGGCGTAGGCGACCAGGTTCGAGTTGGGGGATGAGACATATTCCCCCTGCGGTGTCGTCAGGAAATTCTGGGCGGTCCCGGTTTTCGCGGCGATCGAAATCCCCGTCCCTTTCAGGAAACCGCGGCATAACCCGTCGGTGACGCAAAGTCGGAACCCTTGCTGGATCCGCTTTAGCGCCGCTTTGTTTTCAAGTACGTTCAGGACGGTGACGTCGTTCTGATACGTGACGATGTCGGTGTTCGCAAGCGTCGCATGGGTGACGATGCGCGGTTGGACGCGGATGCCGTTGTTGGCGATGGTCGAAACGTACTGGGCGAGTTGGATGGTCGTATAGGTGTCGTACTGTCCGATGGCGAAATCCAGAAGATGTCCGCCCATGGTGGACGTCCCGATGTAGCCGACCGCTTCGTTGGCGGCATCGATCCCCGTCAACAAGCCCAGACCGAACTGGTTATAGTAGTAGCGCATCGTATCGAACGCGGACACGTCGATGTTCAACGGACCGTTGTAGACATAGTCCGCGCCGCCCAGGCGCATGGCGATGTTGAACATATAGACATTGGAGGACATCGACAAGGCCTGCAGGTCGTTGACGTTGCCCAGGTTTTTCCACGAGGCTTTCGCCGGCGTATCCTTGATTTTGATCGGAGTGTCGAAGATGACTTCCCCGGGTCGGATGACGTTTTCACTCAGCCCCATGTAGACGGTCGCGCCTTTGACGATGGACCCCGGAACCACCGCGTCGGTATAGACGGATACCGGGTCGTTATATAGGGTCCCTGTCGAAGTGCGTTTCATGCCGGCCAGCGATAACACATCCCCGCTGTCGGGCTTCATGACGGTCACATAGATCGCATCCATGTATTTACGGTAAGGGTTGTTCGCTTCGCGCGTCATGATTTTAAAGATGATTTCTTCGACCTGTTTCTGGAGTTCGACGTCGATCGAAGTGATCAGATCCTGTCCTTTGGATCCCGCCTCGATTTCGATCAACTTCCCGAAACCCGTCTCTTCGTCGTATTCGATGTCGTAGACGGCGCGATTCCCCTTTAGTAGATCCTCGTATTGCAGTTCAAGCCCGCTTCGTCCGATGACGTCGTTGCGGGCGTAATCCATCGCCAGGTAATAGAGAAGCTTCTCGGCCGGCAACCCTTGTTTCGGGGTGGAGATCGTCCCGATCAGCGATCCCAGAAGATCGCCGTAGGGATAGACCCGTCCCCAGTTGATCGCGATGTCGAAGCCGGGGAATTGGTCGCTGTGTTCGACCAGATAGGCCGCTTCGTTGAGCGTGACATCGTTCTTGATGATCTTGACGTTCCCGCTGGGCGGGGTGTCGATGGCGGATTTGACGATGAAGGCTTCCTGGGTGTTTTGGTCCAGGATCGCCAAGTCTTCGGCCGTGATCCGCTCCAGTTTCAAAAGGTAGATGTCGTTGTCGCTCAGTTTCCCGTCATAATAGTCGTCCCAGTCTTCCTGTGTGATTTTCGCTTTCGCCTGATCGGGATACAACGTGATGAACAAATCCTTCAGATCACGCGTTTTAAGCCCGCTGGCGTCGATTTCGAACTGCTCCACGAATTGATATGCCAGTTCCCATTCCTGCGAACTGGTGACGCCGTACGGTCTAAGATAGGTGATGGCCAGACGTTCACGGTTGGCGACCAGGACGTTTCCGTCGCGATCGAGGATCTCCCCGCGTGGCGTGGTGAACGTCTGATATTTCTTGGTGTATTGCTCAAGTTTTTCTTGGTATTCGTCTTGTGAAAGGATCTGCACCTGATAGAGCCGTACCCAGACGACGCTGAAAAGCAGACAGATGACGACCATGAAAATCTGCAGGCGCGAAGTGACGGTGCGTGAAAGGTCCAAGGCCTGACGCATGACGTCGCTACTGCCTTGCCATTTGATTTTAGATGTAGAAGGTTTGAATAGTTTCCGCATGACGTTCTCCTTGGGATATTATAATGCATTTCATCCGATTTGGGTATCTATGGTATAATCGTCTCGAGGTGAGCCAAGATGCAACGTACCCAAACCCGCCCGGTCATGATCAAAAACCTTCAGATCGGCGGACAAAACAAAGTCTCGATCCAATCGATGACCAATACCAAAACCAAGGATGTGGAAGCTACCGTCCGACAGATACGATCGCTTGAAAGCGCAGGCTGCGAAATCGTCCGTCTGGCGGTTTTCGATGAGGAAGACGCCTACGCGATCAAGGAAATCGTCAAGGAAGTCGGCGTACCGTTGGTCGCCGACATCCATTTCAACCATCGTCTGGCACTGATCGCCGTCGAAGCCGGCATCCATAAGATCCGCCTGAACCCCGGCAACATCGGAAGCGAAGAAAACGTGAAAGCCGTCGCCGAAGCCTGTAAAGCGAAGCACATCCCCATCCGGATCGGTATCAATTCAGGATCGCTCGAAAAGGAAGTGTTGGCGAAATATGGAAAACCGACCGCCCTCGCGATGATCGAAAGTGCGCGAAAACATGTCGATCTGCTCACCAAATACGATTTCCACGACATCGTCCTCTCCTTCAAGTCTTCGGACGTCCCCTTGACGATCGAAGCCTACCGGCTCGCCGCCGAAACCTTCCCCTACCCGCTTCATCTGGGCGTGACGGAAGCCGGCACGATGTTGTCCAGCGCGATCAAATCCTCCGCCGCCTTGGGCGCCTTATTGATGGACGGCATCGGGGATACGCTGCGCATCTCGGTCAGCGACGATCCCGTCGAAGAAATGAAAATCGCGAAACAATTGTTGAAGAGTTTCGGTCTCTATGATAAAACCGCCAATCTGATCGCCTGTCCGACCTGCGGTCGGATCCAATACGACATGCTTCCGATCGTAAAGGAAGTCGAAGCCTATCTGAATACGATCAATTCGGATGTCACGGTCGCCGTCATGGGCTGCGCCGTCAACGGTCCCCAGGAAGCCAAGCGCGCCGACATCGGGGTCGCGGGCGGGGTGAAGGAAGCCCTGCTTTTCCGCAAAGGCGTTTATGTCCGTTCCGTCCCGCAAGAAGAGATCGTCAATGAGTTGAAGAAAGAAGTCGAAGCATTCATCAAAGCGGGAGGTCACTGACCCCCCGCTTTTTCATTGTTGATTTCGATCTGCTTCATCTTCGCCTTCGTTTTGCTTTGAACCTTGATGCTATCCTGGATCATCTGTCTTCTGCGTTTCCGTTTGATCGACTCCACTTCGGCGGCACGTTTCTTCTTGTACCCCGGTTTCACCTGTTCGACGCGACGGTTCACCAGTTTCGAGATTTCGATGTCCTGCGGTTTCGACTTTCGTACGAATTCTTCCCCGTAAGGCTTCATCGGACGCAATCCCGTTTCATTGTTCGCCATATGCTCGAACTTGATGTGTTTTTTCATGAGGATGCGGATCGAAGCATCGTCCTTCTCCCCGTATAATACATAACACGTCCCTTCCCTACCCGTCCGTCCGGTACGTCCGGCGCGATGGATATAGAAATCAATGTCCTTGGGCAACCCGACCGAAATGACATGCGAGATTTCCGGTATGTCGATCCCTCGGGCGGCCACATCGGTCGCGATGATGAAGCGCGCTTCGTCGTTGCCGATCAACGACATGGTCTGTTTTCTGGCACGTGCGCTCATGTCGCCGCGCAATTCCACGAACCTCAGGTTGTTTTCGCGAAACAGATCAGCCAGTTTAACGGCGTCGGTACGCGTGTTACAGACGACAAGGCAAATCAAGGGGTTGATGCTTTTCGCAAGAAGGACCGTCGCTTCAAGATGGGTCCGGTGCTTGATCGGGACCAATACATGCGTGATCCGCGGATTGAACTTTTCATCTTCCTTGACTTGGACGATGTGCGGATTATGCATGTATTTCTTCATGAACGGACGCAGATTATCCGGGATGGTCGCACTGAACAAAAGCATCTGCAAGCGTTCTTTCATCTTCGCCGCGATGATGTCGAGGTCTTCGAGGTACCCGATTTCCAGGATCATGTCGGCTTCGTCGACGACAAGGATATCCGCCTGGTCGATTCGCAAGAGCGAATCTTCGACGAAAAATTCGCGGACTTTCCCGACCGTCCCGATGACGATGTGGGGTTGGCGTCCCAATTTTTCGGTCGTACGTTTCTTATCCGTCCCGCCGGTGATCAGTTTGACCCGGATCTGTGAATCGACTTCCATCATCGGCTTCGCGAATTCGAAGATCTGCTGGGCCAGTTCGCGCGTCGGTGCGATGATCAGCGCTTGGACTTCGTTGCGGTTGGGATCGATCTTCTGCATCAAAGGGATCAGATACGCATGGGTCTTCCCCGTCCCGGTCTTGGAAATCCCGATGACGTCGCGCGCCTTCAGCGCATAAGGCAAAACTTCCGATTGGATGACGGATAGTTCCTTGAAGTTGTTTAAAGCGATGAATCGCCGTGTTTTCTCACTGAGTAGATTTGGAAAGTTGGACATGTTTTTACCTCGCAACCATTATAGTGGTTTTCTTTTGTTAATGCAAAATTTATGGTATATTAGGACAGAAAACGAGGACGAAACATGGAAATCATCAATGTCATTCCACGCGGTTTCTGTAAAGGCGTCGTGCGGGCGATCGAAATCGCCAAACAAACCGCGAAAGCCTATCCAGGACAAAAAATAACGATCCTTGGGGAATTGGTCCACAATCGATTCGTGGTCGAATCGCTTAAGAACGAGGGGATCGAGACCATCGAGGACAAGTCGCTCTCACGTATGGATCTCTTGGAACGGATCACGGAGGGCGTCGTGATTTTCTCCGCCCACGGCATCGCCGACGACGTCGTCGCCCGTGCCAAGGCGAAGGGGTTGATCACCGTCAACGCCGCCTGCGACGATGTCCTGCATACCCAGGAACTGATTAAAACCTATCTGGCGCAAGGGTTCAGGATTCTATATATCGGGCAGCGCAACCATCCCGAATCCCAGGCGGCGATCAGTATCGATCCGTTGCGTATCGTTTTGATCGAAACGCTGGATGACTTGCCGAAATCATTCGAACAAGAAACAAGAATCTTCGTCACCAACCAAACGACGATGAGTCAATACGACATCCGCCAGATTCTGTCATCCATCGGCGATACGTACCCGCAGGCGATCATCAGCGACGAAATCTGCAGTGCGACCCGGACCCGCCAAGAAGCGATCATGAACCTAGAAAACGTGGACTGTCTGTTGGTGGTCGGCGATGTCCGCTCCAACAATACGGCGATGCTTGCGAAGATCGGGCTGACCAAGGGGATCCCCCATGTCGAACGGATCGAGAGCGCGGACGAGTTGGATTTGTCTTCCCTGCGTGGATCTGAACGCATCGCGGTTACCGCGGGGGCGTCCACGCCCTATTTCCTCATCAAACAAGTGCTTGATTCACTTGAAACCCTCAAGAGAAGCCTCGATTCAGCTGTCCGTTAACTCATTCATCAAGACATACCGGGGTAGAATCATTCTACCCCTTTTAACGACTCGACAAACTTGATGTTCTTGATTTTGCCGCGCAATAACACGTTCGTCGTTTCCATGAATCCAAGCAACATCCCGACCGACAATAAGAGGACCAGAACGTTGGGTTCTTTACTCATGATGAAATCCGGGGTCGACACCAGATCGGCGATCCATCCGAACATCAAAATCCCCAAGGGGACGCCTCCGATCGTGCCCAGTAGCGCAAGCACGCGGTTTTCGGTATTGATCAGCCGTTGGACTTCGCGACGGGTGTATCCAAGCACGCGCAAGGTCGCCAGTTCGCGTTGACGCTCGAAGATGTTGATGGAAGCAAGGTTGTAGAGAACGGTGATCGACAAGACCGCGGCCGACAGGATGATGATCAGGATGATGCGGTTCAACATGTCGAGGATTTCCCGGCTTCGGTCGATCATCTCTTCCTTCGTGTCGACCGATCGGATGACACCATCACCCAACAGCGCTGAGATTTCCGCTTCGTTTGTTGTTTGGCTTGCGTTGGCGATGTAGATTTTATTCGTCGAGACATCCAACTTCAGTTCTTCCGCGTGGTCGAACGAAATGTATACGTTCTTCCCGAGATATTGGGTGTTGACATGCGTGATCGTCAACCGGATCGGGACGTCGTCGATCACAAGATCCAAGCGATCGCCGATATCGTAGCCATACACGATCTGCATGCTTTTGGGGATGATGACCGTGTCCTCTTGCATTTCGATCTGTTTTTTATCCAACGACCGCAAAACGAGCAAGGTGGACTCAATCTCCAAGAGATTCAATTGGATCGTATCGTCGCTGTCCGCCAAGGTCGCGTTGATCGTTTTGGTTTTTTCGATTTTCGACGATTCGATCGGCAATTCCAATTCGCCGAGTTCTTCGATGTTTTCCTTTAACCGGACGGAATACTGGAAACGGAAGCTCTGGATCGACTGGTCGATCATGTTGGTCGCGGAATATCGCAACGACAAGCCCATGATCAGCAAGGTCAAGGCGCCGACGACGCCGATCGAACTCAGCAAGAGCTTGGTCCTTCCCATCAATAAGTTACGCACGATCAGTTTCGTATCATAGCGAAGCCGGTTCCATAGTTTCGGGAAACGTTCCAGAAACGAGTTCCGGGCGCTTTTGGGTGCTTTGGGCCGCATCGCCGCCGCCGGGATTTCCCGCAGGACATGACGCAATGCGAGAAGGATCGCGACGCTTGCGAAAAACAGCGCCAGCAGAACCGAGATGACGACATATTCCGGATAGTAGACGATGGGTATGGGGGGGAGGGAGAAACGGATCGTGAAGATCGAGATCAAGGCGCTGGGGATGACCCGGTTGCCCAAAAGCGAAAAACCCAAGGCGCCGATGAGCGCCGCCCACCATCCGTAGAACAAGTAGACAAACAGGATCCGTACGCGTTGGTATCCCATCGCCATCATGATGGCGATCTGCGTCCGGTCGTTTTCGACGTTCTTGGACATCGAAATCAAGATGATGACGGCCGCGACGATGAAAAACAAGAGCGGGAAAATATCGGAGACGACGGTGATGGGGGCAAGGACGTTGCCGATCATCGTAACGCCGGGATAGGAATCCTGATCGAACCAACGGACCAGTTCATCCTTGGTTTCAAGCGTATCCAGCCATTCCCGGGTATCCGTACCGTCGACCAACACTTCGAAATAGAGTTCGGGGATGGCGTCGATTTCACGCATCGCATCCGCTTTTTCTATCTGGAACGTCGCTTCGTTGGCCAGATATTCCGAAGTGCCTTCATCCAGTTTCTTCTGTGCATCGTCAAGTTCGCCCAACACGGATTTCTTCTTCGTGTTCAGTTGAACCTGCCCCTGATTCAATGTATCACTGGCTTGATTCAACTGTGCTTCCTGGGCAGCGAACTGCGCATCCGCCGTAGACTTGGATATGTTGTATTGATAGAGAAGTGCGTTCGCTTGTGTCGCAAGCCCTTGGATCTGGCTTGCCATCGCAGAGAAATAAGCGTCCTGGGTCTGTTGGTCGGCCAAGGGCAGCGTATCGCGCACCGAGAGATACGCTGCGTATTCCGCATCGTATTGCGTCTGCAGGTTCGCCGCGTTTTGAAATAAAAGATCGGATTGCGCCTTAAGCTGACCGAGTTGGGCATAGGTCGAACTCTTCGCTTCGTTCAACTGGTCAAACGACGCATCGATCGTCTTTCGATTCTGATCGATGATCTTCTGCTGCCTCGCAAATTCGTCCAACGCTTCTTTTCGATTCGAATCAAGGGTTGCCTGATTTTCGTCAAGCATTTTCTTCGCATCGTCAAGTTTCGTCTGTGCTTCCATAAACCCTTCGTTTGCGCTGACCAGCGCCTCAAGATAGATTTCGCTATGACGGTTTAGCATAACGAGCGTTTCATGCGTTGCGTAGATGATCCCGAATTGTTGTTTCGCGCTTGCCGCATCCGAAAAATCCTTGGATTTATAGGCATACTCCGGGCTCTCGAACAACCCTCCGATGATAAAGTCGAACGTTTCTTCCTCAAGTTGAAAGACAAGATGGTCGCCCAGGGTCAATCCGTTGAACGCGGCGTAGGAAGCGTCGGCCAGGACGATGTTGTCCTTGATCGTGGCTTCCCCTTCCATGATTTTCAGTTGGTTGATCGTCGTCGGTTGATGGAAACGGATCGTCGTGTTCTTCCCGCCGATCGTATACTCCATTTGGAAACGATAGCGGCCTTCCAGGACCGTATCGTCCATCGTGCGTTGCGCATCGAGGATTTCCTCTTCGCTCATCCCCTTCACATACACCCACTGATCCGCCAAGGCATAGGTCGCATAATAATCATCCAACCAGGTCCTGAGGATGCGCGTCGTCGCGAAAAGACCGGAAAACACCATGCTTCCGACCGCGATGATGATGACGATGGATATGAACTGCATGAGATTGTTTTTGATGTCACGCAGGGATCGTTTGAGTAAATACTTCATTACCAGTCGATCTCCGACACTTGCTTGCGCAGCGGGTTCTCGTAGACATGGTCGATGATCCCGTTGCGGACATGGATGACTTTATGCGCCATTTCGGAAATCTGGGAGTTATGGGTGATCAAAATGACGGTCTTTTTTAAGTCGCGGTTCAAATCGTCCAAAAGGTTCAACACGGCGCGTCCGGTGACGTCGTCCAATGCCCCGGTCGGTTCATCGCATAGTAAAAGCAACGGGTTTTTGGCGACTGCGCGGGCGATCGCCACGCGCTGCTGTTCCCCGCCTGAAAGCTGGGTCGGGAAGTTTCGGGCACGATGGTCGAGGCCGACGCGCTTCAAGACGTCGTTGGCATCCATCGGATGCTTGCACACGGCGGAGGCGAACTCGACGTTTTCAAGCGCCGTCAAATTGGAAATCAGATTGTAGAACTGAAAAACGAAACCGACGTTCTCGCGTCGATAGGTCGTCATCTTGCGGTCCTTATACCCCGCGATGTTCTCGCCTTCGACCAGGATTTCGCCGCTGGTGACGTTATCCATCCCGCCCAGAAGATTCAAGATCGTCGATTTGCCGGCGCCGGATGCGCCGAGGATGACGACGAACTCGCCTTCTTCGATGGTGAAATCGACACCTTTCAGTGCCTGGATTTCGACTTCTCCGATATGGTAAACCTTCGTGACGTTCTTAAATTCGATCATGGCCATGATATTCGCCCTCCAAAAGCAAAGACAAGAAGATTAACTCTCCTTGTCCAGAACATTGCGGATCGCATCGGCTTCCAAAACGAAAGCTTCGCGTTTATTTTCATGACTCACGCGACTCGCCAAATCAAGAACATGGTTGAGGCGCGATGTGAGATGATTGAGGAAGATGGGATCCTTTTGCGACAAGAGAATCGGTCCATACTTCAATTGAAACGGATTGTATTCGGGATGACTCGCGCTTGGGGCGAACTTGACGACGACGTAATAATGTCGTTTATAGGTTATCGCCTCATCCACGATGTCGAAACCGCGCTGAACCATGAATCGGCGCAGGGATTCCACGTCTTTATTCACTTGAAGGATGATTTGAGGGATGCTTCGAAACCGTTCAAGGTCTTCGGTAACGATCTGCATGACCGTTTCCGCCCCCATGCCCGCGATGACCACCGCATCGATGGGATCGGGGATGTCGCGGATGCCGGAGCATCGGATGAAGACCACCCGATCCTTGACATCGCTTTGGGCAAACGTATCCTGCGCTCGTTTTAATGGGAGTTCGTTCAGGTCGGCTGCGAAAGCATGTTCGCAGATCCCGGATTTCAGCGCCTCCAGCGGAAGATAGCCATGGTCGGTGCCGACATCGGCTAAAACCTTACAGGGCTCCACCAAGGACAAAACGGTGCGTAGGCGGACATCCAGCATTAGATCTTATCCACGAAATCTTTCAAACGTTTCGATCTCGTCGGGTGTTTCAGTTTACGCAGGGCTTTCGCTTCGATCTGACGGATGCGCTCGCGGGTGACGTTGAATTCTTTGCCGACTTCTTCAAGCGTGCGGGTACGACCGTCGTACAGACCGAAACGTAAACGCAGCACTTTTTCCTCACGGTCGGTCAATCCTTGCAGGACGTTGTTGATTTCGTCTTTCAAGAGTTGGTTGTTGGCATATTCGTCCGGGGACATCGCATCTTTGTCTTCGATGAAATCGCCCAGATGGGAATCGTCCTCTTCCCCGATCGGGGTTTCCAACGAAACGGGTTCAAGCGCGATCTTCTGGATTTCACGCACTTTTTCAGGCGTGATGTTTTCCATTTTCGCCGCGATCTCCTCCGCGGTGGGATCCCTGCCCAAATCCTGGACCAGCTGGCGTTGGACACGGGTCAGTTTATTGATGGTTTCAACCATGTGGACCGGGATGCGGATCGTCCGGGCCTGGTCGGCGATGGCGCGCGTGATGGCCTGGCGGATCCACCAGGTCGCATAGGTCGAGAATTTGAAACCTTTGGTGTAGTCAAATTTTTCGACCGCCTTCACCAAGCCCATGTTCCCTTCCTGGATCAGATCGAGGAACAACATCCCCCGTCCGACATATTTCTTCGCGATCGACACGACCAAACGAAGGTTGGCCGAAATGAGGATGCGTTTCGCTTCTTCATCGCCTTCCTTGATTTTCTGTGCGATCGTCGGTTCGTCTTCCGGATTCAACAAACTGACGCGTCCGATTTCTTTCAAATACATTTTAACCGGGTCGTTGATGCGTGAATACGAGGATGTCGAGTAATTGGCGTCGTACAGGTCGGTGTCGACCGTATCTTCATCGTTGAACGTTTCCGCCGCATCGTCCGTCAAGAATTCCAAATCGTCATCCATCAAGGCGGCGACTTCCGTCAATGGCAAATCCAATTCTGCCTCGATGTCTTCGTCTTCGGATAAGGAAATCCCCTCCGAGGTAAACCATTCGTAAAGATCGGTCATTTCATCGTCGCTGAGATCGTATTGATCCAACGCCTTCAACACACCGCTTTGAAGCAGTTTCCCCTTCGTCGCGTATTCGGTCTTAAAATCCGAACGCATTTCATCGATGGTTTTGAGTTGAGCCATGTTAATCCTCCTTCTTTTGTTCTTTCAAGCGCAATTTCTCATTACGCAGGTCTTCAAGTTGCTTTGCATAGGATTGACGTTTGACCAAATCGTCCGTTTTCTTCGCTTCGGTCTTCAGTTGGTCGATCTGATGGTCCAGCATCGACGCTTTACAATGGGTAAGCGCGTCGCGCAAGGCGCGTTGGTTGTATTCCTTATAATAGATTTCGTTGTTTGAGATTTCGGTGACCAGCGACACCAATGCGCCGTCTCCCAGCGTGTTGATGAAATCGGCCAACAGGATCTCGGAATGGTTGCGGTAATAGTCGAGGATGGTCATGGCAAGCGCGTTGTTGAGACGATCGGGGAGAAATCCGAGTTCGTCGCGGAATTGCAACGCCGCAAGACGTCCGGTCAACATTTGACCCAGGATTTCCTTCTCGGCCCATTCGAGTTTGCTTAAGCGCGGGGCAAGGACGGGGGACTTTCGCAGTTGCGATTCGGACGGCGTCGTCGTTGTCCGCGGCGCCAGTAAGCCCATTTGTTCCGCCGTCAGTTTCGTCAGCGTACTTAAGCGTTGTACAAGCATTTCGCGGTCGAAGCGGTCGTTGACCTTGGCGATCTCGTTCATCATCACCCGTACGAATTCCTTCTTTTGGGAGTAATTGTTGAGGTCGACGCTTTTCAAGCGGTATTCGATCAGGAAATCCAGCCACGATACCCGTTTACGTGAAAACGCGGCTAAGGTTTCCGCTCCGTGCTTCTGACAGATTTCGTCGGGATCCAATCCGGTGTCGTTCGATATGACTTCCAGTTTGAATCCGGCTTCCAATAATCCTGTCCCGATTTTATACGTCGCGCTCTGTCCGGCCGTATCGCCGTCATAGCAAAGAACGACTTTCTCGCTGATTTGACGAATCAGGCGGATTTGGTCTTTCGTACAGGCGGTGCCCAACGTAGCCAATACATTATAGACGCCTGCCTTGTCGAATGCAAGCACATCCGTCACGCCTTCCACAAGCAGCGTTTCGCCGGCTTGCCGGCATGCCGTTTTAGCCCGATGATAGTTATAAAGCAGCCTGCCTTTGGAGTAGATCGGCGTCTCCGCCGTATTGACGTATTTCGCCAAATCCTTCTGTAATGCCCGGGCGCTGAATCCGACCGGCCGACCCTGCGGGTCATGGATCGGAAAGGTGATCCGTCCCGCAAAAACATCTTTCTCGCCGAATTCATTGATGCGCGTCAGATTCGATTTCACTAAATCCTCGGTCGAATGTCCTTTCGCCTTCAGGAATTTCGTCAGCTCGTCGTTGTCGGGGTTGTACCCCAGTTCGAACTTGTCGATGATCGCGTCGTTGATGCCACGGTTCTTCAGGTAACTCTTCGCATCGCTTGCATTGATCGTGTTCAGATTGTAGTGGGTGAACTGGACCCCGTCTTTTAAACAGGAATAGAGCCGTTGGATGGCGGGATCCACGCTTTGTGTTTCAATCGACAACTCGGCGCTTAGTTTGAAGCCGACCATGTCGGCGACCTTAATAACCGCTTCGCGGAAGGAGATCTTCTCATAGTCCCGGACGAAGGTGAACACGTTGCCACCTGCCCCGCAAACGAAACACTTATAGATTTGACGATCGGTATTGATGTTGAGGGATGGGTCGTGGTCGTCATGAAAAGGACAAACGGCGCTTAAGGCCTTGCCCTTCTTCACCAACGGCAGATAATGGCCGACGACTTCCGCGATATCCGCCTGGCTTCGTAGACTGTTTAACTCTTCTTCACGGATTTCAGGCAAACGAACACCTCACGCTCTAGAATCTGCAACGTTCTTCAAGATAGGCTTTCAGCGAAGCGACAGGGATTCTTTCCTGCAGCATCGTATCGCGATGACGGATGGTGACGCATTGGTCGGTTTGGGTTTCGAAATCCACGGTGATGCAGAAGGGCGTACCGATCGCGTCTTGACGACGGTAACGTTTCCCGATGCTTCCGGCTTCGTCATATTCGATCATGAAATCTTCCGCCAGTTTCGCGTAGATTTCTGCGGATTGGGCGGATAATTGTTTGCTTAAAGGAAGGATGCAGGCTTTGAACGGGGCGAGTGCGGGATGAAGTTTCATCACGATCCGCGAATCGTCTTCCCCGATCTTCTCTTCGTTGTAACTGTCGCAGAGGAACGCCAACATCAGCCGTTCGACACCGACGGCCGGTTCGACGCAATACGGTACGTATTTCTCGTTGGTCGCGGGGTCGAGGTATTCCATCGACGTCTTGGAATGCGTCATATGGGCTTTCAGGTCATAATCGGTACGGTCGGCGATGCCCCACAGTTCGTCGAAACCCCAGGGGTAGCGGTATTCGATGTCGCTGGTCCCTTTGGAGTAGTGCGAAAGTTCGGCTTTTTCATGTTCGCGCAGACGCACGTTTTCATCCTTCAACCCCAAGGATTTCAGCCAATCCATACAGAAGGTCTTCCAGTAGCCGTACCATTCAAGGTCGGTTCCGGGTTCGCAGAAAAACTCCAGCTCCATTTGCTCGAATTCACGCGTACGGAAGATGAAATTCCCCGGTGTGATTTCGTTGCGGAACGACTTTCCGATCTGACCGACGCCAAACGGGATCTTCTTGCGCATCGTCCGTTGGACGTTGCGGAAATTGACGAACATCCCCTGCGCCGTTTCCGGACGGAGGTAGATGGTGTTTTTGCTGTCTTCGGTGACCCCTTGGAAGGTCTTGAACATCAAATTGAACTGACGGATCTCGGTGAAATCATGCGCGCCGCATTGCGGACAAGCGATGCGTTGATCATCGATGTATTGCTTCATCTGCGCATTGTTCCAACCCGAGGAATTGACGGTGCCTTTTGTAAAGGTATCGATCAGCTTATCGGCGCGGTGGCGCGTCTTGCATTGTCTGCAGTCCATCAATGGGTCGGTGAAGGTCCCAAGATGCCCCGAAGCGACCCAGACGTTCGGATTCATTAAAATCGCGGACTGGATGCCCACGTTGTATGGATTGGCCTGGATGAATTTCTTCCACCATGCCTTTTTGATATTGTCCTTCAGTTCGATCCCCAACGGACCGAAATCCCATGTGTTCGCCAATCCGCCGTAGATTTCCGACCCTTGGTAGACAAACCCGGAGTTTTTCGCATGATTGACGATCGTTTCAAAACTTACATTCGACATAGTGGATCTCCTTCAATGGTAACTGTGATATTATAGCACTTTTTCTAAAAATGCCCAACTCTTTAGGCGTAGTCCGGCATGTTCGATCAAGAAATCGCGGTAGATTTCGACCACGTCCCGCGTGATGTCGACCGATCCGGCCAAGACGTCGAAATTACCTAACCCGGCTTTGGCGAGATAGCGGAATTGCTTCAAGATATCCGATGGATAGACGGGGCTTTGGATCTCGGCGCGACAGTCCGGGCAAATGAACCCGCCATCCGAAATCGAGATGCTGTCGACCTTTTTCGATGCGCAGACGGCGCATCCGTCGACCATCGGGCTAAACCCGAGCAGATCCGCGATGCGGGCGTAGAAGAACGCCAACACCAGATGCGGCCGTTCGTTTTCCTTGAGTTCCTTATAAAGGACTTCAAGCAACGCATAGAGTTCATGGCTACCTTCCATGTCCAATCCGTCGCGGGACATGAATAACACCGTCTCGCTCAACACGGATGCGACGGTCGACTTCACCAGGTTCTCGCGTAACGGGCGGTTGGATTCGATCAGGATGGCTTCATGGAGGAGCTGGAAACCGCTCCCTTCCCGCTCGTCATAGCGAAACTGGGAAAAAGAAAAAGGTTGGCAAGCATAGGCGTTTTTGCTTTCCATTTTCCGCAACCCTTTCGCCTGAAACGTCAAAAACCCTTTCTCTTTGCCTAAGGTATAAATCAGAGCATCGTTTTCTTTATAGTCCTGTTGATCCAATACGATAAGCGAAACCGTATCATTCATCGTCGTGGATCTCCGTATCCAGATAACCCAGCGAATTCAATCGCGCTTTGCGGTTGCGCCAGTCTTTTTCGACGCGCACGAAGAGTTCAAGATAGATCCTCTTACCCAAGATTGCTTCGAGTTCAAGACGTGCTTCCTGTCCGACTTCTTTTAGGAGTTCGCCGCCTTTCCCGATGACGATCCCCTTCTGCGAATCCCTCTCGACCAAAATGGTCGCGACGATCAAGATGCTCTCCTTCTTTTCCGCGAATTGGTCGAAGACGACGGCGATGGAATGCGGTATTTCTTCCTTGGTCCGCGCCAAGAGTTTCTCACGGATGATTTCCCCCAGGATGAATTGTTCGGGATAATCGACTTTCATTTCATCGGGGTAGTATTTCACACCTTCCGGCATGTAGTTGCGTGTCAGTTCAAATAAACGATCGACATTGTCCCCGGTCTTGGCGCTGATCGGGATGATTTCGCTGAAGATTTCCGTCGCGTTGAGTTTCATCAACAGTTCCAGCAACTTCCCTTTCGCCATCGAATCGATCTTGTTGACGACGCAGAAAATGGGTACTTCCTGTTTCTTCAGGTATTCCATGACGTACTCGTCCCCGCGTCCGAACGACTCCGAACCGTCGAAGATGTAGTAGATGACATCCACGCCGGAAAGCGACGAATAGGCGACCCGGTTCATCTGGCGTCCGAGTTCGCTCTTCGGTTTATGGATCCCCGGGGTATCGATGAAAATGAGCTGCGAATTTTCATCCGTGACGATCGCTCGGATACTGTTGCGCGTCGTCTGTGCCTTATCCGATACGATCGCGACTTTCGAATGCATGATCTGGTTGATCAGCGTGCTCTTACCGGCGTTGGGTCGTCCGATGATCGCGATGAAGCCCGATTTGAAACTCATAGTACGTCCTCTTTCGTGAAACGCATGGGCAACAACTCGTCGATGGTTTTCTCGATCGTCTCTTTTCCGTTTGAAAGAAGGATCGGGCAATCCGCCTCCAGCAATTCGGATAAAACCTGTCGGCAGATCCCGCAGGGAGCGCCGATCCGGTGACCGTCGGTCACGATCGCGATCGCCTCGATGTCTTCTTTTCTGTAACCGTTGGAATAGGCCGCGAAAATCGCGCTGCGCTCTCCGCAATTGGTGGCGCCGAAGGAAGCGTTCTCGATGTTCGCACCTAAAAACGTCGCTCCGTCCTTGGTCAAGACACAGGCTCCGACGTGATAATTCGAATAGGGGGCATAAGCATTCTTCATGGCGCCAAACGCCTTTGATAATAAAAGTTCTTTGTTCATGGTTCTCCTTTTAGAATAGATGACGCGCGATGAGGATCAACCCGACTACGCCGGCCATAATCGCGCTAAACAACACGGCCGCCGAGCCAAGATCCTTCGCTTGTTTCGTCAATAAATGCCAACTCGGGTCGAAACGGTCGATGATCGATTCGATCGAACTGTTGATATATTCCATACCGATGACCTGGGCGATGCAGATCAGCCAGATCGACCATTCGATGTCCGAGAATCCGAAATAGAATGCGATGGCGATGGCGATCAGCCCCAAAGTGAACTGCAGCTGGATACTGAAGTCATGCAGAAGACCGTCGATCAGACCGTCCGTCGCATATTTGAATTTTAAGAAAAACCTCGCGATTAAACTAACGTTTTGCGATTTCATCCAAAATGACCTCCTGTAATCCGAACATTCTCTTTTCGTCGTCCCCGTTCATATGGTCAAAGCCAAGCAGATGAAGCAAACCGTGGGTGAAAAGGAAACAGAATTCACGCTTGAGTGAATGTCCGTAGTCGTCGGCTTGCCGACGGATCGCTTCGACATTGATGAAGATATCGCCCAATTCACGGGTGGAGGACGGGATCCCGCTGGACTCGCCTTCTTCCATCGCGAAACTGATGACATCCGTCGGTTGATCGATGTGGCGATATTCGCGGTTGATCGCATGGATTTCCGCACGATCGACCAAAATCACGGAACATTCGAAATCGGTGGGAATGCCGAGGGTTGCCGCCGTCTTCTCGGCGATCGGATCGAGGTATTTCCGGTAGTTTCTCCAACTTCCTTCCAGACTGCGGTTGATGAACAAGATTTCCATGGCCTACCTCCTGTACCATTATACCATATCGCAAAATCGCCACATCTTTCAAAGAGACTTTTGTTAACAGAGAATTAACAATTCAAGACTTAAGTTTTGTTAATTTTCTGTTAAAATTAGTACGTTAATGGAGGAAGAAACATGATTTTACTGACGGAATATACAAAAACGTGGGCTGACATCGATTGGCAGCTCATTCTTGGCGGATTCGGCCTCTTCCTTTTCGGAATCAAGTTCATGGGAGACGGACTGAAGAGTTTGGCGGGCGACCGCATGCGCGACATCATCGACCGTTTCACATCGAAACCATGGATGGGTGTTCTGATCGGACTTGGGATTACGGCACTGATTCAATCCAGTTCCGCGACCACCGCAATCACCATCGGATTCGTCCGCGCGGGGCTGATGCGGCTAGACCAAACGGTCGGCATCATCTTCGGCGCCAACATAGGGACGACGGTCACCGCCTTCCTTGTCGGGCTCAAAGTGGAAAAATACGCGCTTTATTTTGTTTTCCTTGGCGCACTGTTCATTTTGTTCGCCAGCCGCAAAAAATACAAATATACCGGTGAGATTTTAATGGGTTTCGGGACCTTGTTTTATGGGCTGATGCTAATGGGCAATGCGCTGAAAGTCATGAAGGATATCCAGTCCTTCCATGATTTGGCGGTCCAGATGTCGAGCCAACCCATTCTCGCCTTGTTGGGCGGAATCGTGATGACCGGCGTCATCCAGTCTTCCAGCGCCATGATCGCGATCATCCAGAAAATCTACGAGTCCGGCGGGATGTCGCTGACGGCCGCGATCCCCTTCGTCTTCGGATCGAACATCGGTACGACCGTCACGGCGGCCCTCGCTGCGATCGGCGGATCCTTGGCGGCACGACGCGCCGCCGGGATCCATACGTTGTTCAATGTCTTGGGAACCGTCATCATGATGTTCTTCCTGCCTTTCTATATGAAGTTCATCGTGTACCTGTCGGACCTGCTTCAACTTGAATCGATGATGCAGATCGCCGTCGCACATATCCTGTTCAATATCATCTTCACCATCGCATTCTTCCCGTTCATCAATCAACTCGTTTGGTTGATCAAGAAAATTCTACGTGGTGATGAAAAAGAGCGGATTGAAATCAATACCGACGATTTGGATCCCAAGTTGGCTGCTTCGCTGCCGGCCGGTGCATTGAACGTCGCAAAGAAAGCCACCATGAAAATGGGTGAGTTGGCGGTCGATGCGATCGAAAATAGCCGCCAGTACATGAATACGAGAAACAAAGCCCCGCATGAAGTCGTGCTTCAACTGGAAGACGCGATCAATGCGTTGGATACGAAACTTACCGATTACCTGCTGATCATCGCCAAAGAACATTTGGGCGAACACGATATGGAAATCTATTCGACCAACTTGGCGATCATCAAGAATCTTGAACGGATCGGGGATCTGAGCACCAACCTCATCGAATTCTACGAAATGGTCTTCGATGTTCGTGAAAACTTTTCCGAAGCCGCCCTCGAAGATGTCAACGCGATGTACGATTTGGTCATCCACATGTTGAACCGCTCGATGAGGGTCTACAGCGAATCCGATTATTCCTTACATAGTTCGGTCATGGAAGACGAAAGCTATCTCGATTTACTTGAGTTCAAAGCACGTCAGAAACACTTCGACCGGATGACGAGTTCGGTCTGCATGACGGCCGTCGGATCCAGCGTGTTCGTCGATATCCTAGGTACCTTGGAGCGGATCGGGGACCATGCCACCAACATCGCCAAAAACGCGGTGGATGTGCACCAAACCCACGAACCCAAAGCAAGTCAAGTCTAAAAAAGAAGCTCGCGCTTCTTTTTATTATCCGAAATCGTAATGTTGTCCGCGGACTTGATAGATCAGGTGTTCGCAAACGTTTTTCGTATGGTCGCCGGCACGTTCGATGTTACGCAGCATCCCGACGGTCGCCACCAGATGCGGAATGTTTTCCCCTGCTTCCATCCGTTCTTCGATATAGCGGATCAAAAGCGTGAACGCCGCGTCGATTTCATCATCCAACTGCGGGACTTCGATCGCGGTTTTCGCATCTTTGGTGCGGTAGCACTCGATCGCTTTGTCAAAAAGCAGGATGAACTGGTCGCCGATGCTTTTCGCATGTTTCATCAAATCGGGTTCCAGTTGTTCGTTTTTAATGACATAACGAGCGATGTTTTTCGCATAATCACCGATCCGTTCCAAGTCGGAAGCGATCTTGATCCCCGCGACGATAACTCGCAAGTCGATGGCGACCGGCGCGAGCAGGGACAAGACTTCCAATCCGCGGTCGTTGATTTCTTCTTCGTCGTTGTTGACGAATTCATCCAGTTGGATGATCGCCAACGCCCTCTCTTTATTTCCATTCTCCAACACTTCAAGCGCCATCAGGTACATTCTGCGGACTTTGTCCGACATTTGAAGGATCGCGTCTTGAAACAGTGCCAACTCCGTATCGATTTTTACCATGGTTTCTCCTATCCGAACCTTCCGGTGATGTAGTCTTCCGTCCGTTTATCGTTGGGAAGCTGGAAAAGTTTCTTCGTCGCATTCATTTCGATCAGCTCCCCCATCAGGAAGAACGCCGTCTCGTCGCTGATCCGTGCCGCCTGCTGCATGCTATGGGTCACGATGACGATCGTATATTCCGTTTTCAAATCCTGGATCAACTCTTCGATCTTGGCGGTGGCGATCGGATCCAAAGCGGACGTGGGTTCGTCCATCAGGATGACTTCCGGTTCCATCGCGATCGCCCGGGCGATGCATAGGCGTTGCTGCTGACCGCCGCTTAACCGGAGTGCGTTTTGTCCTAGGCGGTCTTTCACTTCTTCCCATAACGCCGCCTTCTTCAATGATTTCTCGACGACTTCATCCAAGATTTTCTTATCTTTGATGCCTTGGCATCGCAGCCCGTAGGCCACGTTTTCGTAAATGGTTTTGGGAAAGGGGTTGGGTTTTTGAAACACCATCCCGACCCTTGTGCGAAGACTCACCACATCCTGGTTCTTATCGTAGATCTCCGTACCGTCAAGTTTGACGCTTCCTTCGACCTTGCAGTTTTCGATGAGGTCGTTCATACGGTTCAAGCAGCGTAAGAGGGTCGATTTCCCGCATCCGCTAGGACCGATGAAGGCGGTCACATGATTCTTCTTCACTTCCATTTCGATGCCGTAAAGCGCTTGTACGCCGGTATAGTAGAGATTGAGATTGCTGATCTTGAGTACAGATTCCATTTTACCTCCATGAGTCAAATAAAAAACCGGACTCATTGCCGGTTTCATTGTATCAACATTCAATCAATTCTCGGTCGAGTTTCGGTTAAGATTGTGTTAATTCGTCAAGAGCGTGATCGTGAAGGTCGTCCCCTCGCCTTCGGTCGAGCTCACGGACACTGATCCGCCATGTGCTTCGACGATCCCTTTGACGATGGCCAACCCTAGACCGCTCCCGCCAGTACTCCGTGCCCGGTGCTTCTCGACACGATAGAAACGGTCGAAGATGTGTTCGAGGTCGGCTTTGGGGATGCCGGCGCCGGTATCCAGGACATGGATCTCAATCGTGTTCCCCTGCTTCTCGCAACTGACGCGGACATAGCCTTTGTCCGTCGAGTGGATGGCGTTGGTGAACAGATTCGTAAATACGTTGTGCATCTTCTGCGGATCCATCTCGATCGAACCGCAGTCCTGGGTGTCGTTGATGAATTCGATGTTTTTCTCCTTGAAAACCGACTTCAAGGTAGAAAAACTGTTCTCGATGACATCATGCAGGTTGACCCGTTGGGAATGCAGGATGATTTTATTGGAAGAAATCCGCGATAAGGTCAATAAGTCCTGGATGATCGCATCCATGCGCAGGCTTTCCTGCTGGATTTGAAGTAGGAATTCCTTGCGCGTTTCATCATCGTTGAAATCGGGTCGGTTCAAGATCTCGACCATGCCTTTGATCGCGGACAAGGGGGTCCTGAGTTCATGCGACGCGTCCGCGATGAACCGCTTCTGCATCCTGTCCCCTTCCATGTAGACCGTGATGTCCTGAAAGATCAACAGACAACCGGAATAGCGCTTGTTCTCCTGAAACGGGATCGCGAAGGTCAGATAGTCGCGACCGTTCACATGGATGTTCTTGATGATCGAGGTTTCTTTCAGATAGGTGTCTTTCATGAAGTTCCGCACTTCCACCTGGATCGCTTCGCTGAGATAATCGACGCTCGTGCGGACCGGTTTCACAAAGAAGCGGCTGAAAGGTTCGTTGCTTGTGACGATCTCGCCTTTCAGGTTCATCAGGGCCAAAGGCAAAGGGATGTTCTGAAACACGATTTCGAGCTGCTTGGATTTCAGCGCCCGGTCCTTGTCGCTTGCCAGGATCGTCCGTTGATACTCGAAATTAAGTTTATCCAGTCTCTTCTTGTACTCCGATTCAAGACTATAGATCAAGACGCCGATAACCAGCGAGGAAGCGATGAACGCAAGCCAGAACGGCAGGATGCTGAAGATGCCCATGAGAAAAAAACCGATGAGCACCAGAATCGTCGCATAGAATCGACGGAGTTTCACGCCGTTTCCTCCAGGATGTATCCGATGCCGCGTGACGAACGGATCGTCACGTTGCTGTTTTGCAGTTTATTGCGGAGTTTGAAGATGTGGACGTCGACGATGCGGGTATCCCCGTCGTAATCGAAGTTCCAGATTTCATTGAGGATCGTATCGCGGGAGAGGACGACGTTGGGGTTTTTGACGAAGTATTCCAAAAGTTCGAATTCTTTCTTGGTGAGTTCGCTGCGTTTTTCGTTGATGGTCACTTCGCGGCGTGTCAGATCCATGCTGATTTGTCCGAATTTCAGGGTTTTCGTTTGTTTCTGGGTGGTTCGGCGGAGATGGGCGGCGATGCGTGCCATCAGTTCACGGGATGAAAACGGCTTGGTGACATAGTCNNGTGACCCCCGCTTCGAAGGCTTCAAGCAGGCTCTCTTCCTCATCCTTGGCCGTCAACATCATCAAAACGGCTTCGTTGCCATCCCTACGTAACTGTTCGACCAGTTCGATCCCGTTCATCAGCGGCATCATCCAGTCGATGACGATCACATCGAAAACATCCTTCGCAGCGGCTTCGTAGGCTTGTTTCCCGTTTTCACACAATACAAAGTCGTAGCCGGCGGTTTTCAAGTCGTATCCGACCAAACGCCGGATATTGCTTTCATCGTCGACGAAGAGGATTTTCGCCATGTCATTCACACTCCTTATAACGGTCGATGATTTTCTGGACCAAGGGATGTCGTACGACATCCAGGCTGGTCAGTTCGACGAAACATAATTCCTTGATTTCTTTGAGTAAGGCATGCGCGACGATCAGACCGGAATTACCCGTCTTGAGGTCGACCTGGGTGACGTCGCCGGTGACGACCATTTTCGAATGGAACCCCATCCGTGTCAGGAACATCTTCATCTGGACGTTGGTGGTGTTCTGCGCTTCATCGAGGATGATGAACGCGTCTTCCAGCGTACGGCCCCGCATGTAGGCCAAGGGAGCGATTTCGATAATCCCCTTCTCAAGGTACTTGTCGACCTGTTCGACGCCGAGCATGTCATGCAGGGAGTCATACAGCGGTCTGAGATAGGGATCCACTTTTTCTTTCAAATCGCCGGGTAAAAAGCCGAGGTTCTCGCCCGCTTCCACGGCAGGGCGGGTCAGGATGATCTTCTTCACTTCCCCTTGTTTGAGAAGTTGGACGGCATAGACGACGGAAAGATAGGTTTTCCCCGTCCCCGCCGGACCGATCGCAAACACGATGTCGTGTTTATGCATCGCGTCGACGAAATGCTTCTGGCCCATGGTTTTAGGGAAAATCAGTTTCCCGGCCGCCGTACGACCGATCGGCTTGGCCGTCAGGTCGCCGATCCGGACCGCCTTCTTGCTTTTGATGAGTTTCGAAAGATAGATGACGTCCCGCTCGTCGATGCTCTGTGCATCGCGGATCATCGCAAGCAACGATTCCAGGGTCGCAAGGATCTGACGACACAAGGTTTCATCTTCGTTTCCGATGATGAGGGTATCGTTGCGTAGAACCAATTCGGTATCGAAGACCTGACTGAGGATGGCGATGTTTTTGTCTTGTTGGCCGAAAAGCTCTTTCGACTCCTCCATACTCATCGCAGGTAATGGGAAAATGCATTGTTTATCCAAGGAAGTACCTCCTTATCTCTATTTTAACCGAATCAAGTAAAAAAAAATAGAAGCGGTTGCTTCTATTTCGAACGGCGTGCTTTACGAGCGGCTTCCGACTTCAATTTACGACGGACGCCCGGTTTAACATAAAACTCTCTTTTGCGAGCCTCAGCAAGGGTTCCATTGCGCGAAACTTGACGTTTGAAACGACGCAGCGCCTCGTCTAAAACTTCATTTTCTTTGAGTACGATTCTTGGCATTCTAACCCTCCCTCCTGATACAAGCACTGTAATTATAACAAATGCTTGAAAAAATGCAAGAACAACCAAACGTTATTCGGATTATTTCAACGAGATGCCGGATTAATAGCCGGATTTAATCTTTTCGCCGGCGACCAGTTGCACACCGCTGGAGGTTCCGATGCGATCCGCACCGGCATCGATCATGGCTTGCATGTCTTCCAAACTACGTACGCCGCCGGCGGCTTTCACCAATGCCTTCCCATCGACGCTCGCTTTCATCAATGCAACATCATGGACAGTCGCACCCGAGGTGGAGAAGCCCGTCGACGTCTTGACGAAATGCGCCCCCGCGGCGACGGAAGTCTTACAGGCCAACACCTTTTCTTCGTCGCTTAACAAACAGGCTTCGATGATGACTTTGACGGTTTTGCCTTGGGCGGCTGCCACGACTGCGCGGATGTCGTTTTCAACCAACGCGAGATTACGGTCGATCAGTGCGCCGATGTTGACGACCATGTCGAATTCATCCGCGCCATCCTGTAAGGCGATCGATGTCTCGAACGCTTTAGCTTGGGTGGACGTCGCGCCTAGAGGAAATCCGATGACGGTGCAGACTTTGACGTCGGATCCCGCCAAAAGACCCGCGCAGGTCTTAACCCAGGTCGGATTGACGCATACGCTTGCGAAGCGGTAGGTCCGGGCTTCTTCGCATAGCTTTTCGATCTGCGCCAGTGTGCTATTCTGTTTGAGTAAAGTATGATCGATGTATTGATTGAGACTCATAGGTTCTCCTCCTTGTTTAGTATGACGTCGCGCAGGATTTCACGCGCGGCCGTATGGTCGCCGACCCAGTCTTCCCGTCCGAATTCACGGTACATGTAGGTCTCGTTTCCCTTGGCCAGTATCAGGACCGTATCGCCCGCATTGGCCATTTCCAGTGCTTGGCGGATCGCATCGTAGCGGTCCTCGACGATCGAATAATTGGACTTCGTGATCCCTTTGGCGATTTGTTCCGCGATCGCATGCGGGATCTCGTTGCGCGGGTCTTCTTCCGTCAAGATAATCATATCACAGAAACGGTCCGCGATTTCACCCAGGATGGGACGCTTCTTCGTATCCCTCTTCCCCGCCGCCCCGAACACGGCCAGGATGCGGTTACCTTTGGGGGTGATGTCATCGGCGAATTTGAAGATCTTTTCGAACCCGTCGGGGGTATGCGCATAATCGACGATGACCTGGAAATTCTGCCCTTCTTCGATCCGTTCCATCCTTCCGTCGACGGCATCGATGTTTTTCGCAAACGCGAGGATCTCTTCCATCTTCATCCCGTTTTCATGACAGGCGGCGATGACCGCGAGTAAATTGTAGACGTTGAACATCGCGACCATGTTGGTTTCGACGGGATAACTCTGGTCGTAACATTGCAAGGTGAACAGGGTACGGTCGAAGAGGATCTGAACGTTTTTCGCCATGTAGGTCGCCGGATTCAGGATGCCGTAGGTGACGAGTTTCGCTTCGCAGCTTTGCGCCAAGCGTTTCCCGTAAGGGTCGTCCACATTGATGATGGCGGTTTTGTCCTTGCCGATCAGATTGAACAGGCGCGATTTGGCTAGGAAATAGTTCTCCATCGTCCCGTGGTAATCAAGGTGGTCGTGGGTCAGGTTCGTGAAGATGGCGGTATCGAAATCGACGGCGTTGACGCGGCCTTGTTCCAACCCTTGGCTGGACACTTCAAGCGTCACCGCTTCCATCCCGCAATCGACCATCTTGCCCAGGATTTCATGGATCTGCGTGATTTCCGGCGTGGTCAAGAGCGGAAGCGTCTTGTTGCATCCGTACTCGATCGAGATCGTCCCGATATAGCCGGTCGGTTTATAGTGGTCGAAGATGTTCTTGATGGTCAATGCGATCGTCGATTTCCCGTTGGTCCCCGTCACCCCGATCACGCACATTTTCGAACTGGGTTTCCCATAGAAAATGTCGGCGATCTTGTTGAGGACGTCGACGACGTTGTCGACTTTGATATAGACGATGTTTTCAAGATAGTGCTCGATCGGATCGCTGTGGACGACGCAGATCGCCCCATTGGATACCGCTTGGCCGATGAACTGGTGGCCGTCGTTTTTTAGTCCCTTAAGGCAAAAGAAAATGGCGTTGGGCAGGACGGCGCGTGAATCCATCATCAGATTTTCGATCGGGAGGTCTTTCGCCCCTTCGAATAAACTAGCCAGTGAAATCATGTTACTTCTCCCTTCCGATCAAGATGCCGTCTTTCATATCGAGGATCTCGATACTAAGCATGTCTTTTTCCGCATGTTCTTTGCCGAGTGTCGTAATCACCGGCAGATACTCGCTGCTGTGTCCGAACCATCCGTTTTCGTTTTCATGTTCAAGTAGGACATCGACGCTTTTCCCGACAAATCCCTGCAGATACGCGCGGTTCAAGCGCTGTGAGCACTGTTGCGCGGCTTGTACGCGCTGTTTCTTGCATTGCGGCGTCGTATGCCCCTCCAGTTTCGCCGCATCCGTATATTCACGCTTCGAATACGGGAAGACATGCATGAAGGAGAAACGGGCGTCCATCATCGTTTGCAGGGTCGTCAGGAATTCCTCTTCGCTTTCCTGCGGGAAACCGACGATCAAGTCGGTGGAGATGGAGATCCCGGGGATTTCCTGACGGATCCGATTGATTGCATCCAGGAATTCTTTGACCGTATACGGCCGGTTCATGCGTCGCAACGTCTGGTCGCACCCCGACTGGATGGGGATGTGCAGATGCCGGGCGATTCTAGGTTCTTTCTTCATCAATGCGATGAATCCATCGGTGATTTCGGTCACTTCGATGCTGGAGATGCGGATCCTGTGCAGTTTCGGCGCGTTGTGCAGGATTTCCCGGATGACCGTGGTCAAATCGGATCCATGTTCTTTACCGTATCGTCCGGTATGGATCCCCGCCAAGACGATTTCCGGATGGTTCTCGCTGAGGACCACAGCCTGTTCGACGACGCTGCGGGGATCGAGCGAGCGTTCCCTGCCGCGTGCATAGGGGATGATGCAGTAGCTGCAAAACTGGTCGCAACCATCCTGGACTTTAAGGAAGGCACGGGTTTGGTGTTGGAAATGGTTGACTTTCAATTCTTCAAAGCCGTCGACTGCGCTCAACTCGGTTTGATACCCGATCCCTTTGGAATGCAGCGCGTCGCGGATTGTCGAAGCGAGTTTGTTTTTTCCGCCCGCCCCGATCAGAACGTCGATTCCCAGTTGCTTCTTCAAATCTTCCTGATGCGTCTGGACATAACATCCGACCACGCAGATCAAGGCTTCGGGGTTGCTGCGTTGCGCCTGGCTGATTTTCTGGCGGCTCTTGGATGTCGCGGTATTGGTGACGGAGCAGGTATTGATGATGTAGACATCGGCCTTGGACTTGAAGTCCACTTCCTGATAGCCCAGTCCGATCAGACTTTCCGTATAACTCTCGGATTCAAAGGCGTTCACCTTGCATCCCAACGTGGCGATGGCGAATGTGGTCATTTCTTCTTTCCTTCCGCAGCATAGTTCTTCTTAAGATACTCGCCGATCCTTACTTTGGTCTTGGCGTCGACCAGGTTCGAATCCAACAGCGCCCGGATCAACCCGACTTCGTCGTCTCTCAAAATCGCTTCGCCCATCCGCAATAAACCCTCGCGGGTCGCTTTATTCTGCGGTGTTTTGGAGAGTGGAAATGCGACAAGCCGAAACTGGTCGTCAAGGCTGAACAGACAATGCATGGGTTCATAAAAAAACACCAGACGATTCTCGTTTTGGCTGATATTCATCCAATCGACGAATCCGCTCGACCATAACGCAATGCCGCGGTTCTCAAGCGGCAACACTTTGTCCGCGAACTGGCGATAGAGCTTGAAATATTGAGGAAGTTCGAAAATGGCGATTTGACGGTCGTAAAGCGAATTCAACAGATCGTCGAAGAACGGGATCCAAATCATCGACTCTTGTCCGACCATGCCGGGGGACTCCGATTTGATCGATTCCAGATCAAGGTTCGCCAAACGGTTGCGCTCCTGGAAATTCAGCGACTCCCACATTTCGAAGAGTTGATTGCGGGTCGCATCGAAGCTTTTCTCGAAGTTTTCTTTGGTTTGGATCCCGCGATAAAGAATGCGGGTACGAAAATACGAAAAGTCGTCATTCACCGAGAACGGCAGACGATATTCATCGAATTTCGTTTTCATCGTTTTCACAAACGCCTGGTCTTCACTTGAATTCTTGAAGGTGAGTCCGTTTGCTTTACGCAAGATCGCAATCAATTTGTTCATGTTAGGTTTTACTTTCAATCAGGGTCAACGCGACGATCGCGGCGGTTTCCGCGCGTAAAATCCGTTTTCCCAGTCCGACCGGGGCGAACCCGAGTTCTTGGAATTTTTTGATTTCCTGGGTGGTGAATCCGCCTTCGCTTCCGATCAAAATCGAAACGCTCGACGGAATCGCTTCGACATCCTTGAGTTGCGACGTACCGCCGGATTCAAGTTCGTAAGCGACCAGATTCATTTCACTCAGGTATTCTTTCAAGCGCGTCGCGTCGATCACGTCGCAAACTTCGGGGATGACGTTGCGTCGGCTTTGTTCGGCGGCTTCCCGTACGATCTTGCGCCAACGTTCCAGTTTCTTGCCATCGGTTTTCGCGTCGTATTTTACCACATTCCGGCCTGAGATGAAAGGTACGATGCGAAAAACCCCGCATTCGGTGGCTTTTTGGAGGAAGACGTCCCATTTATCCCCTTTGATGAGGGATTGGATGACGGTGACCTTCACCGTCATCTCGGTGTTTTCATCGCGAAGATCGATCAATTCCGCATAGGCGCCTTGTTCTTTCAGATCCAGCGATGCGATGAAAACACGTCCTTCGCGATCGACGATCCTGAACAACTGACCGGTTTGGCTTCTGAGCACTTTCCGTTGGTGATGCTCGGTTTCTGCGTCCAGTCGGATCCGATCGCCCAGATGCAAGGCCGCATCGTGGAAATACTGCTGCATTATTCCATCACTCCCTCTTCGGAGAGACGGCGTAATTGTTTGACTTCAAAAGGTTTCAAACGTCGGTATTCACCCGGTTTCATGTCGTTGACATGGATGAACGCGAATTTCTTGCGATGCAGACGGGTGACTTCATAGCCCAACGCCTCGACCATGCGTTTGATTTGGCGGTTCTTACCCTCTTGGATCGTCAACTCGAACTCCGTGGCCTTGCGTGCCAGATCCTTGCGTGTGATCCAGACTTTCGCAGGTAAGGTGACCGTCCCGTCATCCAGTTCGATCCCGGCTTCCAAGTGTTTGATCTGCGGTGTCGTCAGCACGCCGTTGATCCGGACTTCGTAGAGTTTGGAGAGGTGGAAACGCGGATGGGTCATCGCATTGGCGAATTCCCCGTCGTTGGTCAACAACAAAACCCCCGTCGTATCATAGTCCAACCGACCGACCGGAAAAATGCGCTGCGGGACGTCGCTCATCAGACTGACCACCGTCTGACGGTCATGTTCGTCGTTAAGGGTGCAGATGACTTTCTTGGGCTTATACATCAGGTAATAGACTTTATCCTCGCCGTCCACTTTTTTACCGTCGACGCGCACTTCGCTGCCTTTTTTCACTTTGAACCCTAAAACGTCGATCACCGTGCCATCGACGGTGACCCGGCCTTCAAGGATCAATTCTTCCGCTTTACGGCGGGAAGCGATCCCGGCCTGGGCGATGATTTTCTGTAATCGTTCCATGTCGGCTCCTTACTCGAAGAGTTGTTGTTCGCTCATCTGCGTCTCTTCGTATTGCGGTAAATGCGGCAGTTCATCCAAACTGATTAATTTAAACAGATCGAGGAATTCGTTGGTGATTTCATAGAGTATGGGACGTCCGGCCGATTCGGCCCGTCCCGCTTCGCGTACGAGATCCTGCGCCATCAGTTTCTTCAGCATCATATCGCAGCCGACGCCGCGGATTTCTTCGATCTCGATCCGTGTCACCGGTTGTTTATAGGCGATGATCGCCAAGGTTTCAAGCGCGCTCTGAGAAAGCGTGCGTGTTTTCGACAAGGTCAGAATCCGTTGGATATACTCACGGACAAAAGGTTTCGAGATGAATTTATAAGAATTGTTGAAAACGGAGAGTTCAAAGCCCCGTTTTTCATCCTTGTATGTGTTCGCCATATCGTCGAGGATTTCCTTGACCGTTTCGCTGGGCAGATTCACCGCGTCCGACAACTGGGCAAGACTTGCGCCTTCATCCCCGAAAACGAAAAGGATTCCTTCCAACACCGCTTCAATCGTCATAGCCATCGTACCCGCTCCTTCGAAACCAGATTTCGTCGTCTTCGATCGTGAAGATCAATTCCTGAATCCGCAACATATCCAACACCGCCAAAAACGTGACGATGACCAAATGCACTTCCAGACAATCCGCCGTCAAGTCGCTGAAGGAAAAAGGCTCGGGCAAATGCTCGATGATCGAACGCAACTGGTTGGTGCGCTGGTCGATCGAAAGTTCGCGCTGCGTAATCCTTACCTCGGTGTTGCTGACGGTGTGGAAACGTTGTAGACATCGTTTCATCGCCTTGATCAGGTCGTAGGAATCGGCCTGCAGGAAATTGAGGTTTTCTTCCTCGGCCATCCGCAATACTTCCCGGTCGATCGGTTTGGCGATCTGCATCGACCTTTCCTCGAACCGGATCTGCAAGGTTTCCGTGACTTCCTTGAATTTTTGGTATTCGATCAAACGACGCACCAGTTCTTCCCGGGTGTCTTTTTGATATTCTTCCGCATCCAGGTTGGACTCGTCGCGCGGCAGGCACTTCCTGGACTTGTACTCCGTCAGACTCGCCAATTCCACTAGGAATTCACTTGCGACTTCCAGATGCATTTTTTCCATCGTATGGACGAACGCGATGTACTGGTCGATCAAAACGTCCACGTCCAAGGCGAAGAGGTCCAGTTTTTTTTCTTTAATCAAATGCAACATCAAATCGAGGGGACCCTCGAACACCGTGCTGTTTACCGTAAAGGACATTTTCTCACCTTGGGATATTATACCAAAATCCGTCGTCAAGCGAAAGGGCGAAAGAAAGTTCACCTTTCCGTAGACGTAGGACTCTCAATCCTAACATGCGGCGGGCATACAAAAGAGAGGTTTCCCTCCCTAGAGTTTCGCATAAATCAGCGCTTGCCGTTTTGCCTGCTCGCGTGTGATTTCAAACGATGCATAGAGTTCGTCAAGCCATTTCGAGGACAAGGGGAGATCGTGATGGATGGACACCAGCGAATCGTTGAGTTCAACCTTTTGTCCGACTTTCTTGTTGAGGACAAGACCGACGGCAGGGTTGATGACGTCTTCCTTGGTCGCCCGTCCCGCCCCGAGTTCCATCGCCAACGTTCCAAGGTCCATCGCCTTGATGCTGCGGATATACCCTTCTTCCTTGGCGACGAGTTCGGTGACGAATCGTGCTGAAGCGAGTTTCTCGGGCTGCCGGACCGCGTCCGCATCCCCGCCTTGCGCCTTCACGAACGCGACGAACTTTTCAAACGCGCTACCGTCTTCGATCGTCGATCGAAGCAGACTTTTCGCCTTCTCTTCCGTATCGGCGATCTTGGCTTGCTGAAGCATGATCGCTCCGGCTTCCAACACCAACGCCGTGAAATCCTCGGGACCCTCGCCATGCAGGGTATCGATCGCTTCTTTCACTTCAAGGGCGTTGCCGATCGCGTTGCCCAACGGTTCGTTCATGTCCGAGATGATCGCGCGGGTATTGCGGCCCATCCCGTTTCCGATCGAGATCATCGCCTTGGCCAGTTCGATCGCACGCTGGGGCGTCTGCATGAACGCCCCGTCGCCGTATTTCACATCCAACAGGATCGCATCCGACCCGGCCGCCAGTTTCTTCGACATGATCGACGATGCGATCAGCGGGATCGCGGGTACGGTGCCCGTCACATCGCGCAGTGCATAGAGTTTCTTATCCGCGGGTACCAATTGCGCCGATTGGCCGATGATGGCCAATCCGATTTCATTGACTTGTTTGATGAATTGTTCTTCGGTCAGTTCCACATGGAAACCGGGGATCGATTCGAGTTTATCGATCGTACCGCCCGTATGGCCAAGCCCTCTCCCCGACATTTTCGCGACTTTCGCACCGGCCGCGGCGACCATCGGTCCCAACACCAAACTGGTCTTGTCGCCGACGCCCCCCGTACTGTGCTTATCGACCTTGATGCCCTGGATCCTGCTAAGGTCGAACACATCCCCGCTGTTCATCATCGCCATCGTCAAGGCGACCGTTTCTTCCGCATTCATCCCGTTAAGGACGATCGCCATCAGTAAAGAACTGACTTGATAATCCGGGACTTCCCCCTTCACGTAATGGTCGATCCAAAATAGAATTTCTTCTTTCGTCAATGCCATTCGATCGCGTTTTTTTTCGATCAGATCTACGAATCGCATATTACCCTTCTTTCTTATCCATCATCGCTTGGATTTGCTGTTTGATTTTGTCCGCCACTTCCTGTGTCGTCATCTCACCGTATTCTTCGAATAACATCGGTTTCCCGACGCTAACCCCGACGACGAACCGGTTTCCACCGGGTTCGTCCAGTACTTTATAGCTATCGATCAAAGCGATCGGGACGATCGGGCATTTCGCGAGAAAGGCGGGTTTTAGGGCACCCGCTTTGAATTCACCCATTTCGGCTTTCTTCGAACGGGTCCCCTCCGGGAAGATCAACACGTTTCTGCCCTTTTTCATGACTTCCGCGGTCTCACGAACCATCCGGATCGAATCCTTCGCGCTATCCCTGTCGAACAGCACCATTTCCATGACTTTATACCAGCGGCCTAAAATGGGGATTTTCGCACCTTGGACTTTGCCGACCGCGGTGAACGGGACGTCGATCGCCCCGAACAAAACAAACGCATCCATGCTGCCCTGATGGTTGCAAACAAGAAGATTCCCGTCTTCCTTGGGGAAGTTGTCCTGTCCTTTGACTTCAAGACGAGTTCTGGTCATCCTAAGCAACATGAACGCCCATTGTCGGGCGACTTCAAACCGCAAGCCGAAATCCTTCTTTCTCACCCGAATGGCCGAAATATAGGCCGCCGGGAGGAAAAGGAACATTTTCATCCATAATTTCGCTTTTTTCCACTCTTTATGCATCGTTTACCTTCCTTCGCAGGATTTTCACCGAAAATCCATCATGTTTTTCGATCGATTCGACCTCGAATGCGGATTCATCGAATGTCGGGAACTTCGTATCCGCCTCGAAAACCCCCTCGACAAGCGAGATCACCAGTTTCATGCAATAAGGCAGGGCTTGGGCATAGATCCGCGACCCTCCGCAAATGAAGATTTCCTCTGGCGAGTCCATGTTTTGTTTAAGAAAGGATTGGAAATCGAAAACCCCTTCGACCCCGGGATACTTCTCTTCGATGGATAAATCATGGGTCACGACGAGATTCCGCCGTTTTGGCAAGGGTTTCCCGATGGCGACGAATGTGGTCTTCCCCATGACGATCGCATGGTTCAGCGTCCGCGCCTTAAACTGCTTCAAGTCTTCCGGCAGATGCCATGGCATCCATCCGTTCTTACCGATGTTGCGTTCTTCATCCATCGCGACGATCAATGTGAACATTACACGCTGACCTGCGCTTTGATGAGGGGATGGGGGTCGTAGTTTTCCAGGATGAAATCCTCATAGCGGAAATCTTCGATCGATTCGACCTTGCGTGCGAAGCGCAAGGTGGGTAACGATTTGGGTTCGCGTGTAAGTTGGAGCCGCACTTGTTCGAAATGGTCGTTGTAGATGTGGACGTCGCCGAAGGTATGGACGAATTCCCCGGCTTCATAACCGCAGACATGGGCGATCATCATCGTGAACAAAGCATAGGAAGCGATGTTGAAGGGTACGCCCAGAAAGACGTCCGCGCTTCGCTGATAAAGCTGACAAGAAAGTTTCTTACGATCGGAAGAAACATAGAACTGCATCATCATGTGGCAAGGCGGCAAGGCCATGTTTTCCAGTTCCGCCGGATTCCAGGCGCTGATGATGTGGCGGCGGGAAAACGGATTCCTCTTGAGACCGTCGATGAGAACGGACAATTGGTCGACACCGTTGAAATCGCGCCATTGTTTCCCGTAAACCGGTCCCAATTCGCCGAACTCCGATGCGAAAACTTCGTCTTCTTTGATTTTGGCGACGAACTCTTCCAAGGTCTCTCCTTGATATCTCGCACTCTTCGTATATCTCGCATACGGCCATTCGTTCCAGATACGCACGTTCTCCAAGACCAACGGACGGATGTTCGTGCTCCCTTGGATGAACCATAACAGTTCGACCGCTAGCGATTTGAAATGGACTTTCTTCGTCGTCAACAGCGGAAAGCCCTCGCCCAGGTCGAAGCGCATCTGATATCCGAAGATCGAACGTGTCCCGGTCGATGTCCGGTCCTGTCGATCGCTTCCGTTCGTTAGGATCGTTTCCAGTAATTCCAAGTATTGTTTCATAGGCACCTCTCGCGAACATTATACAATACATGCGTGAAAGAGAAAACGGTTTGCATTGTTTTATGGTCGACCCAACCATGTTTACCCAATCCAAAACAAAAAGGAGCGGACGCTCCTTTGGGTTCAACTGCCTTGTTTCGAAGTCAAGAACGAAACTTTCTCTGCGACCACTTCGCAGTAATAGAACTTCGAATGATCCTTCGTATCGAAATTCCCCGCCTGCAACCGCCCTTTGACCCCGATGATCGATCCGACTTCGCATTGCGCGATCGCCGTTTCCGCGATCCCCCGCCACAACGTACACAGAAACAAGTCGCGCTCGTATTCCCCCTGGCTGTTTCTGAAATTACGATCCACTTCGATCAGCATCTGGGCAAGTTTGATTCCGCTCGCCGTTTCCTTGACTTCGGGCATTTGGGCTACCCTTCCCACCAAAACCACTTGATTCAACATAGTTCCTCCTTATTTCGGTAGCGCTATTATGCACAGAAAGACGGAGGATGGCAAATCGGCGAATTTGTCGAAATCGATGAAAAAAGACATGTTTGCCTAGGCGGAACATGTCTTTTTTGCAAGTTTACCCTTTTTCGACGATCGCATATGCGATCGCATATTCCTTTTCATGCGCGATCGAAAGATGGACCACGTACCCTTCCAACCGGCAGAAAGGTTTGCCGTTCTCATCCGACTGGATTTCAATCCGGGTGATGGTCGTCGGAGTATCCAAGGCTTTCACGATGGCTTCCTTGGCGGCGAACCTTCCGGCGAGCCATTCGATGATACGTATCGGGGGAAGTTGCTGATAGATGGCAAGTTCGCCTTGCGTCAAGATCCGCCGTGCTAACCGATCCGGATCTTCCTTGAATCGCCGAAGTTCGACGATGTCGCAACCGATGCCCGCGATCATGCTTTCTTACTCCGGACGCTGACGATGCTTGAATGCGCGGAGTCGAATACCCCGCCGATTTCCTTCAGGTCGTCGACTTCGATTTGATTGACGCAATCAAGCGTTGCGAAATAATCCAGTCCCAACAAAACGCAGCGCGCAAAGGAGACCGCCATGTCGTCGGGGTTGTTTAGACTACGTATGGCTTGACCGAAGTATCGCTTCTTCAAGTTCTCGAAATACGGGGCGACCGTGGCGAAATCCGTCGACAAGCCTTCGTTGACCAAGGCGACCAGATCCTCTTCCGATTCTTTCTCCCCGTAGAACATCACGAATCCGTATTCATCGGTCACATCGACTTCATAGCCGAAGTAGTCGTTGATCCGGTTGGAATCCAACCAATTCTGATAGAGGGGGTTATAGGAAGAGAAAAGCAGTTCAAGATAGATGCGGATCATCCACTCCTGGACCAGGCGGTCCATGCGCGTCCCTTGCGCCGGATTGAACTTGAAACTATAGGTGATTTTCTTCGCTTGGATGTCCATCGCGAAACTATGGTGTTTCTTGGCGACTTTCAGTTCTTCCATGTCGATCAGTCGGCGACGTGCCTCGAAGTCCGGAAAAGTCTTTCCGGCTTGGTTGGCTTTCACCAAATCCAGGATTTTTTCGCTTTCTTGGCCCGAGACGATGACCAGGACGCTGTTTGAAGGGTGGTAGTTGGCTTCATAGAGGTCGTAGAGCTCGGCTTTCGTGATCGCCTTGACGCTCTCTTCGCTCCCCCCGATATCGATCCGGACGGGATGGGTCTTAAAGAGCGAGCGGTAGGTTTCATACATCAGACGCGCTTCCGGCATCTGCATGTACATGCGCAGTTCCTGAATGATGATGCCCTTTTCCTTTTCGACGGATTCATCGGTGATCGAAAGGTTCTGGACGAAATCCAAGAGGAGTTCCAGCGGTTGGGAGAAATCCGCTTCGCCGGTCGAGAAATAATAACAGGTTTCATTGTAGGAGGTGAACGCGTTCACGTTGGCCGACATCGCGCTGAAAGCCTCCATGATGTCCGCCCCGTTGTTGCTTTCAAAGAGTTTGTGTTCGAGGAAATGCGCGACCCCCGCGTTGCTTTCGATGATTTCGCCGTCGGGTTTCTGTTGGCGGATATCCAACGATCCAAACGGAACCATGTAGACGGCGGTCGACGAGATGAATCCGGGCTTGTGGATGAAAAAGACCTTCAGTCCGTTGGCAAGCGTCGTTTCCGTGACTTTCTCGTTGAGTTTTTTGTTTTCNNCTGATCATTGCCCCTCCTTCAACCCGACCGTATAAGAAACGATCGGCGTCCAGGTCGATACCGCTTCAAGAATATCTTCGAATCGAACTTCCATGATTTTCGCGATGGCGGAATCGAAGGTCTCTGCGCGGCGTGTCAAAATGCGTTGGTGATGGAAATTGATGATCGACGTGGCGTCGTCGCCGGCGGATTTGATGGAAGAAACCATCATGTCTTTGGCGGTCTGCAGAAGTTTCGGCTCGAAGTTGCCCAAGCGAAGCAGATCGATCTGCTCTTCGATCAGGATTTCGACTTCATCCTTTTTCGAAGCATCGATGCCGGTTGAAACCGATACGACCCCGTCGAATTGGACCATCCCGGAGTAAATCGAATAGCAAAGCGAACGCGCTTCCCGGACTTCGCGGAAAAGAAGCGAATTGGGGAGTTGACCCAACATCACCACCGCCAAACGATGCGCCGTGTAATTTTCATCGAGAACGTCGCGATGGATCGAATACAAACGGATCAAATTGGTTTGTTCGATATCGCGCTGGGTATGACCCGACTTGAATTCGCTGGAATCCAGCGCATAGGCGCTGTCGATTTCATTTTGCTCGTTCAAAAACGAGAACGCGTCGCGCAAAGTTTCGACCATTTCCGTGGCGCTGAAATCCCCGACGGCGAAGCAATCGAAACGGTCGTTTTCGATCAGGTCGCGGTAATAACGTCGAAGCTGTTCGACGTCGATCGCTTCGACGACTTCTTTTTTCCCTTGGCTGAAGACCGCTAACGAATGATTCTCCCCCGCCATTGCGCAGGCTTGGATCATCGCATATTGGGATGGGTTGTCTTCATAACGCAACAGCGACGCCAGGACATTGGTTTTGGCTTCGGATAGCGTCGCNNGAAGCATAGCGGTCGCTGATGGTCTTGAAACGGAATTCCAATCCGTGGGCTTTCCCATAGGCGGTGGTCTTGGAATCCACGTTTAACCCGTAACAGGCGTCGCACACCGCCGCGATGTCGCTTTTCAAAGGATAATGTTCGCTTCGGTCGACCAGGATTTGCGCCAGAAGGTTGCGCATGCTGACATAGGGTTCTTCGTTCTTCCCTAAAAAGCGGATCGAACAGGTGACGTCCTTGAACTTCTCCGTTTCCATGACATGAAACCGTCCGTTATGCTGAAATGTTTCCATTGTTTCGCTCCTTCATTGCACTCTGTTTTGTGTGATATAATACCCATGACCGAGGTGATACCATGCTATCCCGTTCTAAGAAACAAAGGGACTTGCTTGTGGTCGTCGACATGGTTCGCGGATTCATCGAAACCGGTCCGCTCAGCGACCCCGCGATTAGCACCATTATCGATGAAAACGTCGAATTAATCAAGGATTATACCGAACGTGGCCAGAGTGTCGTGGCTTTCAGGGATGCCCATGCGATCGATTCCAAGGAATTCGGCTTTTATCCGCCGCACTGCATCCGCGGCACGCTCGAGAGCGAACTGGTCGATCCGATCAAGGCATATGAACACCGGATGGTCGTCATCGAGAAAGACACCACCAACGGATTTCTCAGTGACGGATTCCAGCGGTTCATCAAGGAACAAGAACCGTTTGACCGAATCGTCGTCACAGGTTGTTGCACGGACATCTGCGTCCTGCAGTTCGCATTGACGATGAAGACCTACCTGCAGCAAGCCAGGCTCGATACGAAGATGATCGTCGTGAAAGACGCGGTCGAAACCTTCGACCTGCCCGGCCACCCCCGCGATGAATTCAACGATTTTTCATTCAAACTGATGCGAAGCGCCGGGATCGAGATCCTCCCCCATCTGGAAAGAGAGTAATATGCACACACAAGACATTACGATGATGACCGACTTTTATGAATTCACGATGGCCTATGCCTACTTTAAGGAAAAACGGCACGAAGAAATCGCCTATTTTGATATGTTCATCCGTCGGATCCCCGATGGCGGGGGTTATTTGATCTTCAACGGGCTGAACCGTTTGATCGAAGCGATCCAAAGTTTCCGCTTCACCGAAGAACAATTGACCTATCTGCAACGATCCAACGTGTTCGACGACGAGTTCATCGATTACCTTCGACATTTGAAACTGAACTTGGATATCTGGTCGGTGGAAGAAGGCATGCCGGTGTTTGAAAACGAACCGTTGGTGACCGTCAGAGGCACCTATATCCAAGCCCAACTGATTGAAACCTTGCTTCTCTTGTGTGTGAACTATCCGATCTTGATCACGACCAAAGCCAGTCGGATCGTGACGGCGGCACGGGGGCGCGCGGTGATGGAATTCGGTGCGCGACGCGCGCAAGGCATGGACGCTTCGCTTGAAGGCGCCCGTGCGGCGGTGATCGCCGGATGCGTCGGTACGTCCTGCACCCTGGCCGGGATGAAGTTCGGAATCCCCATTTCGGGAACCATCGCCCATAGCTACATCCAACTGCATGAAAGCGAATATGCGGCTTTCCTGAGTTATTCTCAGATCCAACCGCAAAACGCGATCCTGTTGGTGGATACGTACGACACGCTCAAGAGCGGCGTACCCAACGCGATCAAAGTCGCGCATGATTTCCTGATCCCCAACGGATATCGTTTGAAAGGCATCCGCCTCGACAGCGGCGACTTGGCCTATCTTTCCAAACGGGCGAGAAAGATGCTCGACGATGCCGGCTTGACGGATTGTAAGATCCTGGCGTCCAATTCGCTGGATGAAGAAATCATAGACGATCTGATTCTGCAGGATGCGAAGATCGATTCGTTCGGGGTCGGGGAGAACCTGATCACGTCCAAATCATCCCCCGTATTGGGCGGGGTGTACAAGGTGGTCGCTTTTGAAAAAGAGGGCGACATCATACCGAAAATCAAGATCAGTGAAAATATCGAGAAGATCACCAATCCGGGATTTAAAAAACTGATCCGCTTCTATGACAAGGACACCCATAAGGCATTGGGCGACTTGGTGTGCATGGCGGACGAAGTCATCCCTTATGATAGCTATACCCTTTTCGACCCCGTGACACCGTGGAAAAAGAAGGTCATCTCCAACTACACCTATAAACAACTTCAAGTCCCGGTCTTCGTGAACGGCAATCTCGTGTATACGACCCGGGATACGCTCCAGACGCGCGATTTCTGTAAAGAACAGATGGAGACCATGTGGGACGAAGTCAAGCGCCTACGCAACCCGCATCGCTATTACGTCGACCTCTCGATGGCGTTATGGAATTTGAAGAACCGCTTGATCGAAGAAAACAGAAAATGATCATAGAAATCAACAGGACCCAAGATCGTACCTTCGGTCCTGTTTTTTCATCGTTTCTACCCACGGCGAATCGATGATTTATTGTATAATATGTGAAGAATCATCTGAAAACGAGGTAAAGCGATGCGTAAACTTAGAAAAGCGATGATACGGATCTTGGGGATCCCCTTCCATGAAATCCTGGTTTTCCTCAACGGAGGGGTGTTGAAACTGAAACGTCGCCTGATTCGCCAAAACGACGGGTTCATGAAGGATCTTTTGGTTTATGCTTATGAGAAGAAACTCCAGAAAATGGGGAGTTGGATCGGTTATCGAAGCGTTTTCGAGGAAGACCCCGTTTTCCCGCATGGAATCCAGGGGATCTTCATCTCCAACGGTGCGAAGATCGGTAAGAATTGCATCATTTTCCAACAGGTGACCATCGGATCCAACACGATCGAAAACCACCCTTTCTTCGGTAGCCCTCAACTCGGGGACGGGTGCTATCTGGGCGCCGGGGCGAAACTCATCGGGAAGATCACGCTTGGAAACAACGTCAGGGTCGGGGCGAACTGCGTGGTCGTCAAAAATGTCGACTCGGACTGCGTAGTCGTCGCCCAAAGTCCCCGGGTCATCCAAAAAGAAGCCTTGGATAACCAATACCACGATTATAGATAAGTAAGTTATAAAGTAAAACACACTCCGCGAATCCGCGGAGTGTGTTTGTTTAGCGTTTGCCTGCGTCGTAGGGTTCCCCGGCGGCACGAGGTGCGGCGGAGTTCTTCGACGAGAAAGCCAATACGATCAAGGTTGCCAGATACGGGGTGATCTTATAGATGGCGGGGTCGAGGCTGAGATCCGCCAAGAACGGAATGATGGTCGAGGTCGAGGCGATGGTCTTCATCATCCCGAAGAAGAAAGCGGCGAAGAGGATGCGCGAAGGTTTCCATTGACCGAAGATCAATACCGCCAACGCCAGGAAGCCATACCCCAGGACGCTTCCGCTGAAGTTGGTGCTGATGGGGACGACGAAGATCAACCCGCCCAATCCCGCCAAGGCACCCGACATCATGACGCCGATATAGCGCATTTTGATGACGTTGATCCCGGCCGAGACGGCGGCTTGCGGATGCTCGCCGCAGGCACGCAGACGTAGACCGAAACGGGTCTTGTACAGGATGATCGAAGCGACCACCAGGATTCCGATCCCGATGTAGGTCGTGATGTAGACGTTTTGGAAGATCAGGTTACCGATGACGGGGATATCGCCGAGCAACGGCACCTTCGGGATACGGAAATTGTTTTTAAAGTCGATCTGCGAAACCCCTTGGACCATCCGTGCGGTGTAGACCGCGAACGCCGGGGCGAAGAGGTTCAACGCGGTACCGGAGATCGTCTGGTTCGCCTTCATGTTGATGGAGGCATAGGCGTGCAAGAGGGAGAAGAGAATCCCCACGAACATCGCGATGAACATGGCGAGGATGAAGAGCAACTGAGGCGGAATCGTTCCCTGGAACGTCTTGATGAAGAAGATGCTGAAGAACGCGCCGATGACCATGATCCCTTCCAATGCGATATTGACGATGCCGCTGCGCTCGGAAAACATACCGCCCAACGCGACAACGACCAGAGGGACCGTGAACAACAACGAATTCTGAAAGACGAAATAGATGGTATCCATTATTTACCCTCCGTCCGTTTCTTGAAGAACGCACTGATCTGTTCCCTGAAGAACAAGGAGAAGGCGCTGAGATAGATGATCGCAGCCACCATGATGCTGATGACTTCCGGGACGAACTTATAAAGTTGCATGNNAGTTGCATGTAGAAGCCGCCGACGTTGATGTAGGCGACGAAGATCGCGGCGAAGATGATGCCGATCGGGTTGCTTAAACCCAACAAGGCGACGGGAATCCCGTTGAACCCTTCGGCCGCCAGGATATCGACGACCTGGATGTGTTTCCCCGATCCCGCCAAATAGAGCAGGCCTCCGCCTAACCCGGCGAACGCCCCGGCGATGACCATCGACAACAAAATGTTCCGTTTCGAATTCATCCCGGCGTATTGCGAAGCCGAACGGTTGTAGCCGCACGCCTTCAACTCATAACCGAAGGTCGTCTTCTCCAAAACGATGTAGGCGATGATCGCGACGAGGATCGCGATGATGATCCCTAGATTGACATTGGATCCGTTAAACAAGGTATCCAACCCGACCTTGGGGATGATGGCGCGGGTCGGCGTCATCGATTGATTCCGTGCCGCGTCGAACACCGTCTGTACGACCATGAAATTCACCAGATACATCCCGATGTAGTTCATCATGATCGATGCGATGACTTCGTTGACATTCCGATAGGCTTTGAGGAATCCAGGGACCAACGCCCACAACCCGCCGGCGACGAATGCACCGATCAAAGCGACCAACCATAGGATCTCAGTCGGAATGAACGTCGCCCTTACGGCGATGAAGACGGCAGTGAAAGCCCCAACGATGAACTGACCGGACGCCCCGATGTTGAAGAGGCCTGTTTTGAAGGCGAAACCGACGGATAAGCCGGTCATGATGATCGGCGTCGCCAGATAAAGCGTCTGGCCCAAGCCTTTCATCCCGCCGGTGAACCCGCCGGACAAGATCGTCAAGAAACCACCGACCGCATTGGCCGGATTACTGATAAGCAATACGATGAAACCGAAGGCAAAGCCGAAAATGATCGAGAGGATCGACGCGGATGCGTTCTGGAAGCCTTTTGATTTAAGAAGCTTGTTCATTCGATCACCTCTCTCTTGGATCCGGACATGAAGAGACCAAGTTCCTGTTGGGAAACGACTTTCGGATCCGCCTGACCGACCAATTCCCCTTCATACATGACCAAGATGCGGTCGCTGACGTTCATGACCTCGATCATTTCAAGGGAAATCAGAAGGACGGCCTTCCCGGCGTCCCGTTGTTCGACCAGTTTTTTATGGATATATTCGATCGCACCGACATCCAGTCCGCGAGTCGGTTGGACCGCGATCAACAGATCCGGGTTCTTGTCGATCTCACGGGCGACGATCGCCTTCTGTTGATTGCCGCCCGACATGCTTCTGGTCTTTGAATTGACCCCTTCGCCGCTGCGGATATCGAACTGTTTGATCAAGTCGGATGCATGCTTGTAGATGGCATCGAACTTCAAGAAACCGTTGTTTTGATAGTCTTTTTGGAAATAGGACTGCAATACGAGGTTTTCGGCCAGGTTATAATCCAATACGAGTCCGTGTTTATGCCGATCTTCCGGTATATGCGAAATCCCGGAGACCGAACGGTGCCTAATGGTGGATCGTGTGATATCCGAGCCTTTGAAAAGCAACGAACCCGACTCGATCGGCGTCAGACCGGTCAAGGCGTAGACAAGGTCCGTTTGACCGTTGCCTTCGATCCCTGCGATGCAAAGGATTTCACCGCGACGGACCTTGAAACTCACGTTGTTGACGGCGTTCTTATGGCTGTGCTTCGACTTCACCACCAGATTCTTGACTTCAAGGATCACTTCACCGGGTTTCTGTTCCCCTTTTTCGACTTCGAACAAGACTTTGCGTCCGACCATCATTTCCGACATCTCTTCCTTGGACGTCGTCGCCACGTCGACCGTCGCGATGTATTTCCCTTTACGCAAGACCGTGACACGGTCGGCAACCTGTTTGATTTCGTTCAACTTATGCGTGATAAAGATGATGGACTTCCCTTCCGAAGCCAGATTCTTCATGATTTTCATCAACTCGTCGATTTCCTGCGGGGTAAGTACGGCCGTAGGTTCATCGAAAATCAAGATTTCGTTTTCGCGATACAACATTTTCAGGATTTCGACCCGTTGTTCCATCCCGACGGAAATGTCGGAAATCAAAGCATCCGGATCGATGAAAAGATTATACTGTTTCGATATCTTTTCGACTCTCTCGCGTGCATCCTTCAACTTCAAAAACCCGTTTTCCACGGTTTCGACACCGAGCACGACATTCTCGAGCACGGTGAAATTGTGGACGAGTTTGAAGTGTTGGTGCACCATCCCGATGCCGTATTTCTTGGCGTCGTTGGGGTTATGGATCTTCGCTACCTGACCATTGACTTTGATGGTTCCTTTCTCGGCTTTATACAAACCGAAAAGGACGCTCATCAGAGTCGATTTCCCCGCACCGTTTTCGCCCAACAACGCATGGATCTCGCCTTTGCGTACTTGCAAGGTGATGTCGTCGTTGGCGATAATACCGGGAAACTCTTTTGTGATATTCAGCATTTCGATTACATATTCCATGGGTATTTCTCCTATGTTGGAATTATATCTTATTTTGGGCGAAAATGGTGTATTTGTTGGCTCAAACATAAAAAAAAGCGGACCATGCGGTCCGCTTCGAGTCGAATTATTCGATGGTGACTTTGACGATCGTCAACGGCAGTAAATCGGCCGTCGCGGCGTCGGTGTCTTTCTTGATCATGATGGTTCCGTCAACGAGTTTGTCGAAAACGGCATCGTAATCGGCTTGTTTGAAGGTCGTGAAACGGCTGAAGTCTTGCGGCAAACCAACACCGTCGACATCGGCGCCCAACGTGACGATTTCGCCACCCGGGAATTCATCGGCATAGTACGCTTCAAGCGCGAGGAAGACGGAGTTTCCGAGTTCCTTCATCGCGGAAGTGATGACGGTGTCGGATTCAGGAGATTGGTCGACGTCGACGCCGATAACCTTCTTGTCGGCTTCTTCGGCAGCGGACATGACGGAGTTCCCGACTTTACCGCCGGCGGCGAAGATCACTTCGACGCCCGATTGATACCAGGAAGCGGCTTTCGCTTTGTTATCGGGGGTGTCGTCGAAGTTACCGGTGTAGTGGTACTTGACCATGACATCGGCTAAACCCAATTCAGCGGCGGCATATTCGGCGCCTTGAAGGAATCCATAACCGAAACGGACAACGGCCGGAACAGCCATGCCGCCCATGAATCCTAAGTTGGTGTAGCCGTCTTTAACCGCGGCGTAGCCAGCCAGGAAACCGGATTGTTCTTCAGCATAATAGATCGAGTAGACATTGTCTTCGGCACGGAACTGCGTCCAGTCTTCACTGTGCGGATCCGCATCCAACAACACGAACATGACATCCGGGAACAAGTCCTGGGCTTCGAATACGGCCGGTCCGAACAAGAATCCCGGGGTGACGATGACTTTCGCCCCGCCGGTAACCGCTAATTCGATCGCATCGACGTAGGCAGCGGTCGATTGTTCGGTCGGTTTGTAATATTGGTGGGTGATGTCGTTTTCTTCGGCATACTTGACAAGACCTTCCCATGCGCCTTGGTTGAACGACTTGTCGTCGATATTGCCGACGTCAGTGATCAAGGCAAGTTCAAATCCCTTGTCTTCGGGTTTCGAACATGCAGCAAGTCCGAATACCATCAGGAATACAGTCAAAAGAATCAAAAGCTTCTTCATTACTTCTTCCTCCATTGTTTTTCGCAGTGTATCTGCTCCATCTCAGTTTAGTATTTTTTACACTTAAAGTCAACTAAGCAAACCAAAGGAAAAGCGGTTTTGTAACCGCTTAATCTTCATCGTCGGTTTTGCGGACCCGGACATCGCGCGGCTTGCTGCCCTGCGTCGGTCCGATGATACCCTTTTGCTCAAGGACATCCATCATGCGCGCCGCGCGGTTGTATCCCAATCCGAATCGGCGTTGGATGCTGGAGGTCGAAGCCCGTTGGGTTTCGATGACATACTCTTTGACTTCATCGAAAAGCGGATCATCCAAGGCGGATGCGATGCCTTCCGACAAGCCTTCCCCGTCTTCGGGATTGATGAACGCTTCGTCATAGGTCGGTTTGCGCTGTGCGGCGGTGGTTTCGGCCAAACGGCGTACTTCATCGTCGGAAACGAAAACCCCCTGGATACGGACGGAAGCGGGCTCTCCGACCGGAATGAACAACATATCCCCGTAACCAAGCAGCCTTTCCGCCCCGACATGGTCCAGGATGGTCCTGGAATCCACTCCGCTGGAGACGGCGAAGGCGATGCGCGATGGGATGTTGGATTTGATGATCCCGGTGATGACATCGACCGAAGGACGCTGGGTCGCGACGATCAGGTGGATCCCGGCGGCACGCGCCAACTGGGTGATCCGTTGGATGCTGGATTCGACTTCTTTCCCGGCGACGATCATCAAGTCGGCGAGTTCGTCGATGATGACGACGATCCACGGCATCGGCTCAAGGTGTTCCTGCGGGGCTTTGATGAGAAGTTCGTTGTAGGCGGTGATGTTGCGGACATTGCATTTTGAGAAGACCTCATAGCGGTTTTCCATCATCTTGACGACGATTTTTAGCGCCCTTGCGGCTTCGGAGGCGTCGGAAATGACCGGGCAGATCAAATGCGGGATTTTCTGGAACGAAGTGAACTCGACTTTCTTGGGGTCGATCAGGATCATCTTCACTTCATCGGGTGTCGTACGTAGCAATAATGTCGAAATGATCGAATTGACGCAGACGGATTTCCCGCTGCCGGTCGCACCTGCGATCAAGAGATGAGGCATTTTGTCGAGTTCCGAAAAGATCGGGCGCCCGGATAAATCCCGTCCTAGGGCGAACAAGAGTTTCTTGTTCATCTTTTCCGGAGGGATTTCCTTCAGCATCTCCGCCATGCGGACGGGGATCATCTCTACGTTGGGGATCTCGACGCCGACCGCGTTACGGCCGGGGATCGGGGCTTCGATCCGGATGTCCTTCGCCGCCAACTCCATTTTGATGTTGTCCTGGATGGAAGCGATTTTCGATACTTTGACGTTGGAGTCCGGACGCACTTCGAACTTCGTGACCGCCGGGCCGATATGGGTGGCGACCAGGGTCGCGTTGATGCCGAAATTCGATAGGATCTCAAGCAGTTTCTTCCCTTTGAAAACGGCTGCGTTGGCGTTGGCGCTGGATTTGCTCTTGGCCGCGACTTCATCGAGGATCTTGATATCGGGGAGAACGTAGTTGCCGATGTTGTGGATGGTCGCGGCGGATTTCGTCGTGACTTCCCTTTCATCGAACAAACTCGGCTTTGCGATGACGGTCGAACGTTTTTCAGGGACGACGACTTCCTGGACTTCGGGTTCTTTGACATCCGGCGTCAAAAACTTCAACCGGTGCTTCTTCTTGGGAAGTTCCGGTTCGGCTTTTTCTTCATAAGCCATTTCTTCGCCGATCTGCGTCATCACGCGGTTTTTGGCGGAGCGCATCTTGGCGATGGCTTTCTTCACGTATTTCCAATCCACGAAGAGCAGGATGGCCACGATATAGAGGAAAACGATGACGATCAGCGTCCCTGTCCGTGCGAACAGAAGGGTGAAGAGCGAATACAGGAAAACCCCGACCAGCCCCCCGTTGGGGGACAGCGCTTCGGTGAAGATTTCCGGCGTGTTGCTCATCCATTCTTCAAAGACCGCGAATCCGATGTCGGATCGCGTATAGGCGCGATAGGATGCGGTAAGGATCACCGCCGTCAGCATCAAACCCAATGCGATGCTCGTCTTTAAACGAAGGTTGGGGTTCTTACGCCAAAAAAGGATGAACAAGGCGTATAGAAACATAAGGACGTAAAAGAATACGATCGTTTCGCCCACAAAAAAGCGCACCAAACGGTCAAGATAGATGCCGACGATCCCGAAACGTTGAAACGAAATGATGGTCAACGTAAACAGGATGAGGGCGTTGATGATGTAGAGAAGCTTACGCTCCTCTTTCCGTAGTGTTTTTCTGCGTGCCATGCAACCCTCCGTGATTATTCATTCACATTGATTTCGACGATGACCGGAAGGATCATCGGACGCTTGCCCGTTTCCTTCAGGACATAGCGCATGATTTTATCCTTGGCGTCCATGCGCACGGACATGTTCTCATACTTGTTCGCGGCGACCGCGTCGATGATGACGCGTTCGACGATGTTGCCGATTTCCTTGACGATGTAGTCCGCTTCCTTGAGATAGATGACACCCCTGGACTGGACATCGGGTCCGCCGATGACTTCCTTGGTCGCATAGTTGACGACGACGCCGACCACGATGGCTCCGTCGGTCGACAAGGCTTCACGGTCTTTCAAAACCATCCCGCTGACATCCAGCGATTCGTTACCGTCGATCATCAGATCTTCCAACGGAAGGATCGTCGATGTGTTTTTCAACACTTTGTCTTCGAACAAGGCGACTTGGCCGTTGTCGAGAACCACGATGCGATCCGCGAAATAGCCCGAATCCAACGCGATGTTCGCGTTGACGATCAATTGCCGGTATTCACCATGGATGGGGATGAAATATTTCGGTTTCAGCAGGGACAGCATCATCTTGATGTCCTCGGCGGAAGCATGCATTGAAAAGATTTTCTTGCGGTCCAGCGTCACGACGCGCACGCCCTCTTTGTAGAGTTCGTTCTCCATTTTACTGGCTTCACGCTCCGTCCCGGGGACGACCGGCGAGGCGATGACGACCGTGTCTTCGCTATGCAGTTCAAGCTTCGTATCTTCCGAAATCGCGATGCGGTGCATGACCTTGAATACGTTGGGCCCGCTGGCGCTGACGATGATGATCGCGTTGGTGTAGTCGTTGGTGAATTTCTCGGCGCTGAGTTCCAAACCGGCCGGCACATGGTAATAGCCCAGTTTTTCGACCTGGCGCAGTAGATTGCGTTGATTGTCATTGTAGAAGAAGATCTTTTTCTTGTACTTGTTGGCGAGTTCGATGACTTCGATCAAACGGTAAAGGTTTTGTTCATAAAGCGTAATGAACACCCGTCCCCGCGCGTCTTCGACGGCACTCTCGATATGGTCCGTGATGCGGTGGTTCGGCGCCGTGAAGCCCGGCTTTTCCGCATAGACGGATTCCGTCAACAATGCCAAGACACCCTTCTTGCCGATGTCGGCGAATTCGGTGATGTCGCAAGCGAACGCCGCGTTGCGCGCGTTCAAATCGATGATGTATTCACCCGCATAGACGATCGCGCCTTGGTCGGTCTCGATCGCCAAGCCGAAGGCGTCGGCGATGGAATGCGTCAGCCCGAAGGTGCGGATGTTGACGCCGTTGATCGCCAGTTTCCCGTTGCGCTTGATGCGGTGGATCTTCACTTCCTTGATATTCTGCTTCTTAAGCATCTCTTCGATCATCACGGCGCTCAGCGGCGTCGTATAGATGGGGACGTTCGCCTGCCTCAACAGATACGGCAAAGCCGCCATCGCATCGTCATGCGCATGCGTAATGAACACGGCTTTCACCCTGTCCTTGTTTTCGATGAGATATTTCATATCGGGAATGATCATCTCGATTCCCAATTGTTCCGTATCGGGGTATTTGATTCCGGCTTCGATGACGAAGAGATCGTTGTTGATTTCCACGACATAAAGATTTTTGCCGTCTTCGTCCAGCCCGCCTAACGCAAAAATGCGTATTTTATCCATGATATTTCCTCCTGCTTTTCTACCATTATACCTTAGCGGGTCTCTTTTTTCAAACGTTGGCCCGATTCTATTTCCGTTTGCCGTTCAAGGTCCAGGTTTTCGCATCGGTGATCAGCACTTCGACGATTTCGCCGGTGCAATCGTCACCCGAGGTGAAATTGACCAGCTTGTTGTTTTCGGTGTACCCGGAATAAACTTCCGCGTTTTTCTTGGAGGGTCCGTCCACCAATACCTTCACGGTTTTATCGACCATCCACTTATTGTTTTCAAGCGCATGCTGCGCCACTTTGGCATTCAGGATCTGCAACCTTTTGCGTTTCTCCTCCATCGGCACGTTGTCTTCCATTTTAGCGGCCGGCGTCCCTTCGCGGGGCGAGTAGATGAAGGTGAATGCGTTATCGAACTTGCATTCATCCAGAACCGCCAAGGTATCGTTGAACTGTTCTTCGGTCTCATTGGGGAAGCCGACGATGATGTCGGTGGAAAACGCGACGTTTTCCACTCTGTCCTTGAGCTTATGAAACAAGGTCAGGTATTCCCGGGGGGTATAGCGTCTTCCCATGATTTTCAGGATCTCGGCGTTGCCGGACTGAAACGGAAGATGGATGTAGGGCATGACGTTGGGAAGCGTCGCGATGGCATCGACCAGTTCGTCGGTGAAGTCCCAGGGGTGGCTGGTGGTGAACCGGATCCGCTCGATCCCGGTTTGGGATACCTTCTCCATCAGCTTCGCAAAGCAATGTTCGCCATACAGATCTTTCCCGTAGGCGTTGACGTTTTGACCCAATAGGGTGACTTCCTTGCATCCTTCTTTTTTGAGCGTTTCCACTTCTTCCAAGATGTCCTCCATTGTCCGCGAGCGCTCTTTCCCGCGGGTATAGGGTACGATGCAGTAGGTGCAGAATTTATCGCAGCCATACATGATGTTGACCCAGGCTTTGGTGCTCAAGACGCGTCGTACCGGTAGGTTTTCGATGACGTCGCCTTCCTGGGAATAAACTTCGATCACGCGTTCGCGCGTCAAGGTCGCTTTATAGAGAAGATCCGGCAGACGGTGGATGTTATGGGTGCCGAACACCAGATCGATGTGGTGGTGCTTCTGTAGGATGGTTTGGACGACTTCTTCTTCCTGCGCCATGCATCCGCATACCACGAACATCAGATCCGGGTTTTTCAGTTTGAAACGTTTGAGTTGTCCGATTTCACCGAACACCTTGTCTTCCGCGTTCTTTCGGACAGCGCATGTATTCAGAAGGATCAAATCGGCGCTTTCGGCGTCCATGACCGGAAGATATCCCATTTCCTCCAGGATGCCGCGGATGGTTTCGCCGTCCCGTTCGTTGGCTTGACAGCCATAGGTACGTAAAAAGTATTTCCGTCCGTTGCCGAGGTTTTTCGCAACGTCGTCGATATGGAAAAGCGAACGTTCGATGACCGCATGGTCTTTCGATCGTTTCTGCGCTTCTTTTAGATTGGGGAGAACGAAGTAGTCTTTGATTTCTTTCATGGATTCCTCCGGTTAAAAAAACCAAGCGACGCTTGGTTTCTTACTTCTGCGAAATGGCTTGCGTCGGGCAGACCCCGATGCATGCGCCGCAATCGATGCACAGCGATTCGTCGCACTCTGCTTTTCCGTCGGCGTCCAACGACAACGCTCCCGTCGGGCATACGCCAACACACGCTCCGCAACCGATACAAATGTCTTTTGCTACTACTACCGGCATTTCCAACACCCTCCTTGATCTGCAATAATTATATCACGATTTAAAGGTTCTTCAAGAACGAGTTATGGATTCATCTTTCGGCCGGATCTGAATCCGTTCGATTTTAACCGCACGGCGCGTCGTCTCGTCGATCTCGATGAACAGCCCGCATAGTTGGGACTCCCCTTCGGAAACGGTGTAGCGCGCACTGCGGATGCCGCTGAAACGATCAAGCACTTCCATCACATCCCGCCCGATGACGCTGTCGTAGGGACCCGTCATGCCGACGTCGCTGATGAAGGCGCAACCGTTCATGATTTTCTCGTCCGCGGTCTGGACATGCGTATGCGTTCCGACGACCGCGCTGACCACGTCTTGAAACATGTAGGCGAAGGCGATTTTCTCGCTGGTCGCTTCCGCATGGAGGTCGACCAGGACGATTTTATTAGTGAAGTTGTTTTCGATCCGATGCATCGCTTCGAACGGCGTTTCATCGGTGTTTTCCATGAAGACGGTGCCGCAGATGTTGACGATCACCAAAGGCGTACCCTTGACATCGATCTCAAGGTGTCCGCGTCCCAACCCGGTCGGGATGAGGTTCATCGGACGGACCAACCGGTCCGCCTGGTTGATGAAGTCATAGAGGTCGGCCTTGGAAAACGCGTGGTTCCCCAGCGTGATCGCATCGATGCCGTAACTTAAGAGTTCTTCATAGATTTTGCGTGTGATTCCTTTGCCGTGCGCCGCGTTTTCACCGTTGGCGATCACGACATCCGCGTCATAGGCCAATCGTAGGGAAGGCAGCAGTTGTTTGACTGCTGCCCTTCCTTTGCTACCGACGATATCGCCGATAAACAGAATTTTCATTATTTGGCGATGTCCGAAGCACGGGTTTCACGGATGACCGTCACCTTGATCTGGCCAGGATAGGTCAGTTCGGCTTCGATCTTCTCGCGGATTTCGCGTGCGATGCGATGACACGCCATGTCATCCAACTTTTCGGGCACGACCATGACGCGGATTTCGCGGCCGGCCTGGATGGCATAGGTCTTTTCGACGCCGTCGAACGACGTCGCGATTTTTTCAAGTTGTTCCAAACGTTGGATGTAGTTTTCAAAGGATTCGAAACGTGCACCCGGACGGGCGGCACTCAAGGTGTCCGCGGCGGCGACCAAGACCGAGATGATGCTGGTCGGTTCGACTTCTCCGTGGTGGGACTCGATCGAGTTGATGACGACGGCGTTTTCACCGTGTTTCTTCGCGATCCGCGCCCCGATTTCGATATGGCTTCCTTCGACTTCGAAGTCCATCGCTTTCCCGATATCATGCAGAAGCGCGGCGCGTTTCGCCAAGGTTTGGTTCAACCCGAGTTCGGCGGCCATCATCCCTGCCAGGTAGGCGACTTCCATGCTGTGCTGCAATGCGTTTTGACCATAGCTGTAACGGTAACGCAGACGTCCGATCAAACCGACGATTTCACGGTCGATCTTCCCGATGTTCAGTTTGAAGACGGCTTCTTCACCGACCTTCTGAATGGTTTCATTCAGTTCTTTGGTTACTTTATTCACGACTTCTTCGATACGGCCGGGTTGGATCCGTCCGTCTTTAATCAAGGTCTCAAGCGCAAGACGGGCGATTTCCCGTCGGATCGGATCGAAACAAGATAGCGTGATGGTTTCGGGAGTATCGTCGATGATGAGGTCGACACCCGTCGCTTGTTCGATCGCCCGGATATTTCTTCCTTCGCGGCCGATGATGCGGCCTTTCATTTCTTCACTGGGAAGCGCGACGACCGAAACGGTACGCTCCAACGTTTCCTCTTGGGCATAACGTTGAATCGCCATTCCGATGATATTGCGCGCCTTATCGGCCGCAATCGATTTCGCATCGTCTTCCGCTTCACGGATATAAGCCGTCACTTCGTTTTGGATCTTCTTTTCGACCGCGCTCATTAATTCCTTCTTGGCTTCCGCCTGCGTCATGTTCGCGAATCGTTCGAGTTCCGTCACCTGTATATCGATCTTCGACTGCAAATCACGTTCCATCTTCTCCAGTACGTTCAATTTTTCGGTTAATTGTTTATTTTTATCATCAATCTGCTTTTCTTTGTTCGTCAACGTTTCTTCACGGAAATGGAAGTTATCCTCGCGGCGCGACATCTTGTTTTCCAGTTCCTGGATTTCTTGACGACGCTCCTTGATTTCCTTCTCCGCGGCAAGTTTCAATTCATACGCCTGCGTTTTTCCTTCAAGGACCGCCTGGCGTACAAGGTTATCCGCTTTGTTTGTTGCTTCGCTGATGAGTAAACTTGCTTTTTGTTGATCTCTATTTAACCCTAACTTTGAGACTAAAACCATCACGATCAGTCCCAAAGCAAAACCGCTGATACCGGCCAAGACGGAAAAGAGAATGTCTTTAGGCATGCTTTTCCTCCTGTACCTATTGATGAGTTAGATATAACTCTTTTACATAATAACGAATTTACTGACAATTCACAATAACATTTACTCAGCACAAGAAAAATAGCAGGTTCCCCTGCTACTTTAAGCTCGCTTCTTGCTTGAAAAACGCCTTCTTTTTCACTTCTTCGGTGATTTCGGCTTCCAACACCGGATTGGATTTCAAGAAAGCGCGGACCGCTTCTTTCCCTTGCCCGATCTTTTCGCCTTTGTATGCGAACCATGCGCCGGATTTCTGCACGACTTCGTGTTCGACCGACAGATCGATCAACTCGCCGATCCGCGATACCCCTTCGCCGTACATGATTTCGACCAGCGCGACTTTGAACGGAGGCGCGACTTTGTTTTTGACGACCTTGACGGTCACTTTGTTTCCGACGATGTCGTTGCCGTTCTTGATGGCTTCGCCTTTACGGACGTCGATACGAATCGAAGCATAGAACTTCAACGCGCGTCCGCCGGATGTCGTTTCGGGGTTGCCGAACATGACGCCGACTTTCTCGCGCAACTGGTTAATGAAAATGACGGTGCATTCGCTTCTGTTCATGACGCCCGAGAGTTTACGCATCGCCTTGGACATCAAACGGGCCTGCAGACCGACGTTGGCGTCCGACATTTCTCCGTCGAGTTCGACTTGCGGGACCAAGGCCGCGACGGAGTCCACGACCACCAGGTCGATCGCTCCGCTCTTGATCAGAAGTTCCGTGATTTCAAGGGCTTGTTCCCCGCTATCCGGCTGACTTAGGATCAAGTCGTCGATGTTGACGCCCAGATTACGAGCATACCGCGGGTCGATGGCGTTTTCCGCATCGATGAACGCGGCTTTGCCGCCCCGTTTTTGTACTTCGGCGATCGCATGCAAAGCAAGCGTCGTTTTACCGCTGGATTCCGGACCGTAGATCTCGACGATCCGTCCTTTGGGGTATCCGCCGATCCCTAGCGCCAGGTCGATCGAAATCGATCCGCTGCTGATGGCGTCGATGTCCACGTTGGCACGGTCGCCAAGTCTCATGATGGAACCCTTACCGTATTGTTTCTCGATCTGCTTCAGCGCTTCCTCCAACAATGCATCTTTTTTGTTTTCCATGGTTATCCTCCGACCCCTTTTTCGCAAGGTTCTGTTACTTCCCTAACCAACTCTTTGATGCGGCGTATCGCCGCATCCACGGCGCCATACCGGACATCCTCGCGGCTGCCGCGAAACACATCGTGATAGACCCGTAATACATCCCGATAGACGATGCACATATAGGCTTCACCGTTCTTCTTATCTTCCATCACGGCCGGTCCCGCGTTTCCGCTAAAGGACACGCAGAGGTCGCTTTTAAACAAAACCTGTGCGTTTTTCGCCATCGCTTCGACGGTTTGGGCGCTGATCGCCCCGTACTCCGCCAGGATTTCCGGATCGATGTGAAGGACATTGGCTTTGATGTCGTTGGAATAGGCGATGATCCCGCCCAGAAAAACGTCGGACGCCCCCGCGATCGCGGTCGCCCGCGTCGCGAACAACCCGCCGGTGAAACTCTCGCAGCAGCTCATCGACAAGTTCAGGCTTCTCAACAGATTTAAAAGTTCTTCCATTTACTTCGACTCCAGCAGGATGTCCTTGGCTTGTAGGAAGTAGCTGATTCCGCTGATCAATGAAATGAAGGTCGAGAACCAGACCATCAGATCGGAAACGGGCAAGGAGTAAAGTTCAAACGGCAGGTTGTTGAGCAGGATCAGGATGATCGTCACCATCTGCGCGACGGTCTTCACTTTCCCCAAATATCCCGCCGCCATGACGCGGCCTTTCTGCGATGCGATCATCCGGATCGCATCCACCGCGGTATCCCGCCACAGCATCACCAAGACCGCGACGACCGGGATGATCCCCTGCCATGCGAACACGATGAACATCGTATTGACCAAAAGCTTGTCCGCGATCGGATCGAGGAACTTGCCTAGGCTGGTGACCAGGTTGTGCTTACGTGCGATATAGCCGTCAAGGAAATCGGTGAAGCTGGCCATCGCGAACAAGACGAGGATCACGACGTTACGATAGGATAAATCGATATGTTCGATCGAGAAATGACCGATGTAGATGTTGAATTGGGCGAAAGGAAACAAAACGATCAACACGATCAACGGGATCATGACGATCCTCAATAAGGTCAGACGATTCGGTAAATTCATCAAGAACCTCCTGCGAACGTGAATTCGATACGGTACGAACGCGGTAGGTTGGCGATCGTCGGATCGATCACGGCGTCGATGCCATCGACTTTGATCGTATTCCGTTTGATGTATCCGAAACTGATCGAGACCTTCCGGTTCGCCGCCGCTTCGACGATGACTTCCATCGTTTCACCGTAGTTGTAGATCCGCGCACTGGGATTGTTGGTCAACACGTCGTCGATGTAGACTTTCATCATGGAGTTCGATAAAAAACTGACGACGAACTTGACTTGCTTCCCTTCGACCCAATCCGTGATCGAATACGTGGTCAACCCCGTTTTCGTCACGACGATGATCGTCGGTTCGGGTTCGGGCTCGGGTTCGGGCTCGGGTTGGGGCTCCGGCGTTATTTCTGAAGGAATCTCATCGACCGGCTGATAGATGAGTTCGGGATCACGGGTCAATAGCGGAAGTACGCTGTTGAAAAACACGAACACCAATCCGATGACGATTACTAAGATCGCGATCAAGAGGGTGATGAAGGAGACGTCGACGCGTCTTTTCTTGATGTTCTGATAAATGTATTTGCTGTCGGAGAGTTGCCTGTTCTTCGCCACGTTGGCTTCACTGGTTTCGTTCTCTTTGATTTTCTTCAAAGAAATGGTATTGGTATAGTCATCCTTGCTCAGGTTGAATTGATGCGCGATGGTCTGGAAGTCGAGGTCGAGCGCGACGCTGATCGTTTTCAGATAGAACCGTAAGAACACCATATCATGCTTAAAATGATCCATGTCGCCGTTTTCGATCGCTACGAGATGGATCATGCTGATTTTCGTCTTTTCGCTGACTTCCGTCAACGTTAAACCAAGTTCTTCACGTCTGCTTCGGATGATATTCCCGATTTCCGTCATGATCTACCTCCGTCCATCATTTATGATTATACCAACTCCGCGAGTGAATGTAAAATCAAAAACGGGACTTGCATCCCGTTTTCATCACACTATGTAAGCCATGTTCTGTTCCCTTGCGGGCGACAATCATTTATCTGCGCTTGCACGCCTCGGTTTTGCTTCAGTTCGCATCGCCAAGTTCCCCTACCAAATTTGGGTTTCTCGCTTATGGGGTTTACCTCGTTCCACTCCGGTGGTTTCCCATCGGACTCCGTCACTGTGGCACTTTTATAGATTCTGTCCATGACTTTCGTTTTAGGAGTTCGTCAGCCGTCGGTTTCCCGCCTGGATTTATGGTTTCATCCAGCATAATCACTACCGTCGTCGCAGACGGTGCGAGCATGGACTTTCCTCTGGTCGCCCAGCGATTGCCCTAGTGTGATGCCTTTATTTCTTGTATACTTCCTGCTCGAGTTTGGCCAAACGCTTCAAGAGGTCCACGGAGTTCCCCGCGGGTTCCACCGTGTCGCCGGCTTCGATCCGACCCTGCAACTCCGTCAGTTTATTCTGGAATTGAAGGTTGATGTTTTTCAGTTGTTCGACTTGGTCGCGAAGATTCTCGACGGTCTCGTCGTAAAGCTGATAGTCTTTGATCACAAGGTCCAAAAACGCATCGACTTCGGAAGCGGAGTACCCTTTGAATTCGATATTGAACTCTTTCTGATAAATCGTCTGTGCATCCAGTTTTCCGATTTTGTTCATATCCGGTTCCTCCTGCGCTTCTATTAAAGCAAATCCGCGCGTGATTTGCAAGTGCGGGGTCTTTTGGCCTCGTCGTAAAAGATGGAAAAATGGTTCGTATTCGTATATAATAATCAGAGGTGATGAAATGGTCGGATATCCAACGAAGAAAACGCCTCAGAAAAACGGTCCGGTTCAATCGACTTCCAAGCGCGGAATGAGCCTTGAAGACGACTTGAACAAGACCAATGCGTATTATCTGGAACTCGATCGGGCCAACGTGCACAAGAAGCCGACCCCGATCATGATCGCCACGGTTTCCTATCCGTCGCGAAGCCAAGCCAAGATCACCGAAGCCTATTTCAAAGTGCCGAGCACGACCGACTACAACGGCGTGTACCGCTGCAAAGCGGTGGACTACGAAGCGAAGGAAACCCAGTCCAAGACAAGCTTCGCCCTGGCCTACCTGCATGAACATCAAATCGCGCATATGCGCAGCGTCCTACGTCATGGGGCACTGACCTTCATGATCATCCGTTTTACATCGCTGGACGAAACGTATTTCGTCCCGGCGGACAGGCTGTTGGCGTTCATCGACACCACGACCCGCCGCTCGATCCCCATTCTATGGATCCGGGAGAACGGGATGCGGATTCCCTGGAGGCTTACGCCTCCGATCGACTACCTGACCTGTGTCGATGCGTATTATTTCAAAGGAGAAATGCTGAATGACTGAAAAGAAGAAGAAAATCAATCGGAAAAAAGGTCGCGTCACGCGCGTCTTCGCATCCATCGTCGCATCGATCGTCGTCTTGGCGATCGTCGGGACGAGCGTCGCGGGGTATTACCTGTATTCCGTCATCCAAACCGCCCCGACGCTCAACATCGAGGATTTCGAAAGTCCGGAATCCAGCCAGATCTTCGACAGCGAAGGTGTGTTGATCGCGGATATCGGTGAAGAATTGCGTGAGAACATCACCTATGCCGACCTGCCCCAAGTCGTGATCGATGCCTTTATTTCCATCGAAGACTCGCGGTTTTTCATGCACAACGGATTCGACTTGCCGCGTTTCACGAAAGCCGCCATCGAGAACCTGATCACTTCGATCAAGACGCGCGACATTTCGTTTGACCAAGGCGGTTCCACCTTTACGATGCAATTGATCAAGAACACGTACTTTAGCGCCGAGAAACAGATTCCCAGAAAAATCAAGGAAATCTATTTGGCGATGCAATTGGATAAGCAGATCAGCAAGAAACGGATTCTTGAGCTTTATTTAAACATGATCAACTTCGGTGCCGGGACGACGCGCGGAATCAACAACGCCGCCCAATATTACTTCGGCAAGGAGATTTCGGAAATCACCTTGAGCGAAGCGGCCTTCCTCGCCGGCGTCATCAACGCCCCCGGAGCGATCAGCCCCTTCATCAACGGCGATATCGAAGTCGCGACCGTTCGTCGCAACGAAGTGTTGAACCTGATGGTTTATCACGGCTATATCTCCGAAGAAGAAGCCGCCGCCGCGAAATCCATCAATCTGGAAGATACCTTCGCAGGCGGGTCCAGCAAGAAGATCGGCAGCCCCTACCAGGCGTATATCGACGAAGTCATCACCGAAGTTCAAGAGACCACCGGATTGGATCCTTACACGACGCCGATGATGATCTATACCAGCATGGACCGCAAATTGCAGGATACGGTCGAAGCCATCCAAAACGGCGAAACCAAACTCAAATGGCCCAACGACATCATCCAGACCGCGATGGTCACCCTAAACAACAAGACGGGTGAAATCGTGGCGATGGGCGGCGGACGCTTCTATGAAGGCGAACGTCTGTTCAACCGTGCGACGACCATGAAGAAACAACCGGGATCGTCCCTCAAGCCGATCCTCTCCTACGCCCTCGCCTTCGAGTATCTCGGGTATTCGACCCAGCATGTCATCTTGGACGAACCCTATGTCTATCGCGGGACCGACATCGTCGTTTCCAACTTCGACGAACGATATAACGGACAAGTCACACTGAGCGCCGCGATCGCGCGTTCGTTGAACATCCCGGCACTTAAAACGCTGCAGGAAGTCATCGACAAGATCGGCAGCAAGAAAGTCATCGCCTACCTCAACAGCATCGGGTTCGACCAGGTCAATTCCGGCAACTTCGACCTTGGCTATGCCATCGGCGGATCGAGTTTNNGAGTTTCGAAATCACGCCGGTACAGGAAGCCGGGGCGCATGCGGCGATCGTCAACGGCGGCAACTATATCAAGCCGCATACGATCCAACGCATCGAATTCAAGGACGGCTCGGAACCGATCGTTCCGACCTACGCCTCGACCAAAGTCATTTCCGAAGACGCCGCCTACCTTTCCACCAAGATGATGGAATACGACGTAACCGGCCCCTATCAGAACTACATGCAGATTTTAAAACGCAATTATGAAGTCTATGCCAAAACCGGTACCAGCGACTGGGGCGACAAAGGCTTGGAATACGGCATCCCTCAGGGATCGGTCAAGGACCGTTGGATGGTCGCTTCGACCAGCCAGTTCACCACCGCCGTCTGGGTCGGATATGATAAAGCAAGCAAAGACCAGATCAGTTACATCACCAACGATGTCAGCCGGATGAATCTCCCCGGCAACGTCAACAGTCTGATTCTAAACGAACTCTATCGAGAACGCGCCAAACCCGCTTCGGTCAAACAACCCAGCGGCGTCGTATCGATCACCCACGTGCTCGGTGTGTTCCCCTATGTTTCCCCTCTTGCGGATATGAATCCGTCATTGGTTACCACCGCGCTGATCAAGAAGAGTTTCGCCCAGTTGGGCACCTTGGTCCCGCCGGCCTTGGAGAACCCCACGAGCTTCGACACGACGATGATCGACAGCGGATCACAGAAACAATTCGATTTCGCTTTCAGCGCCTATCCGAACCCCGAGGCCTTGACCATCGCACCTCCCACACTTGATATGGAACTAATCGTAAAAGACAAGACCTATACCGCCGTCGGAACCAGACTCTACGATCCTTCATGGATTTTCGGAGCCGTCAGATACAAAGTCCGGCTCAGCATCGGATCGACCGTGATCGCGGAATTCGCCGAATCGACCAACGCCTTCTCAAAAGTCGTCGACGTGCCTCCAAAGTCGACCGTCCGAGTCTGCGGCTACTTCGGCTATGACAGTTCAGGCATCACGAGTTCCGAAATCTGCAAAGACATCGTGGTCGAGGATACCCAAGTCAACGTTCCCAACAACCTCACCGGGCATAGTTATTCGGTTACCCGCGATTTCCTGGCGTCCTATGGAATCAACGACCAGGTCGTCACCTACACCCTTCCCAACACCGCGACGTCCAACCAACTCGGAACCGTTTCGCTGATTTCACCGGCAATCGAAGGAAAGAAGTATACCTTGACCGAGTTTGAAGCCTTGAACATCGCCGTGACCGTCATCGACAAGAGCGTCGACTTGAATACCGAGTTCATCGGGAAAACACAAGCGCAGGCCGAAGCCAATAAAATCTGCGGTTTGATTACCTGTACGTTCGAAACAACCGTCGGTACGTTGATCACCGAAGTCCGAGTCGATGGCGAGCTCGTGACCGACGAGGACACCTATATGTTAAGCGCATTGAAGCCTGATGGAATCACGCTGATCATCCCTTAAGACAAACAAACCCGGAACTTAACGTTTCCGGGTTTTTTCTTGATAGTATCCGCATTTGTCTTGAAGCGGACAAAGGTCGCAATCGGGTTTTTGGGATTTGCAATGGTATCGGCCGAAGAACAGGATCGCATGATGGGCGACGATCCATCTTTCCCTGGGGATCTTGCGTTTCAACGTCGTCTCGGTCGCATGGACATCCAAACCTTTCGGGACAAGTTTCAACCGGAGACTGACGCGATGGACATGCGTATCGACAGCCAGCGACGGGATGTTGAATCCGACCCCTTGGATGACGTTGGCGGTCTTGCTTCCGATCCCGGGGAGTTTGATTAATTCTTCATACGAAGACGGGACTTCCCCGTCATGATCCGACACCAAAGCTTTTGAAAACGCGAGGATGTGTTTGGCTTTATTGCGATAGAGTCCGATCCGTTGGATGTAAGGCTCGATTTCTTCGCACGTCGAATTCGACATACTCAAGGCATCTGGGAAACGGTCGAATAAGGCCGGGGTGGCTTCGTTGACGGCTCTATCGGTGGTTTGAGCACTCAGGATGACACTGACCGCGAGCTGGAAATTCGTCTGATAGAGAAGCTCGCATCGCGCGTCAGGGAACATCCCTTCGATGACATCCAGGATTTCAGTCGTTCGCGTCATCGTTGCGTCGGCCTTCGTTCAACTGTTCAAGGGTGACACCGCTCTTGAGCCATTGCGACAATACCTTATCGATATATCCGAAGCTGAGTTTGCGGTACATGACGGCTTCCCGTAAGGCATGGATGCAGAACTGCGCCCCGGCATTCTTCAACCAATCGATCAGTTTGTCGATTTCGGTCGAACTTAAGGGACGTCCGAATTCCTGCTCGAATATCCGGAAGACCTCTTCGTCGGTGGTCGCCAAGGTCTCGGGATGGTCGAATAGACCCTCCAAATCATAGACGATGGTCGAGGTTTGGACTTCGATGCACAGATAATCCTTCGCCCGCAACGATTCGAGAATCAGATCGATCAGTTCGACATCCACCTTGCATCGCCTGGCGAGAACGTCCAGGTCGAAGGGGATCTTGTTTTTCTGCATATGTTCGAGCTGAAGCACGACCAAAGCCTCGATGGAAGTCAATTGACTCTTCTCGATGTTTTCCAGGATCCATCCGATCCGATCGAAATAAGGCTCGTTGTAGATTTTGTTTTTCATACGTTGATCTCCACGGTGAACACCACCGAATATTCCAGTCTATCAAGCAAGGTCTCGCGATTCTTCTCAAGGACGGCGATGACGAACTTCCCTTTATAGTAGGCGACGCGGATTTCGGGGTCGCTGAACTCCATCTCTAGCCCGGCTTTCGCCAATGCGGCGGCGAAATCGAATTCCGCCTTCGCAATCGTATCCAGTACGTTCCCGTTCAGCGTGGCGGCGAAATACACTTCTGCGCCGTTCTCGGTTCCTTCCCCGATGAACAACGATTGGTTATAATCGCTGTCATAAAGGGAAACCGCATCGTCGATGCCGAAGCTTCCTTCGACGCGGACCAACGCACGTTCGCGTTCCGCCGAACTTTTCTGAGCCGGACCGCTGACAAATACGAAAAGGTTGAAGAGTACGATGATCAGAATGATCAGGATCAACCCTAGATTGAGTAGCATGGATTTCAGGTTGGATGGCATGTTCTTCCTCCTTCTTTGATTTATCAAAGCGGATTCGACGAGGTGTCCCCGATTTGCATATTTGAAACACTCGTGCTAAAATGCGAAGTGCAGGAGGTGCGTGATGCGGAAATTCTGGAGAATCGTCATTGCTTTCGTTCTAATCCTCAGTATTACGGCTTCCGGTCTCTATCTCGTGTTTCGTCCGCAGAATGCGGATGTCTTGAAACAAACCAGCCTGAAGGCTTCGACCGTCGCATTCGGCGACCTAGAAGACTATCTTCTCGACAATCCCGGAAAGCACTATATCTATTTCTGTCAGACGACGAGTACGGATTGCGAATTCGTCAAGAACGATTTGTTGGTGAAGCTGGCCGACGATGCCAATGTTACATTGTTTGAAGACATCGAACCTGTCGACATGTCCGCTCTGTCCAAGGACATTTCCTCCAACGCGATACGTAAGGCGTGGGGATTCTCCCATTATCCGGCGTTTGTCGCTTATGATTCCATAAACGGTGAAATCATCATCGGAAACGTGCTTGAATGGGATACGAACCAACCATTCACGATGGACGAGATCAAGACGTGGATGAAGAACGTCGGGATCTGGCGCGCCGAATATACAAACTGAAGAAGAGGTCACTCTTCTTTTTTTTCGTCTTCGATCTCATCCAGCTTCGCTTTTACCTTGATTCTCCGATAAAGAAGATGGACGACAAGATAGATCAAACCCAACCCCAGAAGAACCCAAGGATCCCCCAGGGAGCGGATCATCGTATGTCCGAACATCGCCATCGCGCCGATCATGATGAATTTCCCGATGGCGATCGATACGATATACTTCATCGCGACGAATTCCGATAAGCCGAACGTGAGGTTTAGAAGACTGCTGGGGGTAAACGGCATGGCCGATAGCATAATGATGGTATCGGGGGTTTGTCTTGAAACCCAATGCATCCAACGGTTTAGGTTCTTGCGCTTAGGTACCCAATGCATGAAATACGGTTTAACGATCTTGCGGATGAGCAGGAATACGAGGATGGACCCACCCAGACTTCCGATATAGGAGAAGAGAAACCCGAAATAGGGTCCGAAAGCCCCCGTGGAAAACGTAACGATGGCAATCAAAGGCAAAGCGGGGATGAAGGATTCAAGCAACGCCAGGAAAACCGGCGCCAAGGGACCGAAATCACGGAATTGTTCCAGCAGGTTCAGCCAAAACGATTCGGATAGGATAAGAAGGAGCCATTCCTCGAACTGTTCGATCATATTACATGCTTTCCAATAGCGGCATCACTTCATAACACCAACGTGCGCTGCGTTCACTCGCTTTCACAAGGTACTCTTCAAAGGTCATCGCATTCCCGTGTTTTACGGCGATATCCGACAAGGAACGCAAGATGACAAACGGCGTGTTGAAAATCTTCGCGGCATGAGCGATCGCCGCCCCTTCCATTTCGACGCAGATCGCTTCGGGGAAAGCCTTGATGATGGACGCGACGACCATCGGATCCCCGACGAACATGTCGCCTGAAACGATCGGTCCGATCCAATGCCGCTCTTCACCGATGATCCTTTGAAACGCGTCGATGTAGTTCGGATCCGCGTCGACCACATACCGCGAGGTGGCGAACCCTTTCGGCTCCCCGAAGGCTGTCAAGTCGAAATCATGGTAAGCGGTCTTCGTGGAAACGACCACGTCCAACACTTCCTGTTCTTCTTTCAACCCGCCGGCGGTCCCGATATTGACGATCCCTTTCACAGGGAAATTCTTCAGGCACAAGATCGTACTGATCGCGGCTTCGACTTTCCCGATCCCGCTTAGAAGAACGACGACCTTCGTCCCGTTCAGCGTCCCCGTATGGAAAACATGGGCGTCGATCCTGACTTCTTTCACATCGTGNNACGACCTTGAATCCGATGTCCGTCAGTGCTTCGACGACCTCGTCCAAGGGGAACACGGTTTGCACATGCGTCTCGGAAAGCACGGTAGCGTCGTTTTGGTAGAACCGGAAATGGTGGATGATCCGCGGGTTGTCGCTTTCGATCGCCCACTGATATCCCGTATCGTCGATCCAGCCTTCTTCGATGAAGGGTTCCTCGAATTCGATCAAACGGGCTTCGGTATGCATGTCGAAGAGAAAGGACGCCCCATTCGTCAAATGTCCATGGACGTCAAGGAACATCTTCCTTAGTTCGTTCATGGAAGAGAGATAGTTGATGCTGTCGCAGAAACAGAGGATCCCGTCATAGACCTCATACCCAGAAAGGTCGCGCATATCCCCGACATGATACGCAATCAGGTCGTCGACGTCCTTTTCCTTGGCTTTAAGTATCATATCGTCGGATAAGTCCAAGGCGGTCATGCGATACCCGAGTTTCGCTAAACGAAGCGTGATTTCCCCGCTTCCGCATGCCAACTCAAGGATTTTATCCCCTTGGATCCTTTTCTTGGTATAGGCGCACCAGTGCGCCGACGCTTCATCATCCTTCACCAAGCGGTCGTAATACCCCGCCAGGATCGAATAATTCAGCGTTTCACGATTTTGTCCGCCCATAAGCGCTCCAATTGGTAGACTTGACGGGCATCGGCGCTAAAGACATGCACCACGACGCTGCCGCAGTCCACCAGCAGCCAGTCGCTCTCTTCCCCGCCTTCCACATGGTCGACATAGAAACCGGCCTTCTCCGCCTGTTCGACGGCGTTATCCGCGATCGCATGGACTTGGCGCAGGCTTTGCGCATCACAAACCACGAAATAGTCAATCCAGGGGTTCACCTCGTGCATATCCAACACGAGGATTTGATTCGCCTTCTTATCATCGACGGCGTTTACGACCACTTGCAGTAATTCAGACATCCACACCCTCCTTCTTAAGATACGCCTGTTGGTTCAGACGCACTTGCTTCACGGCCTGATCCAGGTTCTTCATCGCCAAGGCGATCAATCCGCTTGAATCATAGCCACGGCTTTCATCCAGTTTATCCGCAAGATAGATGACCTTCGCCACCGGATCGTCCACGTCCCCGTCGACATGATGACCGATCGCCTTCAAGACGCTCTTGTCGTCGATCCTCAAGTTTCTTTTCGCATAATACATGCCGGCTCTCTGATGCCAGATCGCCGGGGGTTGTTTCAGGTAATCTGGTTCATAGATCGTCAAGATCGTACGCAGTTCATCCATCGTCTTGTTTTTCATGCAGTCATGCAGAAGCGCGGCGAGATTGACCTTGGTTTCATCGAGATGATGCGCTCTGGCAAGACGCAGTGCCAAATCACGCATGGAATCCACATGGATCCAGCGCTTCGCACTCACCATCGCCTTTCCGATTTCTTCCGCATACAGCCCGTGCTTCATCATGTAGGCGACGACCTTGCGCGACGTCAGCCCCACTTCCCCTTGCCTGATTTGGGTCGAAGAATACTTCAGGTAATCCTTGGGTTTCAGCGAAACCATCCAGGACGGGATGTCATCCTTGGGGTTACGGGGATAAACCACGAACTTCAGAAGTCGACGAAGGGTCTCGTGATCCCTCCACCGGCTAAACTGATTCGCCTGGTCGGAGCCTAAGATCCAATAGAATTCATGGTCGGGGAAAGCGTTCAACAATTCCTTCACGGTGTTCACGGTATAGTTGGGTTGATCAAGCGAGGCTTCGATCAAACATGCTTTTAATTTTCGATAGGGCGAAATCATCAGGCGGATCATCTTGACCCGATGGTCGAACGAAACGATCCGATCTTCTTTAAGCGGCGTGGAAACCGTCGGTAAAAACCAGACCTCGCCGAGCGAGAGCTGACGTTTGGCATCCAATGCGATGTGCAGATGCCCTGTATGGACGGGATCGAAGCTCCCTCCGAACAGACCGACCTTTTTCATCGCGGAAGTTCGATCTTCTTCTTTTCGCTTTGTCGATAAAGAAGGATGGTCTTCCCGATGATCTGGACGATTTCGCTATGCGTGGATGAAGAAAGGTCCAGGGCGATTTCATTGACGGGTACGGGACAGGATTTCAAGACACTGATTTTAATCAATTCATGCGCTTCCAAGGAATCGCCCACGGTATTCACCAAGTTCAGGCTCATCCCTTCCTTACCGACCTGGAATAAAGCCCTACGGGTCTGCCCCAGGCTGCGCAGCGCGCTTTTTTGTTTCGAATTCAACATTAGATCATCGCCTTTCTGAAGTGTACGTCCACCGTTTGCGGGACGTTGACATCGATTCTTTCATAACTTCCCTGGATGCATACCCACCCGATCTGGCCGAATACCACATCGGTCTTGTAGGGTTGGAAACGGGAAGTGAACTTCTTCGTCAATCTAGGTTCGACCAGCACTTTCGGCGTCAATTCGTCGAAATGCTTCTCCAGGTATTCCGACAGGTTCTCCGCCTTGGTGCGGTGGATGTTCAGGTTGTCGCTGACATAGAACGTCGCGGTCGCTTCTTTCACACCCATGAAGGTCACGCTCGCCAAACCGCCCAACACGAAACTTTGCGAAGACGTCAGTTGGAACGACCTGGGTTTATAGGCGGACTTCAGTCCGAGCAGTTTGATCGATTCGGGGTCGAGTTGTTCCCACAGGCTATCCTCGACTTTGATCCCCGGGGTATCGTAGACGGTGATCCCTTCCCATGCGATCGGGTTGAAATCGAGGGTCGTATGCGGATAGGGCGAAACCGTCAGGTTCGCCGAGGGCATCAATGCATTCAGCAGGGTACTCTTCCCCGCATTGGCCATTCCGACCACCGCGACATCTTTTCCTTTACGTAAGACATGGATCATGTCTTTGATCATCCCCGTGCTGTTTTTCGCGTGGTCTCCGACCACGACCACCCCCTTGACTTCGATCCCCTCTTCGCGCAGCCGGCTGCGAAGGAACTGAAGCAGCTTGTCGTTCCCCAAGGTATCGGGTAGAAGATCCCGTTTGGTCGCCACCAGCATCACGTCTTTATTCATCAAGTGACGATGCAAACCCGGCAGCAAGCCGTTTTCAACATCGCACAAATCCAACACATAAACCACCAGCACATCCATCTTGGCGACCCGCGACAACACTTCGTCGCTATCCGCCTTGGACACCTTCAACACGGCCGTGTCCCCGTAATGCTTCAAGCGATAGCAACGGCGGCAAAGCGTCTGCCCTTCTTTGACGATATACCCGGCCGCCTCGGGATCCTGCATTTGCAGCATCGCCCCGCATCCGACACATTTCTTCAGTTCGCTCATCGTAATCCTCCTTGACGCAAAACCCATTGTTCGATCTTGCGGATCCATCGTGTATAAAAATAATCCTTGGGGCTGATCTGGCGGACCATGATCCCCATCATGCCGAGGCGGTAGGCCGCCCACATGTCGGTGAACAGCTGGTCCCCGATGAAACAGCACGTCGACGTGTCGACCCGGTGTTTGCGGATGAACCGTTTGATCCGAAAGACAAACGGCTTGTAAGCCCTAGGCAGTCCTTCGACATCCAAATCCCGCGATAAATCGGAGATTCTTTTGGACGTGTTGTTTGAAACCAGAAACACCCGGATCCCCTGAGCCTTGATGAGGTTGATCCATGTTTTGAGTTCTTCGGAAGAAAGACGCTCCCTGGGGGCGAGCAACGTGTTGTCGACATCGATGAACACCGTGTCGATCTTATGCGTCGCTAAAAACGAAATTTCGATCACCGTCGGGGAATCAACCAGCATCTTCGGATAAATCGTTCGCATAGTCTTCCTCCGTTGCCTTATTATACCAAAAAAGCGGACGGATTGAAACGCGGAAACGGGCATATCGAGTGCCCGTTTCATCGACTTAGGGTAAGATGGAAAAGGTGATTTTAATGAAACGAAAACTGATCCTGATCAATGTCGACGCCACGATCTTCGATGTCGTCGACCCTATCCACGATGCCTATGCCCGACTCGCCATGGAATCCTCCATCCCGCTTCCCGCTTCGTTTCTCAAACGCATCGTCGATGCGCGGGGAACATCGCGTGAAAAACTGGACCGCGAGTTCCCCTCATTATCCAAACTTCACGCAAAAGCACGCGACCTTTATCTACCGCAAATCACGTCGAAGATCCAAGAAGACACGATCCTGAAGCCGGATGCCAAGGCGTTTTTGACATACCTCCATGATCGCGGTCTCGACTATGGGTTTGTTTCTTCGATGCCGCGCGAACTCCTCGACGCAATGTTGCAGAAGCATGATTTCATGCGTCCCGTGTTGACCGTGGTCCAATATGAAGTCAACGAAGGCAAACCGGAACCCGATCTCTATCTTAAGGCTTGTCGGATCGCCGGCCTTCATCCCAACAAGGTTTTGGTCATCGAAAACAGCGTCCTGGGTGTCACGTCGGCTTTCCTGGCCAACACCCGCGTGGTCTATCTCGAGTCCGTCTTCCCTCGCAATGACGAGGAATTCGCCTACAGTTATCAAGAATTCGCTTCCCTTTGGGAGATCGGTGATTACCTTGACCGAAGCTTCGACGTCCAAAGAGTAAGCTCCATGCATTTTGAAACCTAAGACAGCCCCTGCTGTCTTTTTCTTTTATCGCTTCTCGTGGTAGAATCGAGGGAGAACAAGGAGTGTGAAACCATGATTTCTGCCGATGGGTTGGTCAAACGAAGCGAACCTTGGATGTTTCTCGCATTGCATAAGTATCTTAATGCGGGTACGATGCAGGACGAAGCGTTGATGAAAGCGAATCTGTTGAACGATGTTAAGATAAGATCTTTGTTGGCGGACATCTCGCATTTCCATGACTTCGTGGTCAACAGCCACAAGAACGTAAACAATCCGATGCATAAGCTTCTGTTTCTATTGGATCTGGGTTTGGATCGATCCGTGACGGAAATCGACGAAGCCATCCAAGCCATCCTTGCGCATCAGGATCGAAACGGTGTCTATCAAACCTTGATGAATATCTCCGTCAACTACGGCGGAACCGGGGAAAACGTCTTTACCTGGGCGTTGTGCGACGCCCCGCTGTTACTTTTGGCGTTGGTGAAAGCGGGTGTGGACTACCCATCCAAGATCAAACCCGGGGTCGACCATCTCGTATCGACCCTGCGTCCCAACGGATTCCCATGCATCGGATCGCAAGAACTTGGCACCTTCCGCGGACCGGGCAAAAAAGAAGACCCCTGTCCCTATGCGAGTCTGATCATGCTGAAACTGCTTGCCGAAATCCCCGAATACCATGATTCCGAGACAATCAAAACCTGCGCGAACACGCTGCTGGACCTTTGGTCTAACAGTCTGACCCAGCATCCCTACATGTTCTATATGGGGAACGATTTCCGCAAAGCCAAAGGACCGACTTCATGGTACGACCTCCTGAGTGTCTGCGACGTCCTCAGTCAGGTCAAGTCCGTCCACACCGACCCCCGTTTCATCGAAATGATCGAACTTTTGAAAAGCAAGGTCGACGATGATGGGATGCTTGTCCCCGAATCCGTCTATGTACGCTATAAAGACTGGGATTTCGGTCAAAAGAAAGAATCTTCGGCGTATTTGACCTTTATCCTGTTGAGAATACTAAATCGACTGAAATAAGAGAAAGGGTATCGCAGTGCGATACCCTTTGGTTTAGAGATCGAAACTCAGCATCTCGACATCGTGATGCGCTTCTTCCTTCACAGTAGGCTTGACGGGTAGGTCGACGATCTTGATTTCTTCGATCCCGATCAACACATAGAGGTTTTCCCCTTTGGGTCCGACGGAGAAGGTCGCGTCCTTCGCCATGATCGGCACGTCTTTCACGGCGATCCACTGTTCCTTGTCCTGGGTCAAACGCAATACGTCATAAGATCCGACCGTCGTCAGGTAACTGATGTTCTGCGGGTTGCTCTTGACGCGTTTCGCCAACAGTTCACCCTTGGCAGGGCGGTTCATCTTCCCGATTTCATTGAGGCGGATGCGTTTGTATTGCCCCGTATGGGTATAGAAGAGGACGGCGTTGGTCCCTTCCTTGATCGCGGATGCATACCCGACGAAATCGCCGGTCGACAGGTTCATCGCTTTGACACCCTTGGCTTTGGTGCCGATTTCGGAGATCGAATCCCCGGCGTAACGCACCATGTACCCCTGTTGGCTCGCCAATAGGATGTCTTCGTTTTCATAGAGGACAAACGCGCTGACCAGTCGATCTTTGGGTTGAAGCACCATCGCGTCGAAAGTTTTATTGTTGCGGGTGACTTCGAATTCCGAGATCGCCGTCTTCTTCATCAAGCCTTGGGCGCTGACGGTGACGATCCAGGCATAGGTCTTGAAGTTCTTGACGATCATCGCGGAGACGATTTTTTCTCCGTCCGCTTTAAGATAATGGCTCAGATGGTTGCCGACTTCCTTCCATTTGGCATCCTCGATGGAATAGACCGGAAGATAGGCATAATTCCCTTTCTGGGTGAACAGGACCAGCGTATCGTAGGTGTCGCACTCGATCGAACCGACCAACTGGTCGTTTTCCTTCAGACCGGTGTCCGTGTTTTCGCTCGCTTGAACGGATCGCAAGGACACGCGTTTGACATAGGCGTCGCGGCTCACCGTGACGACGGTGCGTTCGTTGGGGATCATGGACATCTTGTCGATGACGATTTCCTGAACCTGACCTTCGATGATCGTCCGACGCGGACGGTCGAACTTCGTTTTCGCTTCTTTCAGCTCTTTCACGATGACGCTCTTCAGCATCTCGTCGCTGTTGATGACGGATTGCAGGTATTCCATCTCGTTGACCAACAGGGCGAATTCGTTGCGGAGTTCGACGATGTCGGTGGAGGTCAGGCGATAAAGACGCAATGTGACGATGGCTTCCGCCTGGGCGTCGGAGAAATCGAAGCGTTTCATCAGGTTGGATTTCGCATCCGCTTTGTCTTTGGAGGATCGGATGATCGTGATGACTTCATCCAGTACGCTGACCGCACGCATCAGACCTTCCAGGATATGGCAACGTTTCTCCAAGTCGTCATATTGGAAGCGGCTGCGGCGCAAGACGACTTCCTTGCGGTGTTTGATGAAGGCGTCCAACATCTCCCTGAGTCCAAGCAAAACCGGACGTTGGTCGACGATCGCGATCATATTGTAGTTATAGTAGACCTGCAGATCGGTGTTCTTGTAGAGATAGTTGAGGATGAGCTGGGCGTCCGCTTCTTTCTTGATGTCCAACACGATCCGCAGACCGTTGCGGTCGGATTCGTCGCGGACATCCAACAGTCCGTCGAGGTTCTTGTTGAGGCGGATTTCATCGATTTTCTTGACCATGTTCACCTTGACCACTTCATAGGGGATTTCGGTGATCACGATCTGGTTGATCGTGCGGGTTTCATGCAAGGTGGTCTTGGCGCGGATGACGACTCTTCCCTTACCGCTCAAAAACGCTTCGTGGATGCCGTCCGTCCCCTGGACGAGGCCTCCGGTCGGGAAGTCGGGCCCTTGGACCTTTTCTTCGAGTTCTTCCAAGGAACAGGTCGGGAAATGGATGCGGTAGACGGCGGCGTCGATGATTTCGGAAATATTGTGGGGCGGGATGTTGGTGGCGTAGCCGGCGGCGATCCCCGTCGCCCCGTTGGTCAATAATTCAGGGATCCGGGCGGGCAATACCGTCGGTTCCTTGCTGGTATCGTCGAAGTTGGGGGCGAAGTTGACGGTGTTCTCACGTATGTCTTCCAAAAGCGATTCGCCGAAAGCGGACAAACGCGCTTCGGTGTACCGCATCGCAGCCGCGGGGTCGTCGTCGATCGACCCGTTGTTTCCTTGCATGTCGACCAGTTCAAGATTCATTTTCCAGTACTGCGACATCCGGACCATCGCTTCATAGACGGAACTATCCCCGTGGGGATGGTAGTTCCCGATGACCAGACCGACGGTTTTCGCCGATTTGCGATAGCCTTTGTCATGCGTGTTCCCGTCGTCGTACATGGCGTAAAGGATGCGGCGCTGGACGGGTTTCAACCCGTCGCGGACATCCGGCAGGGCTCTTTCCTGGATGATGTATTTCGAATATCTTCCAAAACGGTCCTGCATCAACTCCTGCAAAGACTGGATCAGATTGTTATTGTTTTCATTGGTTTTCATGGCTTCATCTCCGTCTCGAAACGGTCTTCCATGGTGAAAGAGACGTTGTCTTCGATCCATTCGCGCCGCAGGTTGGCTTTATCGCCCATCAGGACGGAAACCGTACGCTGCGCCGCGATCGCATCGTCCAGCGAAACCTGGATGAGTGCGCGCTTGGAGGGATCCATCGTCGTTTCCCATAATTGTTCGGGGTTCATTTCGCCCAAACCTTTATAGCGTTGGATTTCGCTCTTCCCGATCCGTTTCAGTTTTTCCTGCAGTTCGCTCTCGTCATAGGCATACTCGATGGTCTTGCCGCGGGTGATTTTGAAAAGCGGAGGCTGGGCGATGTAGACATGCCCCGTCTCGATCAGCGTGCGCATATAGCGGTAGAAGAACGTCAGTAAAAGAACCTGGATGTGCGCCCCGTCGGTATCGGCGTCGGTCATCAGGATGACTTTCCCATAGTTGCAGTCCTCGACCTCGAAGTCGCTTCCCGCACCGGCACCCAGGGCATGGATGATGGTGTTGAGTTCTTCGTTTTTCTCGATTTCGCCCAAACTCGCTTTTTCCGTATTGAGGACTTTCCCGCGCAACGGCAGGATCGCCTGGTATTTGCTATCCCGTCCCTGCTTCGCGCTGCCGCCGGCGGAATCGCCTTCCACCAGGAACAGTTCGTTTTTGCGCGAGTCTTTGGATTGCGCCGGCGAGAGTTTCCCGGAAAGGATCCGTTCGCTGCGACCGTTCTTCTTTCCCTTGCGCGCATCTTCGCGCGCCTTCCTTGCGGCTTCCCGCGCCTGCGACGCCTTCTGGATCTTCTTAAGGATCATCGTCGCGAAATCGCGGTTTTCCTCAAGATAAAACATCAGTTTTTCGGAAACGAAATTCTCGACCGCGGACTTCGCGTCCGGCGTTCCCAGTTTCCCTTTGGTCTGCCCTTCGAACTGAAGGATTTTCTCAGGCACGGTCACCGAAACCACGGAGGTCAATCCTTCGCGGATGTCGTTGCCTTCGAAGTTCTTATCTTTTTCTTTCAGGATCCCGAGTTTTCGCGCGAAATCGTTCATCGTCTTGGTGAGAGCGGATTTATAGCCGATCTCATGCGTCCCGCCGTCGGCCGTCCGCACCAGGTTGACGAAAGAATAGGTGTTTTCCTGATAGTCGTCGGTGTATTGAAGCGCGACTTCCACCCCGATGTCGTTGAAGGTGCCGAAAAACGAAAGTGTTTTATGCAGGACGGTACGGTCTTCGTTGAGGTACTCCAGGAAAGCGTCCAACCCTTTTTCATAGTGGTAGGTTTCGGTTTTCTGGGTGCGTTCGTCCTTGACGATCATCGTGATGCCTTTGAGCAGGAACGCGCTTTCGCGTGCCCGTTCGTTGATGAGGGCGATACTGTAGTCCAAAGTCGAAAACACCGACTTGTCGGCTAAAAACCGGACGATGCTTCCGGATTTAGTGGTTTTTCCCAAGTGGATCAAAGGCGAAACTTTCTTCCCTCCGTCGCTGAACTTCATTTGGTATAGGTTGCCGTCGTAGGCGACCGTGACTTCAAGCCACGAACTCAAGGCGTTGACGACCGAAGCGCCGACCCCGTGCAAGCCGCCCGCGGTCTTGTACCCGCCTTCGCCGCCGAACTTCCCTCCGGCGTGAAGCACGCTGAAAATGACCTGTAGTGCGGGGACCCCTGAACTATGCATGCCCACCGGCATGCCGCGCCCTTCATCCTCGACTTGGATCACGTTGTTTTTCTCGATGGTGATCTTGATGGTCTTCCCGTATCCGTTAAGCGCTTCGTCGATCGCGTTATCCACGATTTCCCACACTAAATGGTGAAGACCCCGCGCATCGGTCGATCCGATGTACATCCCGGGGCGTTTTCGTACGGCTTCAAGTCCTTCCAGGATCTGGATGCTCGTCTCATCGTATTTTTTAGTTGCTGCCATGCGAATCCCCTCTCCATTGTCAATTATACACAAGAAAAGATGAAAAACAAATGACAGGTCGAACGGTTTTGGTATAATGAAAATCGGAAAGAAGGTACGTACATGATCTACTTCGCGATTCTGCTGGGTTATCTGTTCGGGTCGATCCCGTTCGCCCTGGTCATCGGTAAGCTGTTCTACGGTAAAGATATCCGTGGGTTCGGTAGCGGGAATCTGGGCGGGACCAACGCCGGACGCGTGTTGGGAAGCAAGGCCGGTTTCTCCGTCGCGCTATTGGACGGACTGAAAGGCTTCATCGCCATCTCCATCACCGTACTGGCGATGCCCGGCGATACCAACGCCGCGATCTTGACCGGTTTCGCCGCCGCGATCGGCCATTGTTATCCGATTTTCGCGAATTTCCGCGGTGGAAAAGCCGTCTCGACCGCGTTTGGCTATTATCTCGGCGTGACCGTCTACTTCGCGACCCCGTGGGCGGTGTTCTGGATCTTCGTCTTCCCGCTGGGTTTATTCTTCGTCATCCTTAAATTCACGAAATACGTTTCGTTATCCGCCATGATCGTCGTGACGCTCGCATCGGTCCTGATGTTTTTCGTCCAGGACAATCTGATGATTTCGCTTTTGGCCGCCGCATTGACGGTCCTGGTGGTCTATCGCCACCGCTCCAACATCCAGCGTCTGCGCGACGGGGTTGAAAACAAGGTGAAATGGCTATAGATGCCGGTTGATGAGTCGAATGATCGCTTTGCTGGCGCTCTCGCCCATCACGGGACTTTGAACGGTCCCTTTTTTTATGCATCGGACGAAATGGTCGATTTGGAAATAGAACTCGCTTTCGAATTCACCGTCGTAGTTTACGACTTCCCCGTCGTATAGCACGAGTTTCGCTTTCGTGGTCTTCCAGAAATCCTCGACTTCGATGTATCCTTCGCTCCCGTAGAAATAAGCGATGTTTTTCGTTTTCACGTTCAGTGCGCCGCGTACGGACGCCTGAACCCCTTTATCATACTTGATGAGGATCTGCATGAATTCATCCGCGCCCGTTTCGCCGATCGTACTCATGGCGACGCTTTCCTGGATGTCCTTGGAGATCAGTTCGTTGAGATAGGCGATCGCATAGACCCCGACATCCAGGATCCCCCCGCCCATCCGTTTGGCATCGAACACCCAATGGTCGTGGCCGAAGGGTGAAAGATAGCAATAGGACGCTTCCGCGTAGCGAAGTTTTCCGATCTTTTCCTCGGCGAGCCAAGACTTGACCTGACGGGTGGTCGGCGTGAAGACCGCCTTCATCGCTTCCATCAGCATCAATCCTTTCCTACGCGCCGATTCGAACAGTTCCTCGACTTCTTGTTCGCTCGCGACGAAAGGTTTTTCGCACAATACATGCTTATCATGGTTTAACGCCATTTTCACGAGTTCGTAGTGGGCAAACGGCGGTGTGGCGATATAGACCGCATCCACGGTGTTGTCCGCACACAAGGCTTCGTAGGACCCGTAGGCGTGGGGGATCTGATGAGAGGCGCAGTAGTCCTGCGCTTTATGCAGGTCACGCGATGCCGCCGCGTTCACGACGACCTCGTCGCAAAGTCTGCATCCTTTCAAAAAACGTTCGGTGATTTTACCGCAGCCGAGGATTCCGAAACGTATCATGGTTTTACCTCCCGAAAAAGAAAACACAGTCAAGCTGTGTTTCTAACGATATTGATCCATCGATTTCATGATCTGCTTGATTTGTGCTTCGGAAGGCTTTCTTCCCATTTGCAAAAACATCGCACGAATCATCTTCTCATTGATCGGAGGATTCTCTTTCAACTGCTTCATCATGGCTTTACGCGTAAAATAGAAACCCAACCCACCACCGATCGCACCTCCGATGAGAAGGTTGATTAATGATAACCAAAAATCATTCATGACGTCACCATCCTTTTTCTTATACATTCTACCATGATTAGGCATCTTTTCAAACAGAAAATCGAAGAAAGAAACCGACCAAGATTTCTTTCTTCACCAAAGTTGGAACCGGCGTTCATCTTCCTGCATGGCGGCAGAAACAGGGTCTGTTCAACCCCGCCTGTATTACTCTATCATATCCTTCGGTTTAACGTATAAACTCGCGCAAACTTCGTGTATCGACGGTTTAATCGATGAATGCCGGCTCTTTTTCAGAGTGTCTCCGTTTTGATGATGTAGTCGTAGAGACTCTTGTATCGACGGGTTTCGCTGACCAAGCCGAGGATTTCACGCTTGAAGCAGATTTTCATGAAGCGATCCGCCTCGCCGAGGATGGGCGGCATTTCGGACAGAAGAAAATCGAGTCTTAAGGATGCCTCCCTGAAACGGACTTGGTTCAGATACGTCTGGATGACCTTGAGCTTTGGATTTACAAGTTCGTCCCTGTGGCAGGTATTCCCGGTGACGATGGCCGAGAAGACGCATAACGGCTCGTCGAAACCACGCAACGACTCGAAATAGCCGAATGCTTCGTCGAAGTCGCGGCGATCGACCGCGTCTTTCCCGAGCCGCAGTAAAAACGAGGCGAGGATCAGACGATCAAAGGGGTGCACGACCGAATCGATCATCGGGAATCCGTGTTTTTGTTTGAGGGTGGCGACGCTGAAATACATCCGCATATGCGATACGATCAGCGAAATCAATTCCCCGTGTTGAGGATCATCCTCAAAGCGCTTCAAGATCCGTTGACAGAGGGCGAAACGATGGTCCGAAATCGAAATCATCGCGACCACCAACGCGTTCAGGGGATGCTTCATCGTACAATCGAAAACCGGGTCCAGTTCGATCCGGTCATAGAAGGGATGGACGACGCGCGCCAGGACGAAGATGAATCGAAGCGCCGGTTTGAGCGGATGCGGGACGCAATACCATAATTCTTTGACGCGATTCAACGCTTCAAGGGATGGAAAACGACCCATCATGAAAAAAGTGCGTGCATCTTGGATCAAATCATCATAGAAAGAATACAGGACGTTGTCCGGGTGGCGGCCGGGCATTGCGAACGACATGAATTCGTCCGACTTCCCGTGAAGCAGGATCTTGTCGATCGCTTGGAAACACGCTTCGTATTGGAGTTCGGCGTGGATCGAGTAACGATAGGTTAAATCGAGTTTACGCAAGAAAAAACGGTAAAGTTCCTCTTCGTAGATGTCTTTACCGTTTTCGATCCGCGAGAGCGTCGCACGCGAGCACACGGGATATCCCGGCAGCAATTCGAAAAACGCATGTTTGGTTGAGGTGATCAGGAATGCGTCCTGGGAGTAGTTTTCTTTCTCGGGTAGACTTAGCCTTTGGTTGCGGTAGTGGCGGATCATAACCCCCACTTTCCGTAGATTCAATCGATAGTCCATCCGATCCTCTTTCTAGTCGTTATCCTGCATGTGGTAAAGACGGTAATAGAACCCTTTTTGGGAGAGCAGGAAGTCATGGCTTCCCCGTTCGACGATCCCTTCCTTCGTGAGCACGAAAATCTCGTCCGCATCCGTGATGGTCGACAAACGATGCGCGATCACGAAGGTCGTCCGCGATTTCGCAAGTTCATCCAAGGTTTCCTGGATCTGTTTCTCGGTTTCGTTGTCCAAAGCGCTGGTCGCTTCGTCCAAGAGTAAAATACGGGGGTTCTTCAAGAAGATGCGGGCGAGCGAAACACGCTGTTTCTGACCACCGGAAAGCTTGACGCCGCGCTCGCCGATATACGTGTCCAAGCCGTCGGGAAGCTGTTCGATGAATTCCCAGGTTTTCGCCATCTTGGCGGCCGCGATGACTTCGTCTCGCGTCGCGCCGGGTTTCCCGTATTCGATGTTCTGTGCGATCGTACCTGCGAAGATGAACACGTCCTGCTGGACGATCCCCACATGGTCGCGTAAGTTCTTTAGACGGATATCGCGGATATCCGTCTCGTCGATCCGGATCGACCCCTCTTCGATCTCATAGAAGCGCGGAATCAGGCTGCATAACGTGGTTTTCCCGGACCCGCTGGGACCCACGAACGCCACTTTGGAACCGGGCTTGACGTTGAAACTGATATGGCTTAACACATGGCTGCCGTTGCGGTCGCCATATTCGAAAGAGACATCATCGAAGGTCACTTCGCCTTTTATGTCGTGAAGGTCGTCGGCACTCGTGCGGTCTTCTTGCGGTTTGATCCCCAAGACGCCCAAGAAACGTTCGAACCCCGCCATCGCGGCGTTGTATTGCATGATGAACCCGGAAATCCGGTTGATGGGTTGCTGGAAAAGTTGGACGTAGAGGATGAATTCGACCAAACCGCCGATCGCCATCTCCCCATTGAAGACCAAATATCCCCCCAGCATGAACACGGTGAGTTGGATCAACAGGATGAACCCCTTGACCGTCATGCCGAATTCCGCCATGACCTTCAGCGCTCCACGACGCGAAACGGCGAAGTTCTCATTCCCGACCGCGAAGCTCAACTCTTCCTTTTCCTCCGCGTTGAACGCTTTCACGACGCGGATCCCGGAAAAGTTGTCTTCCGCCTGGGCGTTGATTTCGGAAAGTTTCTCGCGCATCGCGCGGAACGCCTTGCGGAACTTCAGGTTTTGGCGAACGCCGACGAAAATCATCAGCGGGACCAGGAAGGTCATCGCGAGCGCCATGGTCGTATTGGTGAGATACATCATCGTGAAACTACCGATTAGAAGCACCCCGGAAATCAGAAGGTCTTCGGGTCCGTGGTGGGCGACTTCCGAAATCTCGTTGAGGTCGTTGACCAAACGCGACATCAGTTTCCCGACCTTCATGTTGTCGAAGTAGGAGATCGGCAAGGTCTGGATGTGTCCGAACATTTCTTTACGCATATCGTATTCCATATGTACGCCCAGGACATGGCCCCAGTATTCAACCACGTATTGTAGGAGTACGCGGGCGATGAAGACCACCGCGAGGATTGCACACCACGTGAAGAGTTGCTGGAGGCTGCCCTTGGGGATGATGCTGCTGATGAGATAGTTTGAAAACCGCGGTGTCACCAGGTCCAGCGATGCGATCGTGATGGCCGCGAAGATGTCGATGAAAAACAGCAATTTATACGGTTTGTAGTACTGGATGAATTTTTTGATCATGATTTCCCCCTGCTTTTCAGAAAAAAACTCCGGTGAAATCCGAAGTCTTTTTGTTGGCCCAAAAGGTTGCGATATATTCCCTGTTAAATTCAGGTGGGTAACCTGTGCTCCGATTAGGATCCCCAGCGAAACGCCGGGTCTTCAACACCAGGGAACAACATCCGGTTTCCCTTATATCAACGTGTCGGAAATAAATATCCTTTTGGGTAATTCCATTATACCACCGATTTGGATAAAATCACTACTTGACAATTTTGATATGCAATTCATCCAATTGTTTCGCTTCGACCGGCGACGGGGCTTCCGTCAGCGGACAGCGTGCGGAAGCGTTCTTCGGGAACGCGATGACATCGCGGATCGAGTCGGACTGCGTCAAGACCATCGCGAAGCGATCGAGTCCGAACGCGATCCCCCCGTGCGGCGGGGTTCCGTATTTGAACGCATCGACGAAGAAGCCGAAGCGTTCGTGGATCTGTTCATCGGTGAATCCGATCAAGGAGAACATCTTCTCCTGGACTTTCTGGTCATAGATGCGCAGGGATCCCCCGGCGACTTCAAACCCGTTGAGGACCAAGTCGTAGGCGCAAGCCTGCACTTGGGCGGGGTCGCTTTCCAAAAGATGAAGTTGGTCTTCTTTGGGACGGGTGAAAGGATGGTGACGTGCGACGAAGCGTTGGTCTTCTTCGACATACTCGAGCAAGGGGAAGTCGACGACCCAGAGATAGGCGAAATCGTCTTTCGAAACAAGGTTCAACTTATCGCGCAGGGCCAAACGGACGGCTCCCAGGGCGTTGCAAGCCTTTTCCCAGGCATCCGCGGTGATGAGGATCAAACTGTGTTCAGGGGCGTTGAGTTTCGTAATCAGAGCGGCCGATTCTTCGCTTGTGAAGAATTTGGCCGCGCTGCCTTCGAGCTGACCGTCGACGACCTTGAGAACGACCAATCCTTTGACGCCGTTCTTCTTGGCGACTTCGGTTAACGCATCGGTTTCTTTACGCGTGAACGACGCCCCGTTTTCAAGGACGATCGCTTTCAGACTTCCCTGCTTCAGGGCAAGCGCGTTGCTGAAGACGGCGAACGTGGTGTTCGCGAAGACGTCGCTAACGTCTTGCAGTTCCAAACCGAAACGGATGTCGGGTTTGTCGCTGCCGAAGCGGTTCATGGCGTCGTTGAACGGGAGTTTGAGGAACCCCGTCGTGATTTCACGACCCAGGACTTCCTTCATGACCTTGACGACCATTTCTTCGATTAAAAGCTGGAACTCGGCTTCGCTTAAGAACGAAGTCTCGATGTCGACCTGGGTGAAGTCCAACTGGCGGTCGGCACGGAGGTCTTCGTCGCGGAAACAGCGGGCGATTTGGTAATAGCGTTCCAATCCGGCGACCATCAGCAATTGCTTGAAGATCTGCGGGGATTGGGCAAGCGCATAGAATTCCCCGGCATGGACGCGCGAAGGGACCAGGTACTCGCGGGATCCCTCGGGGGTGGATTTGGTCAACATCGGGGTTTCGACATCGATGAAACCGTTGGTATCGAGATAATTGCGCATCGTCTGGACGATCTTGGCGCGTTGGATCAGTTTTTTCTGCATCATCGGCCGTCTCAAATCGAGATAGCGGAATTTCATGCGCGTGTCTTCCAGGGCGTCGGTTTCGTCCTGGATCATGATCGGAGGGACTTCGGCCGTGTTGATGACCTTGACGGTATCGACCAGGATCTCGATGTCTCCGGTGGGCATTTTGGCGTTGGGGTCTTTACGCAATGCGACTTTCCCTACGACTTCAAGGATGTATTCGTTGCGTACGTCGCGCACGAGATTCTCTTTAGTTTCATCAAACACCAGCTGCGTGATGCCGGTCCGGTCGCGCAGGTCGATGAAGACCAGGGATCCCAGGTTGCGTCGACGGGCGACCCAACCGATCAATGTGACCGTTTGACCTTCATGGATAGGGCGGAGTTCGCCGTTGGTATGGGTTCTGTTCATTATTTCTCTCCTTTAGTGTTCATGTTCGCAGACATGGTTCTCGTCCAGCCAGTGGTCCAATTGATGGATCAATTGGTCGGTTGAAAGAGTCAGTTGTTCTTGGGTCGCGATGTTTTTGACGACGACGTTGTTTTCTTTGATTTCGCTCTCGCCGACCATCAGGACGACTTTGGCGCCTTTACGATCCACGGATTTAAACTGCGCCTTGAACGATCTTCCCGTATAGTCGAGTTCGGTACGGTATCCGCCGGCACGGCACATCGCGGCCAACTGGAACGCGCTCTCCAACATTTCTTTGCCGAGACTGACCACATAGACGTCGGCCGGTTCCTCGTCGGAGATGTCGATGCCTTCCGCATCCAATGCGACCAGAAGCCGCTCGATCCCCATGCCGAATCCGATCCCCGAATGGGAAGGGCCGCCGAAGTACTCGACCAACTCGTCATAGCGTCCGCCGCCGAAGATCGTGGCTTGCGAGCCCATTTCCTTGTTGACGGAAACGACTTCGAAAACGGTGTGCGAATAATAGTCCAAGCCCCTGACCAGACGGTCGCTGATTTCGACCTGGATCCCTGAAGACGTCAGGATGCGGGTGACGGCGTCGAAATAGTCCTTGCTTTCCTGATTGAGGAAGGCGTGGATTTCCGGTGCCGAGACCAGCGCGGGATGCCCGGCGTCGACCTTGCAGTCAAGGATGCGCAAGGGGTTTTGTTCATATCGGCGTTGGCAGTCGCCGCAAAGTTCATGGACGCTGGGTGCGAAGTGTTCCTTCAGCGCATCGCGGTACGCCGCACGGCTGGCTTTGTCGCCAAGGGTGTTGATCAATACTTTGGTGTCCTGGATCCCTAGACGCGTGATCAGGTCGATCCCCAACAGGATGACTTCGGCGTCGATCAAGGGTGATTTCTCCCCGATGACCTCCACTCCGAACTGGTGATGGATCCGCATGCGTCCTTTCTGAGGGCGCTCGTAGCGGAAACACGGTCCCACATAATAGAATTTCTGAGGTAGGTCTGGATGGGCGTAGAGCTTGTTTTCAACGTAGCTGCGGATCAATCCCGCCGTCCCTTCGGGACGCAGGGTCAACGATCGCTCCCCGCGGTCCGTGAACGTATACATTTCTTTGTTGACGACGTCCGAACTGTCGTTTTCACGGTGGAAAACTTCCGTATGTTCGAATTCCGGGGTTCGGATTTCGTCATACCCATACACGTAGCAAAGATTTCTTATCAATTCCTCCAACACATGCCATTTCGTCATTTCTTTACCAAATACGTCTTGTGTTCCTCTGGGAACCTGATAATTCGCCATGTTTTCCTCCTTGAAAATAAAAGAGCGCCTGTAAAGGACGCTCTTGCGTGGTACCACCTTTGTTTACGTATCGCTACGCACTCAATCCGTTAACGCCGGCGACGTCCATCCCTACTCATTCAGGATGTCTCCTCCGGGGTGTCGGCTGCGCGTTTCCTCCGGGAACTTTCACCGATCGCTTCCCTCTCTCTTGAATTCCGTGCGCGAGTTTCCCCTTCTTCGGATGTATGGATACAGTTTATCGTATGCCTTTGCGCTTGTCAAGTTGACTATTGGGTCATGCGGTCGACGGTGAGCACGGAGTTCACCTTCTTCAGGTTCGCGATGACGATGCGCAGATGTTCCGCATTGTCCACGATGACTTTCAGCGTGGTGGTCGCGGTGATCTTGTCGTCGTTGACCGTCGAATTGATCGCGCTGAGTCCGGCCTTGCATTGGCTCACCACCGTGATGATGTCGGTGATCAGGAAACTGCGGTCGGTCGCCATGATGAAGAGATTCACTTCGTACTTGCCGGTCGTGTATTCATCATCCCACTCGCAATGGATGAGACGGCGGGTTTCGTGGATGACGTTGGGGCAATCCTTGCGATGCACCTTGACCCCTTGGCCTTTGGTGATGTAACCGATGATTTCATCGCCGAACACAGGGTTGCAGCAACCGGCCAACGAAATCATGATCGAATCGACGCCCGCGACCGTGACTCCGAATTTCGAAACGTTCTTTTTGTCGGGACGGGGTTGTTTGAACAGGCGGTCGAAGTTTTCTAAAAGTGTCGGTTTACGGACTTGGAGCTTCTCGAAAACCGCCGTCATGGACAACGATTTCACCGCAATCGCGTTCATGAAGTCGTTGTAGTTCTGGATCGTGAAATACTGGAACACCGTTTCCAGTTTCTTGGGGTTCATGAATTCCTTTTCATCCATCCCGCGCCGTTTCAACTCTTCCCTGAACATGGACTCACCCTTGGCGATGTTCTCGCTACGGTCTTCCAGTTCCTTCTTTTGCAGGAAATTGCGAATTTTGTTACGCGCATGGGACGTTTTGACGAACTTTAGCCAGTCTTCGGAGGGTCCGTTGGATTGTTTCGAGGTTTTAATTTGGACGACGTCGCCGGTTTTCAGTTCGGTGTTGATGGGGACCAGGATCCCGTTGACGATGGCACCCACCGTCGCATGACCGATGTCGGTATGGATACGGTAAGCGAAATCGATCGGCGTCGAGCCTTGCGGAAGGTCGATGACCCGTCCTTTGGGGGACATGACATAGACGTTGGCTTCGAACACGTCGTGGGTCAAAAGATCCATGTATTCGCCGGCGGCATGGACATCGTCGGTCATCGTGGTGAAATCCTTGAACCACGCGAGTTTCTCTTCGATCTCGTGTTGTTCCTTCTCGGGATTGTATTTGTTGCCTTCTTTGTAGCGCCAATGGGCGGCGACGCCTTGTTCGGCGATCGCATCCATGTTTTCGGTACGGATCTGAACCTCGAAGATCGCCCCGCCTTCGCCGATGATCGTCGTATGCAACGACTGGTACATGTTCATCTTCGGCATCGCGATGTAGTCTTTTAAACGTCCGGGGATGGGGCGGTATTTCTGATGGATGTAGCCCAAGACTTCATAACAGTTCACTTCGGTCTGCGTGACGATGCGGATCGCCAAAAGATCGAGGATCTCGTCGAAACGCTTGTTCTTGGTCGTCATTTTCTTATAGATGCTATAGAGATGCTTGGAACGTCCGAAAATGCGGAACGGGATCTTCTGTTGACCCAACATCTCGGAAATGTCTTCGATCATCGTGTTGACCTGCGCATCGCGCTCGGCCTTCCGCATTTCGACCAAATGGGCGATTTCATAATATTTATCGCGATGGAGATAATAGAAACTCAGGTCTTCCAGTTCGTTCTTGATTTCGCTGATCCCCAAACGGTGAGCGATCGGGGCGTAGACTTCCAAGGTTTCCCCGGCGATCTTCATCTGTTTCTCTTCCGTCATGTACTGTAGCGTCCGCATGTTGTGCAGACGGTCGACCAGTTTGATCAAAATGACGCGGACATCCTTCGCCATCGCGATGAAAATCTTGCGGTGGTTGACGGCTTGGTATTCTTTCTCGTCCTTGAATTCGATGTTCCCGATCTTGGTGACGCTTTCGACCAAGGTCGCGACTTCATCGTCGAAGTCCTTGGCGAGACGATCCTTGGAAATCCCGCAGTCTTCGATCACATCGTGAAGAAGACCGGCCGTGACGGTCCTCGGACCGACACGCAAGGTGGCGAGGATATAGGCGACGTTGACCAGATGGATGATGTAGGGTTCGCCGCTTTTACGGAATTGTTCTTTATGGTGGAGTTCGGCATAGGTAAAAGCCTTGTCGATCAACGCAAGACTATCCGTGTTTTGGATATACAGACGCACTTCACTGCGGACATCGTCCATCGTGATCAACTGTTTTTTCGATTCCATCCCTCCACCTCCTTTTCTTTTAAAAATCGAAGAGCTTCCTCTTCGATTTATTCGTAACTGATGAGCGTAAACACATCGTAACCTTCAAGCACCCTGCGGCCTTCAAGCGCGGTCAGTTCGATCAAGAAAGCGCAACCGACGACGACGCCGCCCAATTGTTCGATCAATTTGATGGTCGCTTCGACGGTTCCGCCGGTCGCCAACAGGTCGTCGACGATCAAGACACGCTGTCCGGGGGTGATGCTATCGCGATGGACATGGAGTTCATTGGTTCCATATTCCAACTGATAACTGTAGCTAACCGTTTCTCTCGGCAGTTTTCCGGGTTTACGGACCGGTACGAATCCGATGTTGAGTGCGTAGGATACCGGGCACCCGAAGATGAAACCGCGGGACTCGGGTCCGACGACGACTTCCGCATTCACTTGTTTCGCAAACTCGATGATTTCGTTCGATGCCGTCCTAAACGCTTCACCATCCGCCATCAGAGGGGTGATGTCGCGGAACAGGATGCCCGGGATCGGGAAATCTTGAATATCGGCTATGTATTTTTTGTAATCCATAACTGCCTCCTTGCAACATAGTTATTATAGCAAGAACCTTTCAAATTACAAGGACGCTCCGATGAGTTCGATCAGAATCGAGAGTTTTTCGCGATTGCGGAATCGTTCGATTTTCACTTTACCGATCACATCGAAACTTCCCTGTACGACTTGAGGGAAATCGGATGTGATTTCACCGAAGTAGACGGCATCGACCAAGAGATTCCCCCACTTGAGTTGCCATTTACGGAAACTCGGGGAGAATTCACGGTAGGATTGGACTTTGCAGTTTTGAAAGCGCATCAAGGGCATCGGGAATCCGCTGCCAAAGGGAGCCAGTGCCAGCAAATCCATGAAATCCTTCGAAGTCACACTCATGGGATCGGGTGAGAGGATCGCCAAGGTTTCCTGCGCTCCGTTCCAATCGATCGTATCGGCGATCCGAAGCAAGCCGTCCTTGAACGCAGGAAGGTCTTCCTTGCGGATTTCCAATCCGGCGGCCATCGCATGTCCTCCATAACGTATGCAGAGGGATTGGACTTCGCTTGTCAAACGACGAAGATCGACATCCGCGACGCTTCGCGCGCTTCCTTTGAGGGTATCACCCTTCTCTGCCAGGATGAACACCGGTCGTCCGATTTCTTTCGCCAGCCGTCCCGCGGTGATTCCTACGATGCCTTCGTGGAAACTATGGTGGGTCAATACGATGACGTTGCCTGTCTCCCGCAGTGTCCGCGCCGTCTCGTACATCGCGTTGCTGACTTCTTTTCGTTTTTTATTGAGTTGGATGATCTGGTCGGAATTCCTTCTGATATCAAGTTCGGATTCGCTACAGAGATAATCGACGATCCGGTTCGCGTTGGCTTGGTCGGCCAATCGTCCCGCCACGTTGAGTTTCGGCACGATTTGAAAGGCGACCGTTTCTTCGTCGTACAGATCGACCGGTTTCTCCATCAAGGCTTCGATGGTGACGAAGCGGTGTTGGTTCAACAGAGCGAGCGCATCGATGACGATGCTTCGGTTCGCTCCCCACAATTCGACCATGTCGCCGATCGTGGCGATCCCGCCCAAGACGGCGTTATAGGGGTCGAATCCGATCAGGTGGTGCGCAAGCTGCAATGCCAGACCGCTACCGCATAAATCTTTGTATTGGTTGGCTAGAAGCGTCGGATGGATCAAGAGGTCGCACGTCACTTCTTCCGTGATTTCATGATGATCCAACACCAAGACCCGGGCATTCAATGCATGGATTTTCCGTAATGCCGCATGCGCGGAAACGCCGTTGTCCACCGTAACGAACAACGTATATCCTTTGTCATGCGCCTTGACGACGGTTTCTTCGATGAGTCCGTACCCCTCGTTGAAACGATCGGGGATATAGAATCCGACGTTGGCGCCTAGTTTGCGCAGGGTCCGCACCAAAATCGACGTCGCACATAGTCCGTCGGCGTCGTAGTCACCGCAAATCAGGATTTTCTCTTGACGGTCGATCGCTTCCAAAAGGATACGTTTCGCCGATATAAAACGCTCGTCATCGCAAACCGCAGATTCGCTCGGGCGAAACAACTCGTCCGCATGTTCGAAACTGATGTCCCCTGCCGCCAATACCTGGGCGATCAACGGGGATATCGAATACTTCGTCTGATAAAGATCCGCTTTCCCGATGGAAAGTTCAACGATTTTTGCCATGTTTATTCCTCAATTCCGAATTCATTTTACCATACCCCTCGATAAAAAAGGCAAACAGCGAACTGTTTGCCCAGGTTTTAGTCGTTGATTCCGATGATGGTCATTTCGTCGAGGTCTTCTTTGCGACGAGCCTTGACGACTTTGTTTTTCGTCGGATTCTTCTTGTTGATACGCATGAAATACCAGAACTGCGCGGCGATGAAGATCGAAGAGTAAGCCCCCGAGATCAACCCGACAAGCATCGCGAAGTTGAAGGTGAAGATCGCCCCCGAACCCAACGCCAATAAGAAGAGGATCGGGATAAGGGTGGTGATGGTATTGTACAGAGAACGTTGCGCCACGGTACGTAGCGAATCGTTGACAAGATTACGGTAGTCTTTGTGTGAGATGTGCGGTTTCGTCCAAGCGTTGATGTTTTCACGGATCCGGTCGAAGATAACGATCGTGTCGTCCGCCGAATAACCGATGATGGCCAGGATGACGGAGACGAGCTCGGTATTGACTTCCAGGCGGAAGATCGAGAACACCGCTAGAACGATCAGTACGTCATGGACCAAGGCGACGATCATGCCGACGGCATAGTCGAGTTCGAAACGGAAGGCGATGTACGCCAACATCAGGATCCATGCCAGGACGGAAAGGATGAATGCGGAACGGACCAGTTCACCGCCGACGATCGGGGTGACCACGGAGTCGTTGGATGCATAGCCGTACTTCTCAAGCATCGCGTCGCTGATTTCTTCCAATACCGGACGGGTCAGGACTTCCTTGGTGGTGATGTTCGCGATCTTATCGCCTGAGAATTGAAGTTGGAAGTTCTCAATCCCCAATTCGGCGAAATCGGCTTTCAAGGTGGCTTCATCCAACACGGTGTCGGAGAGTACGGTGATTTTGGTTCCGGAGGTGAAGTCGATGCCCAAGTTCATGAAATCATCGCCCTTGACGAAGTTGAATCCGCCGACCAAGAGTCCGCCGACCAAAACGACGATCGAAGCCGTGATGAAGTATTTCGAGACACCGACGAAATCGACTTTACTGAAGATTCCGTGATAACGGGGCTCTTCACCCTTACTGATATCCGGCAGGTCTTTCGCCCGAACCGCGAACCAGGTCGGTTTCTTATCGAGGAGGGTGCTCTTGACGAGCAGTCCCAGAAGGAACTTAACGAAGAACACGTTGATGAGTAAAGTGCCGAAAATGGTGACCATCAGCATCGTGGCGAAGCCTTTGACCGCTCCGGTACCGAACATGTACATGATGACGGCCGAAATGAAGATCGTGAACTGGGAGTCGAAAATCGTCCACCAGGCCAGTTGATGACCTTCTTCAAACGCTTTTCTGACCGATCTTCCCAAATATAATTCATCCTTGATACGCTCGAAGGTGATGACGTTGGCGTCGACGGTCATCCCGACCCCGAGTACCAATGCGGCGATGCCGGGGAGCGTGAACACGCCGCCCATGGTGTTATAGACCAACATGACGAAGAATACGTAAAGCATCAGCATGATCGCCGAGATGATGCCCGGCAAGCGATAGACCAACATCATGAACAACGCGACGCCGATGACGCCGAGGATGCCGGCGAACATGGTTTGCGAGAATGCGTTGGCGCCGTATTGGGCGCTGACGACGTTGGAATACAGTTCGGTCATCTTAACCGGTAATGAACCGGAATTGATCAAATCGGCCATTTCGCGGGCTTCGTTTTCGGTGAACGACCCTTTGATGATCGCATCCCCGTTGATCCCTTCGCTGACGGTCGCGGCCGAGACGTACTTGGGTGTTTCACCCTTTTCGACCTTCTCCGCTTCCGCATCGTAACTGTCGACGCCTTCTTCGAAGTCAAGCCAGGTCACGATCATGTTTTTCCCATTGGAACGCGTCGCGACTTCTTTGGTGATTTCGTAGAATTTGTCCTGATCTTTGATTTTCAAGCTCACGACGATAAAGCCGTTTTCATAGCCCAAAGACGCCCCGCCCTCTTCAAGGATGGAAGCATCGGCCAACAACTTGTCGTCGACATCACGGAATTCCAGATTCGCGGTCGCCGAAATGATGCGGCGCGCTTGTTCCTGGTCGTTGACACCGGCCAATTGGACGCGGATGCGGTTGTTGCCTTCGATGATGATTTCAGGTTCGTTGACGCCCAGGATGTCGATCCGCTTGGAAACGCTTCGCGCGACGGCGGACAGCGCGGGCAAATCCCCGCCATCTTCCAAAGGGGTGACCTCATAGACGATCTCGAAACCACCCTGCAGGTCCAGCCCCAAGGTCATGTTTTTACGGATATCCCCCGCAAAGGCCAAAATCAACGCGAAGAGCGCGATGATCGTGGCGATAAATACAAAGATTCGTGAGTTTTTCTTCATTCCCTCATCCTCCGATAATATCCTCGAATTCGGATATTGATTGATTTTGTCCTTCGATGATCGCTTGTCTCGATAGGAACGCGACGATTTCCTCGCCGGATAACGACAATACGTCGTTCACCGCTTCGCTGAGCGACGACGGGCGACGTTTTCTCCACTTCCATTTCAGAAGGGTTTCTTCCACTTGTGAAAACGACAGTTGCGCCAAACCTTCGCGCTGTAGCTGTCCGAGTTTCAAAGCGATCGTCAGGCGAAGTTGCTGATGGTTATTCAGTGATTCCATAGACATGCCCCCTGTTCGATTGCCTTTTTATTATAATGCAAATCGACCTTTATGAAAAGGACAATTTACGATTCGTTCCCGTTGACGAAATCTTTAAAAAACCGACCCCGTTGTTCGTAGTTGTCAAACTGGTCGTAACTCGCGCAAGCCGGTGAAAACAGGACGATATCCCCGTCTTTTGCCATCGTTTTCGCAAGATCCACCGCTTCCTTCAAATTCTCCACGACGAGAGCTTCCGGATAGATTTCTTTCAATTGATGCTTCGTCGAACCAAAGACGATCATCGATTTAACTCTTTCAAGATAAGGGACCATTTCCTGAAAACCCGTTTTTTTATCATAGCCCCCCGCAAGCAGAATCACAGGTTGGTCAAACGCGTTAAGTGCGACGATGGTCGCATCGCAGTTGGTCCCCTTCGAATCGTTATAATAACGTGCTCCGTTGAGTTCGCACACATATTCGATGCGATGTTCGACCCCTTTGAAATCACGGATCGCCGATTGGATGTCGACCGGTTTAACGCCCAGCTTATAAGCCATCGCCGCCGCGACCATCGCGTTTTGAACATTGTGCTTCCCGACGATGTGGAGGTCCTTAAGTTCAAACAAGGGTGTATCGAATAGGAAAACCGACTTGTTTTCGATCCGCAGATCACTCGCTTGGGTCAGTGAGAATTCGACGACCTTGCATTTCACGTCCTGCGTATAGGCGACGACATTGGGGTCGTCGATGTTGCGCAGGAACCAATCTTCACCTCTTTGATTCTGATAGACGAGCGTCTTCGCCTTATAGTAAGCGTCGATCGCCCCGAAGACGTCCAAATGATCGGGTGTGAGATTCATGATCACGCTGACCAACGGATGGAAGGTCGGACACCCCAGAAGCTGAAAGGCGGCGATTTCGAGTGCGACATCGCGTTTGACATCCCCCGCTTCGATGAGGGATTCGCAAAGCGGAAGACCGATGTTGCCGGCCGCGATCGCATTTTCATCCTTCAGTTTCAGCATCTCCCATAACAGACTGGTCGTAGTGGTCTTCCCGTTGGTCCCGGTAATCGCCCCGACCGTATATTCTTTCGCGAACCGCAATGCAAGTTCGATCTCGTTGATGATTTGAATCCCTTCGCGCTGTACGATTTTCACGAACTCGTTAGTATAAGGGATGCCTGGATTCTTGACGGCATAGAGGTACTTTTGCGAAAGGATTTCCAACGGATGACCGTTGTCGAAGACCTGTACGCCGCTGGCGATCAGCTCCTCTTTCTCCAAGATCGGTTTCATGTCGGTCAAGACGACCTCCACGCCGTGTTTAAGTAATAACCGCGTCGCGGCCAGGCCGCTGCGCGCGGCGCCGATGACCAGTACCTTACTCATGCGGACACCCCGATCAATATGCCAAGGAAGGCGCAAAGCGCCCCGAGGAACCAAAAGAACAACACGGTGTTCTTTTCCTTCCACCCGCTCATCGTGAATGCATAATGGATGGGGGTGTAGATGAAAATCCGTTTCTTGCGCAATTTGACGGAGCCGATCTGGAGGATGACGCAGACCGTTTCGAAGACGAACACGCCGCCGATCACCAACAAGGCGAATTCAAGCTTCATGACGAAAGCCAGGGCGGCTAAAACGCCGCCCAGCGCCAAGGCGCCGGTATCGCCCATGAAGATCTTGGCGGGATGCCAGTTGTATCGCAGATAGGCGATCAAAGCGCCGATGCACGCCAGGATGAACGCGAAAAGCACTTCTTCGCCGCGGAGATAGGCGATGGTCGCGAACGGGACAAACGCAAGCAAAGACGTACCTCCGGCCAAACCGTCCATCCCGTCGGTCAGATTCACGCCGTTACTGGCGCCCGCGAACATGAAGAAGACCAGGACGGCATAAAGCCACCCGAGATTCCATTCCCATCCGGTGAACGGGACGACGATGACCGAAGACGCGGATTGACGATACAGAAGATAGAACACGACCGCCAGGATCACCTGGGCGGTGAATTTCGTACGCGCGCTGATCCCGTCGTTCTTCTTTTCGATGACGATCTTCAGGTCGTCCCACAGCCCGATCCCGCCATAGGCGAGATAGGCCAGATAAACCAGGGCGCTTTTGATTTCAAGCCACGATTGAGGATAAAGGATCGTCATCGTGACGACCGGGAATAAAACGAAAAGAACCCCTCCCATGGTCGGAGTCTTTTTCTTTTCCTTAAATTCCTTCAGCGAGTATTCACTCACGGACTGGCTGGTGTTTTTTCGGTTTAAATAGTTGATGAAGAAGGGCATCGCGGTCACGACCGACAGAAAACCCAAGATGAGCGCCAAGATCGGTTTCATGGTTCATCCTCCCTTTTGCTTGATTATTATATCATGCTTCATTTCAAAGAATGGTCATTTTAAAGTGATTTCGACCATGACGGACGCATCGAGCGCGGTATTGACGGCTACCGACTGGGACGAAACGTTGCCTTCCCCGTTGATGGTCACTGGGACATGGGTCAGCGCGAAGAACGCGAGGACGTCGCGGCGGCTCCAACCCGTCATATCCGGCATCAGGATGTTCTCCTGCGACGTCAGTAAAAGGACGCGCTGGTCGCTAAGCACTTGCGTATCTGTAAGCGGGTATTGGGCGACGACGCTTTTCCCGTTACCGATCGTCATGCAATTCAACGCGGCGATCGTACATTTCGCATCGGCGTAACCAAGGCTATGGTTGGTCAAAAACGGGACGCTTGTCATGAACACCTTGGGTTTGTCGTTGTCGTCCGGGTCGGTCGTCGGTTTGGTGAATCCATAAGCCAACGTGATTTTACGCATCAACTGCTGAAGCGGCGAGGTGGTGCTGTGTACGTTACGGGCATATTCCGCTTCAAACGCGTAATAGATCATGATTTTCGGGTTTTCCGCGGGGATCGCCAATGCGACCGAGAAGAGATTGTAGTCCGCTTCGTAGGATCCGTTGACGGCGATCTGCGCCGTCCCCGTCTTCGCGATGGAGTTGACTTCGGGGATCTGATAGAAACGTCCCGTGCCTTTTTGGTCGTAGACGACTTGATACATCAATTGTTGAAGCTGCTGGGCGGTGTCTTCCTGGATCGGATGCCCGACGACGGTCGTTTCGGCCGTATAGACGGGATTTCCGGTCTTGGGTGNNTTGATCGATTCGACGACATACGGTTTGACCATGGTCCCGTCGCTGAAAACGGCGGAATAGGCTTGAAGCATCTGCAACATCGTAACCGTTACCCCTTGGCCATAGCCCGCGGTCAACTTTTCGACCGGCCATTGGTAATTGATCGATCCGGTCACTTCGGGGATGGAATCCGTATCCACGGGTCTAAAAAACCCGAAATCATCGAGATAATCGCGGTAGACTTCCGTATCGACGACTTTCGTCAGTATTTCCGCGATACCGACGTTGGAGGAATAGATGTAGCCGTAATCCAGGGAAATCAGACCCCAGTTTTTATTGTTGGCGTTGTTGATGACGGCGATCGCGCTTTGGTTCTTATTCACACGGATCGGTTGACCGTTCTTGATCCCCATACGGAAAGGCGAACTGTCGAAGATCGTGTTCCCATTATAGACCCCCGTATCGATCGCCGAGGCATAGACGAAGGTTTTCATCGTCGACCCCGGTTCATAGGCGTATTGCGATCCGATGTTCATATAATCGTCGATGTTCAGGACATTGGGGTCGAATCCCGGCCATTGGCTCCACGCAAGGATTTTCCCGCTGTCGACCTCCATGACCGAACCCCAGATCTTGTTTGTTTCAAATGCGTCCCTTGTATCGAACATCGCGGCTTCCAAGGCTTCCTGTATCCCTTTGTCTAAGGTCAATGTCACATCGTACCCGTCGACCGGGTCCACCTGCACGACTTTCGATCCCGGCAGGACGTACCCGTAGCGGTCGACCGTCGACTGTTTCTTGCCGTTCACGCCGACCAGACGGTTTTCCAAGCCGAGTTCCAAGCCCATTTTGCCATGGATCAACACATTCCCGTTGCCGTTTTCATCTTCGGCTTGGGCGAATCCGATCAAATGCGATGCGAACGTCCCGAACGGATAATTGCGCGCCACCGTCTTTTGGAACTTGATGCCATCCAATCCCAAAGCCTCCAATTCGCTTTTCTGGCTCTTGGATAGATTGCGTCCGTAGATGCCGAAATAGGTCTGATACGCCCCTGAAACACTGAGACGCGAGCGGATGTATTCGACCGGGGCGTTGAGATAGTCCGCCAACGCGGCGGACGTCGCTTCGACGTCACTGACGTACGTTTCATCGAATCGCCCATCCAGCACGGCATACACATGGTAGGCGTCTACGTCCTCGGCGATGATGATCCCGTTGCGGTCGAGGATGTCCCCTCTTTTTGCCAGCAGGATTTCGTTTTGGATATGTACGTTCTCGCTGTAGTCGATGATGTCCGTGTTGCTTCGTAGATGGATACCGCCGATCGCCACGACATAAACGTTGGCCGCCGTGATGGTAGAAACCACCATAAACAAAACCATGACAAAAAGAAGCATGCGATTGCTTCTTCTTTTCATTTATTCACCTGAAACAACCGTGACGATGTTGCCTTGGATCAGTGTCAGCCCGTCTTGTTCGGCGATTGCCGCGACGCGGGTATAGGCGCTGAGTTCCTGGATGTCCGAAGCCAATGTCTGGTTCGTTTTCTGGACTTCGACGATTTTCTTCTGGGTCTTCTGCACCGCGACAGCGAGGTTGACGTTATACGTGCGAAGGAAAAGCGCCGAGGTCACAAAGAGCACCGCAGACAAGATGAAAAGATTCCGGATCGTTTTCGTGATGCTGAATTTCCTGCGACGGATGACCTTGATTTTTTTCGCCATGTTATTCCCCTCGTTTTCGTAGTATTCTCAGTTTCGCGGAATGCGAACGTTTGTTTTGGTCAAGTTCATCGTCGGAAGCGACGATGGCCTTGCGTGTCATGAACTCATATTTCGCCACCGGAAGATCCTGCACCGGCAGTTTGTGCGGCACATGGAGGGTGGAGACTTCGTTGAATTTTTCTTTGACGATCTTGTCTTCCAACGAGTGGAACGTCAGGATGCAAAACCGGCCTTCGGGGTTGAGGAGTTGGATCCCCTGCCGAAGAATCTCCTCCAAAGCGTCCAGTTCCCCGTTGACTTCGATGCGGATCGCCTGGAACGTCTGTTTTGCGGGATGTCCTTTTTTAGACAAAATCTTGGAAGGAAGTGCGGATTTGATCACATCGACCAGTTCCAAGGTCGTGTCGATCGTTTTCTCCTGGCGACGGGCTTCGATCTTGCGTGCGATCTGCTTGGCGAAGGGTTCTTCGCCATAGCGGTGCAGGATCCGGAACAAGTCGTTGAACGGATAGGTGTTGACGACATCCCATGCGGATAAGGGTTGGGATTGGTCCATCCGCATATCCAGCCGCGCATCGAAGCGATAGCTGAAGCCGCGCTGCGGATCGTCGAACTGCGGGGATGAAACCCCCAGGTCGGCCATGATCCCGTCGACGCCATGGATGCCGATCGCCATGAGTTTCTCTTTGATTTCACTGAAGTTGCCATGGATGAAAGTGATTTTATCGAGATGGTCGGACAAGACCTGTTTCGATTCTTCGATCGCTTTGAGATCACGGTCGAAGCAAATCAACCGGCCGGACTTGAGCTGTTTCACGATTTCAAGGCTATGGCCGCCGCGTCCCAAAGTCGCGTCGACGTAGGTTTTATCAGGACGGATCGCCAATCCGACGATGGACTCCTGCAACAGTACCGAGATGTGTTCCATTTAGCGTAGGAATTCGGTGAGCGACTCGGCCACGTCTTCGATCGAGGCGCTGGCATGGGCATAGTATTCGTCCCACCGCGGTTTCGACCAGATTTCGACGTGTTCGTTGACACCCAGCACGACGCATTCTTTTTCGATCTTCGCTTCTTCGGCCAGGCTCAAGGGAATCAAAACCCTCCCCTGCGCATCGATCTCGCATTCCGCCGCTTTCGCGGTCAGGAAATGCACGTACATACGGGCTTCACGTTTGGTGGATGGGAGTTTGGATAACTGTTCGAGTACGCTTTCCCATTGTTTTTGGGTGTAGACCGTAACGCAACCGTCCAGTCCCCGCGTCAGGATGATGATCGGACCCAGTTCATCACGAAAGCGAGCCGGGATGATGATCCGGCCTTTCGCATCGAGATTGTGTCTGTACTCACCCATGAACATTCGGATTTCCTCCCACTTTCTACCACGAAACACCACTTTCTACCACCATTATACGCTAACCGAGGTAAAAGAAAAGAGATATTCGCAATTTTCGAACATCTCTTGGATGAAATTTAGAATTTGATGAACCAGCGGAGGATTTCTTCGATCCGATCCCCCCAGGACGCTTCGTTGTGGGTGCCGTTTTCGATGATTTCGGATCGGAAACCGGCGGGGTTCATCCCCTTGACGGCGTCGACGACCCGCGCCTGCGCCTCCATCACGATCCGGTTCATTTCCGGCTCGTCGCTTTCATGATCCCCGATGTCGAGATACATCCTGCCGAGGTTTCCACCCTGTTTCCCGATGAGGTCGATCAAAGGATCGGTCGCGACCCAGAAGGCGTTGGATAGCGCGATGATCCCATCGGTTTCTGCGGGATATCTCAATGCCGCAACCGTGCTGATGTATCCTCCCAGACTCGACCCGCCCATCACGATCCGACGTTGGGATGGAAAACGGTTGTGGAGAATAGGTAGAAGTTCCGTATATACGAAACGGAGATACCGGTCGCCATAACCTCCGACCGCGCGGTTTGCGCCGGTTTTCGCTTGTGCGAACGCATCGAAAGGAAACGAACAATAGTCGTCGAAACGCGTAGAACCTTCGCCACAGGTGATGCCGGCGAAGACACAGTCGGGGAAATCGTCCTGGGTCAATACGTCAAGTAGACGCCATGAACGTCCGTAGGTCGCCTTCGCATCGTCGAAGAGGTTCTGTCCGTCATGGAAGACGAACAACGGACGGTCTGCAACGGCTTTTCCAGAAGAAAAGACCGTGATTTCAAAATCGCGGTCCGCTACGTCGGATTGGATGCGGAACGTCTCCAAAACGAAGGGTTTCATGATTAAAAAAGCGAAGAACGCTTTTTTTACTTGCCTTCGTAATGGCCACATTCACAAATGTGGTGCGGCTGCTTGTATTCGCCGCAGGACGGACATTTTACCAATGTCGGGGCTGCCAATTTGTAATGTGTTCTGCGTTTCGCCTTACGGGTCTTCGATACGCGTCTTTGTTGAACTGCCATGGGTCAACACCTCCTACTCGTCTTTAGGTTTGTAATCCCTCAGTTTTGCTAAACGGGGATCGATTTGCGATTGCTTTTCGCGTAGGTACTCTTCTTCCGTGAGCACTTCCCAGCCATCCCCTTTGGGGTAATCCTTCAGACCGGGCTTAACGACTTTCAAGGGAATCTCCATCATGATCAGCGGGTAGACGACCGGCATCAATTCGACCGTATCCCCTTTGACTTCGATGGCTTCTTCGTCGTCCGTTTTTCCAAACGAGAAGACAGGATCATCTTCCGTTTTGAACTCGACAAGCACGTCTTCATCTGTGATCGCACAAGGAACCACCATCACGCCGCTCACATCCAAATGGACGCGGAGCACGTTCTGGTTGCCATCCCACAAACCCGAAGCCGTCACATGGACTTTCTCAAGCTTGCGGAGCCGGTCGTTCCCGTCGAACGTCGCCGGTGAGAACGCGATTTCTTCGTCCAACACCAACGCTTTGTCGGCGCTACGTAGAATTTCGGTTTTCGACCACTTCACAGAATCACCTTTTTCCGTTAACGTACCTATTATAGGGAAAAAGCGTCATAAAGTCAATGTATTCTTCTTCGAAGCGATTATTTGACTTCTTCGGTCGGATTCGTCGCGTTTTCAACATACAGACTTACCTGATTCCGCCCTTTTTCCTTGGATTCCTTCAGTGCGACATAGGCGCAACGCAGGATTTCATCCAGAGTGTCTTCTTTGGACCGGGTGACACAGACGCCCGAGCTGATGGTGGTCTGGACGGTCTTCCCATCGAAGGTGAACGTCGATTCATGGATCAGGGTGCAGCATTTCATCGCCAGTTTCAATGCATCCTCCGCTTTGATCGAAGGTAGCACCGCCGCGAATTCTTCCCCGCCGATGCGTCCCACGATATCCGACTTCCGGAAAACTTCGCTAAGTTTGGCGGATACGCCACGCAACACCTCATCCCCGACATGGGTTCCGAAGGTCCGGTTGATTTCGCTGAACTTGTCGATGTTGAAGAGTAGAACGCCCAAGCCGCTGTCGTCGATCCGGTTGCGTTCGAACGCAAGTCTCGCCAAAGACATGAACTGTCTGCGGTTCAACAGTCCGGTCAAGGAATCACGGGTCGCCAAACGATGCAGCGATTCGCGTTCTTTACGTATCTCGCTTACATCGATCAGTCGGATCAGGGTTCCGAGTTCGATTTTACGATCATCCGTCACTTTGGTCGTCTTGATTTCAAACGTATAGAGGTTTTCACCATATTTGAAATCAAGGTTCGGATGCATCGGGTGCTCAAGGTGCTCCAGAAGCATCTTCCCGCGCACCAGGATCGTTTTTAGATTCAAGCCCAACACGGTTTCATCCAGCTCCGGAAAGTACTGCTCAGCCTTCGCATTGAAGTCAAGCAAGGTATATCCGCGGTCGATCAGGATCATGGGGTTCTCGTCGTTCTGGAAAAGATCCGCCTTCGCACGTTGTGCGACGGCTTTCCATGACGACTTTAGGTTGATGTAGGATAACATCGCGATGGAGGTCAACATCCCCGTCGAAAGGAAATCCAATCCGGTTTTGAAGGGGTCGTAGAGTTCCGCCATGAAAAACAGGACGGGGATCAGCGTGACCAAGAACGATTCGATGAAGAGCCGACGGTGCTTCTTGCCGTTGGTAACCGCCGCAGTCAGATAAACGGCCAAAGCGGCGATCAGCGCGACGAACAGGTAACCGAGGAATACGGTATAGAAAGGTCCTTTCGTCGCTTCCAAACGCCAGAAGAACATCCCTTGGCTTCGTTGAAACGAAGTATAAAACAAGGAGTAACGCGGATCCAAAAATCGGACGATCACCAGCGAAAGGGACGATAGACCCAAAACCAATGTCAGGAAGATTTTCCCCTTGGTCAATTTGCGCGTTAGGTCGATCGAGACAAACAGCCAGACCGCCGGGTAAAAGAACCAGGCGAAGAGTTTTAGGTCATGCCAAATCAATAGCGATTCCTCGGATGTCGAGACAAGTTCCATCAAATGCATGGACGCAATGAAAAACAGACAGAGGTTCAAGAAGAAGAGCGGGAACTTCCGTCCGTTTTTTGGATTGAATACGGAATAAGACGCATTGAAGATACCCATGAAGAGGGCAAGGATCAAGATCATGTAGACGAGTGTCTGCGTTGGATTCATGAACGCCTCCCTCGGTTGTTAACCGATTTCGCTTAGGTTTTTAAGGTGATAGTTGATCCATTTGATGAAATCGTCGACGACTTCATACCGTTTCGCCTCATTGAGGATTTCGTGGCGACACCCATCGATCAATCGTTTTTCGACCCACCGGTATCCGACATCGGTCAGATGGCGAACCGCTTCGCTTAATCCGCCGGGTTCGAAACAAGGATCTTCCGCTCCGCTGACAAAACGGATCGGTAGGTTCGGACGCTGGACCTTCCAACCTTCATCGCTGTAGGCATCGGTGGAAAGTTCAAGCAAATCGACGAAACCCTGCGCCGTGAACGGAAACCCGCAGAATTCATCGTTGATGTAATTGTTGACGTTCTTGGTGTCGTAGCTTAACCAATCGACCGGCGTCACCGGATGGTCGACATGCTTGTTGAACCCGGCGAATGCCATGTTCAAAAGGAATTTGCTATGATGGCGTTTACCGAAAACAAAAGCCAAGACCCTTGCCAGCATGCAGGCCGAAGCCGTGTTGGGGCTCAGGGCGGGCGAACCGGTCATATAGATGCCGTCCACGTTGTTTTCATATCGCTTCAGATAACTACGTGCGAAAAGCGTCCCCATCGAATGGGCGAAAATGAAAATCGGCAAATTCATTCCGTCGTTGGTTTGACGGATGAAGTCATGCAGGTCGCGCAGATTCCGGATCCACCCGTCCTTATCCGCGAAATGCCCTTTCAAGTGCTGATCAAACAGACTTTTCCCATGACCGCGATGATCGACAAGCATGACCGCCAGGTTTTCCGCCATCAACTCCTCGGCGAAAACCCGGTATCTGCCGCTATACTCCGACATTCCATGAAAAATGCAGACCAACGCTTTTGGTTTCTGCGGGACCAACAGCGTCCCCATCAACCTCTGTCCATCCGATACGGACGTGAATGTAATCGTTTTTTCCACAGTGTTCCCCCCTGTTTCAACTTATATCATAAACTTCCCTTTGAAAGCATGCAAGGGGGTATGCTATAGTATTGGCGGTGAAAACAATGAAAATCGCAGGAATGATTACAGAATACAATCCTTTTCACAAAGGGCATAAGTATCATATCGAGAAAACACGGGAAATCACGGGGTGCGACGTTTTGGTCGCCGTCATGTCGGGGCATTTCGTCCAACGGGGCGAACCGGCGGTGATCGATAAATGGAGTCGGGTCGAAGCCGCCCTGGAGAACGGGGTGGATCTGGTGATCGAACTCCCTTTCGCCTATGCCGTCCAAAGCGCGAAACAGTTCGCCATGGCTTCGGTCGAACTCCTTAGCGTCGCCGGGGTAAGCGACATCGTGTTTGGCAGCGAGACCGATAATCTGGAGGAACTGAAGTTGATCGCCTCGATGCCGATCAACGTGGATGCGATCAAGGAAAACCTCAAATCGGGGGTAGGATACCCCAAAGCGTACGGCCTAAGCGCCGGTGCCTATTTCCCAAACGATATCCTGGGCATCGCCTACATCCGCGCCATGAAGGAGAAAGGCATCACGCCGCATACGATCCAACGGACCAACGCCTACCACGGACTTGAGCTGGGGGAAGGGTTCGCCAGCGCCAGCGCGATCCGCAACGCCAAGAAGAACGATGAGGATTTTTCCGATCAAACCCCGTTGTACGATAAAATGAAGGATCTTCCGTTCATCGACTGGTCGATCTACTATCCGTTTCTGCGCTGGAAACTCTTGACGCAAAACAAAGAGGATTTATCGGGTCTATTCCTCTTTGACGAAGGAATTGAAAACCATTTGACCAAACAAGCCGAGGTATGCGACGATTGGGATGCGTTCATCAAGAAATGCGTGACGCGGCGTTATACCAAGGCGAGGATACAGCGCGTCTGTACGCATCTGCTTGTACATACCAGGAAAAGCGAGATGGCGAGGATGCAAGCCCCGACGACCCTGCGGATCCTTGGCTTCAACGACCAGGGCAGAGAGCTGCTCAAGGAATTGAAGGAAAAGGAAGTGCGCGTCGCCTCGCGGTTCAACCAGATTCCAAAGTATATCCGCGAGTTGGAATACCGGGCGACCTTGGCGTATGTCACCCCGTTGCCAAGTACATTGCGTAATGTTATCCTGGCGCGCGAAATCGCCGGACCGGTGATAAAAACAAAGGACTGATCGTCGGATCAGTCCTTTTTAGCGGAGAGTTTCTCTAGGTCCTGTTTGATTTTCGTCGTCGAGATTCCGTCGGTGCGCGGGAGATAGACGACCTCGCAAAGATCTTCGAGGTAATCGAACTTCCCTTCCCAGTCGTCGCCGATCGCAAAGACATCCACGTCGAACTTCACGATGTCGCCCCGTTTCTGTTCCCAATCGTTCTCGGGGATGACCAGGTCGACATAGCGGATCGCTTCAAGCATCAACTTGCGCTCTTCATAACTATGATAGGCTTTCTTCCCTTTGAATTCGTTGATCTCGTCCGTGGACAGGGCTACGATGAGATAGTCCCCCAACGCCCTTGCGCGCTTTAAAAGACGGATATGCCCCCAATGCAGAAGATCGTAGGTCCCGTACGTGATGACGCGTTTCATGGCTAGTCCTTGATGTTGTGATAGACGTTTTGGACGTCGTCGATCTCATCCAACATCCCGCTGAGACGCGCCCACATTTCGACGTCTTCCCCTTCCAGGGTGACATAGTCGTGGGGGAGCATCGTGTTTTCCAAGACTTCGAAGGTTACTTCGGGCAAGATCGATTCGACCGCGGCCTTGGCTTTATAGAGGTCGGCCGGATTGACATAGACGCTCATCGTGCCTTCTTCGACTTCCAACTCCTGGACGTCGCAGTCGTTTTCGATCAACGAATCCAACATTTTTTCTTCATCGTCAAAGGCGAACACGAGGAGTCCGACGCTGTCGAAGAGATGCGACACGCTTCCGGCGACGCCCATCTTCGACTTCGATTTCGTAAAGCAGTTGCGTACTTCGCTGACGGTCCGGTTGATGTTGTCGGTCAGGCAATCGACGATGATCGTGGAATTCCCCGGTCCGAAGCCTTCATAGCGTACGGACGTATAGGATTCATCCGATCCGCCCTTGGCTTTTTCGATCGCCCGTTTAATGACGTCCGCGGGCACTTGGTTCGCCCGTGCCTTTTCAACGATGCGACGAAGTCCGACATTCATGTCCATGTCGGGTACGCCGGCTTTCGCCGCGACATAGATTTCACGGCCGAAACGGGAATAGATTTTCGTTTTCGCGGCGTTGGTTTTCGCCATCGCGTTTTTTCTTACTTCAAATGCGCGTCCCATAGTATGTACCACCTTTTTTCCTTGAACATTATACCAAACCCTACCGCTTTTTTCACGGTTTTTCTATGCGCGCAGCTTCGCCTGGAGTTCAACCTCGAGCGCGCTTACGATTTTCTGATGGATTCCGTTGATTTCCGCATCTTCCAACGTATGGTCGTCGGCCTGGTAATACAGACTGAGGGCGATCGATTTGGACCCTTCTTCCACATGGGAACCCGTGTAGACATCGAAGAACTCGACGCCTTTGACAATGGATTTCCCGGCTTTTTTGATCGTGGACTCGATCGATCCGGCGCTGACTTCCGTCTTGATCACCAGGGCGATGTCCCTCTGTACGACCGGATATTTGTTGAGGGGGGCGTATTTGACCTTCGTCGCTTTCTGTTGCAGGAAGAGTTCCAGGTTGATTTCCGCCAGGATCAGCGCACCGACCCCGAGTTCTTTCGCCAGTTTGGGATGGATTTCCCCGACGATGCCCAGACGGTCTTTCCCAAGATGGACTTCGGCGCTCCGGTATGGATGGAACTTATCCAATGCTTCCTTGGGCGGGGTATAGCGTAGGCGGTTGGCCTCGAAACCAAGTTGGGTGGCGATCGCTTCCACGACCCCTTTCCCGGTATAGAAATCGGCGGCGACGCTGTGTTTTTGCCAGAGCGACTGCGTAAGATTGCCGCTTAAGACAAAGGCCAGACGTTCTTCCTGTTTTCCCTTGGCATAGACGCTGCCGACTTCATAAAGCATGAAGTCCTTCGCCTTATGGGCGAGATTGTAGGCGGCGGCTTCCAGAAGCGAAGGAAGGATGCCGACGCGGACATAACGGCGCTCATCGCTAAGCGGAGACAAGATTTCATACGCTTCGCCAAGCGGTAGGATCGCGTTGTCGATCTTCGCTTTGGAGACCAAGGTATAGGTGATCGCCTCGTTCATTCCGAACCCGATGCATAAAGAGCGGATTTTGCGGCGTTGTTTCTGACGTGCGTCGAGTTCCCCGCTGACCGTTTCCATTTTCGGCAGTTTCCCCTGGATCCCGTCGTAGCCGACCATGCGTCCGACTTCTTCGACCAAATCTTCGGCGATCGACAAGTCCAGGCGATAGGAAGGGATCGTGCAGGTGATGGTTCCACCCTCAACGACCGGCAACAGATGGAGACGACGTAACAGCTCGACGCATCGGTCGAGTTCCACTTTCGTCCCCAACAAGGATTCGATCTGGGTATGCGTGACGCTGACTTCCTTCTTTGCCAATACAGGTTTACCATATTCGACCGTTTTTTCAAGAAGCTTCGCGTCGGCGAGTTCGACCAAGAGTTCGACGGCGCGATGCATCGCCTTGTCGGGCATTTGCGGTTCCAAGCCTTTTTGGAAACGCAGGCTCGCTTCGGTCATCAGATTCACCCGGCGCGACGTATTGCGTATGCGTACCGGTGAAAACAGCGCGGCTTCGATGATGATGCCGTGGGTGTTCTCGTCGATCTTGGAGTCATCTCCGCCCATGATGCCGGCCAAGCCGATGGGGACGTCGTTGGATGTGATGACTAAATCGCTCTCAAACAAGGGCACGCTCCCCATATCCAATGTCTTCAGATCACCCTTCAGTTTATCTTTGACGATGATTTCTTGATGGGGGACTTTCGCCAGATCGTAGAAATGCAGCGGCTGGCCGGTTTCGACCATGACGTAGTTGGAAATGTCCACCACGTTGTTGATGGATTTGATGCCGACCGCCATCAAAGCTTCCTTCATCCATTGCGGCGATTCTTTGACACTGACGCTTCCGATGATTTTCCCGTAGAACGTGGGGCAGGCGTCGGTGGTGGATCCGATCTTAAGTGTGGTCGCTTCTCCCGCGTTCGCGGCGATGCGCGCATCGGGAAGTCTCACTTCACGATCAAGCAGCGCCCCGACTTCCATCGCCACGGACCACATCGCGTTGAAATCGCTCCGGTTGGGCGTTTGTTTCACATCGAGGATGATGTCGTCCAAACCCAGATAAGCCAGCGGGTCCGTCCCGACGACGGCGTCGTCGCCCAACACTTCGATGCCGGACTTTTGTTCTTCGCTCAGGTATTTCGGCGCGACCCCGAGTTCGCTCAGCGAACAGATCATCCCGTTGCTTTCGATGCCGCGGACCGTCGCTTTCTTGATGGTGAGTTGCGGCAAGACCGCCCCGCTCTTCGCGACGATGACGTTTTGACCTTGAGCGACGTTGGGTGCGCCGCACACGATCTGGACGATTTCGTCCTTCAGGTCGACCGTACAGACATGCAGGTGGTCGGATTGCGGATGATCGACGCAAGTCAAAACATGTCCGATCGTCAAGTTGGATCCATGGGCTAAAGACTCGAACCCTTCGACTTCCAGACCGGCGAGCGTCAATTTATCCGCTAAATCCTGTGCTTTGATATCGCTGAGATCGACGTAGCGTCCCAGCCATTTCATACTGATTTTCATGGTTTCCTCCTACTCAAACCGACGGAATGCCGTCAGGAAACGAATGTCGTTGGCGTAGAGATGACGGATGTCGTCGATGCCGTACTTTAGGAGCGCGACCCGCTCGACCCCTAGGCCGAACGCGAATCCGCTGACCTTGGATGCATCGAAGCCCGCCATCGTTAAAACGTTGGGATGGACCATCCCGGCGCCGAGGATTTCGATCCAGCCCGTCCCTTTGCACGTCGGGCATCCCTTCCCGCCGCAGATGTGGCAGGAGACGTCGACTTCGACGCTGGGTTCGGTGAATTGGAAATAGGACGGACGAAAACGGATGACCCGCTCGTTGCCGAACATGCGGCGCGCCAACAGCTCAAGTGTTCCTTTGAGGTCCGCCAACGAAATGTCTTGGCCGACGACCAAACCCTCGATCTGTACGAACTGGTGGCTGTGCGTCGCATCGTCGTCGTCCTTGCGATAGACTTTCCCCGGACAAATGACCTTGACCGGCGTTTTACCCGCGTATTCTTCCAACGCACGGGTCTGGATGGCGGTCGTGTGGGTGCGAAGCAGCCACTCAAGGTCGATGTAGAAGGTGTCCTGCATATCCCGCGCGGGATGGTCTTGGGGGATGTTGGCACGTTCGAAATTATAGAAGTCGCGTTCGACTTCCGGACCGTCCTTGACGGTATATCCCATGGAAATGAAGAGATCTTCGATCTCCTGTTGGACGATGGTCAAAGGATGCAGAGTGCCGACCAACGGCGCATGGGCGCTGAGGGTGATGTCGATCTTTCCGGATTCCAGTTGCTTTGCGATGGCTTCCTCTTCCAACGTTTTCGTTTTCAGATCCATCGCCGTTTCCAATTCTTGTTTCGCCAGATTCACCAAAGCGCCGAATTTCGGCTTTTCTTCGTTACTAAGATTCTTCATCTCAAGCATCAACCCGCTGATCAATCCTTTTTTGGAGAGATAGACATTGCGTACGGATTGAAGTTCCGTGAGATCGTTCGCCGCTTGGATCGCGGCTTTCCCTTCGATAAGGAGTGTGTTTACGTCGATCATGGTTCTTTCCTTTCAAATAAAAAACGTCCCTGACACAGGAACGTAAGACTACGCGGTACCATCCTGATTCGCCCGAAAGCGCACCTTGATTCGGATAACGGTCCGTGCCGGGAGGGATTGGCTCCACTCAGGGGTGAAATTCGCGGGGCGTGAACGGTTTTCAGCCAATGACCGTTCTCTCTGGATGCCGCTACTGTGTCCCTTCAATGAGATATCCCTATTATAAGCACAATCCACCGATTTATCAAGGCTTGCGGAAACGGTAGCAAATGATTCCGCAGGCGACGGCGACATTCAGACTCTCGAAGCCGTTGATTTCGATCTTGACGACGGCGTCGCAGAGATGCAGGATCTCGGGTCGGATACCCTGTCCCTCGTTACCGAGGATGATCGCGACGTTCTCGCGATCCTGAATCGAGGTCAGAGGTACGGAATGTTTCAAACCCGTCCCTAAGATCGTCAAGCCGTTTCGACGACACTCGTCGATGGCGGGTTTCATCTCGCGCTGTAGGACCGGGAGATGGAAAATCGCCCCTTGGCTTGCGCGTAGAACCTTTTCATTGGTAAGGTCGACGCTGTTCTCGGAAAGGACGACGCTATCGAATCCGAAAGAATGGGCGGTACGGATGATCGTCCCGACATTCCCGGGGTCTTGGATCTGGTCCAGAAGCAAAACGCGGTCCCCTAAGGATTCGGGTTGGTCCCACATCCGACAAACCGCGATGCATTCGCTGCTGGATTCGGTCTGACAGAGTTTATGGAGAACTTCGGGCGTCACTTCCACCCGGACATCCACATCGAACTCGATCTGCGAATCCTTCAGCACGATCAAGGTTTCCACCAATCCCGCCTTCAAAGCCTCTTGGATCAAATGTTCCCCTTCCGCCAGAAAAAGACCGGTTTCACGTCGGTATTTGCTTTGGTGGAGCTTGGTCCACGATTTGATTCTCTCGTTGGTCAACGAGTTGATTTCATAGGTTTTCATCATCGTCATTATATCAGATTCGCACGGACATCCGAAAGAAAGAAACACATCCGGGGATGTGTTTCCTGATTTATCCAAACAATACGCTTTGACAACGCGGGCAGAGTCCGTCTTCGGTCCCTTCTTCGGTGACGTTCCAGCAACGCGGGCACGTGACGCCCGGGGCGACGGAAACGTCGACCAAGGTTTCTTCCTCATCCGAACTTTCAAGCGTCGCCTTGGAGACGATGCACCATTGGGCGAACGCCTCGCCGAGGTGTTTCTCGGCCAGTCTGGCCAACGGATGATGGAGACGGACATGGATGGAGGCTTCCAACGACTTCCCGATGATCTTCGTGTTGCGGGCTTCTTCCAAGGCTTTGAAGACGACCGACCTGAGGTCGAAGAGCTTGGCGAAATCCTCTTTCAGGCTTTCTTCATCCGTCAGTTCGATCGGTTCGGGGAACTCACCCAGATGGACGGATTCAGAGCCGGGGATAAAGTGATCCGAGACTTCCTCGGCGGTATGGACCAGGATCGGAGCCAAGAGCCGGTTCAACGCCGACACGGTATGGTAGAGAACGGTTTGGACCTGACGACGACGGTTTCCGTCCTTCTTCTCGATGTAGAGGATATCCTTGGTATAGTCGAGGTAGTAGGCGGACATCGTGTTGGTCATGAAGTTGGAGATGGTCGAGACCACGGACATGAAGTCGTAGTTGAGATAGTCCTCCAGCGTCGAGCGGATGACATCGTTCAGCAGGACCAACACGTGGGCGTCGGCCGTGGTGAGGGATGCCGGGGAGACAAGGTTTTCGACCTTGAAATCGGCAGGGTTGATGTTCCCCAACATGAAGCGGAACGTGTTGCGGATCTTGCGGTAGTTCTCCATGACTTGTTTGAGAAGGTCGTCGCTGATGCGGACGTCGGATTGATAGGCGATGGAGGCCGCCCAGAGACGCAGGATATCCGCCCCGGAGGATTGGACGACTTTATTGGGCTCGACGGTATTGCCGAGGGATTTACTCATCTTCTCCCCTTTTCCGTCGAGGACGAAACCATGGGATAAAACGGTTTTATATGGAGCGTGCCCGTGGACGGCGGTGGATACGATCAGCGAACTGTTGAACCAGCCGCGGTATTGGTCGGAACCTTCAAGGTACAGGTCGACCGGGAGTTCCCCTCCGCGTTCTTTGATGACGGCGGTATGGGAGGACCCGGAGTCGAACCAGACATCCATGATGTCGGTTTCCTTGGTGAAGACGCCGTTGGGGGAAGCAATGTTGGTATAGCCTGCGGGCAACAGGTCTTTGGCATCCCAGGAGAACCAAACGTTGGATCCGTGTTCCTTGAACAGTTTCGCCACATGGTCGAACACGCCTTCGTCCATGACGGGATTCCCGTCTTCGGTATAGAAAATCGGGATCGGGACGCCCCAGACGCGCTGACGGGAGATGCACCAGTCCCCGCGGTCCTTGATCATATTGTATAAGCGGACTTGACCCCATTCCGGGATCCACTTGACCGAATCGATCTGTTCGAGCAGTTCTTTGCGGATCATGGCGATGGAGGCGAACCATTGGGTGGTCGCCCTGAAGATGACGGGTTTCTTGGTCCTCCAATCGTGGGGATAGCTATGCGTGATCCATTCCAGCGCCAACAGGGCGCCGAGTTCGTCGAGTTTCTTGGTGATGGTTTTATTGGCGTCTTCCACGAATTGGCCGACCAGCCAATCCCCGGCTTCGATCGTCATCTTTCCATGGCCGTCGACCGGACAGAAGGCTTCCAAGCCGTATTTTTGACCGACCAGGAAGTCGTCCACGCCATGACCGGGGGCGGTATGAACGCAACCGGTACCGTCTTCTTCGACATGGTCGCCCAAGATGACGATGGATTGACGGTCGTAGAACGGATGCTTGGTCAAGATGCCTTCCAGTTCATAGCCTTTGAAGGTTTTCTCGATCGAACAGTTCTCAAACTTGAACTTCTCGCTTAGCGTTTGCGCCGAGGATTTCAGATAGATGAACTTCCCTTTTTCGCTGTCGATTAAGGCGTACTCCAGATCTTTGTTCAAACAGATCGCGAGGTTGGCCGGGATGGTCCAAGGGGTCGTCGTCCAGATGACGAAACGGACGTCCTCACTGAGGATGCCTTTCCCGTCGACGACACTGAAGGCGACGAAAATCGTCGGGTCTTTCTTGTCGTGGTATTCGATTTCGGCTTCCGCCAAGGCGCTTTCGCTGGATGGGCTCCAATAGACCGGCTTCAATCCTTTGTAGATCATCCCGTCCAACGCCATCTTCGCGAAGATTTCGACCTGGATGGCTTCGAATTCCTTTTGATAGGTGATGTAGGGATGGTCGTAGTCGGCGACCGTCCCCAGGGCTTTCATGTCCTTCATCTGTTTCTGGACTTGTTCCTGGGCGTATTCGCCGCACAGTTTCCTGAATTGGGCGACGCTCATTTCCTTGCGGTTGTATCCCAGTTTCTGCATCGCGCTTTCGATGGGAAGTCCGTGCGTATCCCAACCCGGGATAAACGGGGCTTGATAACCCATCCGATAGCGGCTTCGGACGACCATGTCCTTCAAGATCTTGTTTAGGGCATGGCCGATATGGATATTTCCGTTGGCGTAGGGAGGACCGTCGTGCAAGACGAAGGTCGGGGCGCCGTCCCGTTTTTCAAGCATTTTTTCATAGAGGTTGATCGCCTCCCACCGTTTCTGGAACTCCGGTTCCTTCTTCGTCAGGTTCCCTCTCATCTCGAATGCCGTATCCGGCATCCACAACGTTTCTTTGTAGTCCATGTTGTTCTCCTTTTTCATAAAAAAACGTCCTGCTAAGGACGTAAATAACGCGGTACCACCTTAGTTCGGTCCAAACGGACCGCACCTCGACACGATAACGGTGTGACCGGCGTCCCCTACATATCGGAAACGCGACTCCCAAGTGATATCCCCTTTGATTGTGTCTTTCCTCGCACCCTCCGGAAAGTCTCTGAAACGCCTCAAAGCGGCTTGTCTTGTTCTTCGTCTTTGGTTATGAAATCCGGATTCGGAATCTCGGGGATTTCGAAATCCTCCAGCGCTTTGGCCAGCGCCTGCAACTTCATCTGCATCTCGACCTTCACGTCCTTGGCGTCCTGTCCGATCCGCGCGATTTCCGTCAAAAGGAATCGGGCGGTGGAAAGAGCTTCCCTCACGATCGTATCGGCGTTGTTTTGCGCCGTATCGATGATGATGTTGGCTTCTTTCAAGGCAAGCCGGGCGATATCGTCCGCCGCTTTTTCGCGGACGGTCAACTCGGAAATCAACGCTTGATAGCGGGTTTTGATTTGGCTTAACTGTTCCCCCGCATGGTTGACTTGGCTACGGTAGGAATCCAGTTGCTTACGCATCGTCTCATTCTCGAAAAACAACCGGTCCACGGCATCATCCACCGCAAAACGATCATATCCGTTTTTCATAAGACGGAACTTGGGTTTATTGATACTCATGGTACACCCCCGATTCACAGGTATTGATATTATGCCATAGGCTCAAGCAAACTTCAAGTTGCGTTTATTCTTCGTCTTCGCCGTCCAAACTGATCTTCCCGTGGACGCCGATCGATTTCGGTGTACAAAGGATGACGTTGTGTCCGATCTTCTGGATCGATCCGTCCAGCGCGAACACGACGCCGGTAAGGAAGTCGATCGTACGTTGGGCGAAATCACGCGGTAGACGATGCAGGTTGACGACGGCGGCGCGGCGTTCTTTCAGATGTTTCGCGACTTCTTCGGCTTCATCGAACGAACGCGGTTCGAACAGCACCATCTTGGTGTCCAGATTGACTTTGCTTAATGTTTTGTTTTGGGGTTGTTCGTACTCGCTGATGCGCGCCGATTCCTCTTCATCCAATTCCAATACTTCATCTTCCTCGATGGGTGCGATGAAATCTTTGAGTTTCTTACGTAACGACATAGATACCTCCTGCTATTTTTATCAATTATAGCACATTTAACCCCCGTTCAATAGAAAAGGACGGCGATTTGCCGTCCTTGGCTTGTTTTTTATGCTTCTTTCGACGTCTCCAGTAAACCGTATCCGCCGGCCAGACGTTTGTAGACGACGGCGATTTCGTCGGTTTCCTCATCGGTGTAGATGAAGAAGGAATGACCCAGCATTTCCATCTGCATGATGGCTTCATCCAAGACCATCTTCTGCGCCACGATCGTTTTCGTACGAACCGGTTCTTCCTTGACTTTGGAAGCTTCGGCACTGACGGATTCGGCGAAGTTGACCGAGAGTTTCTCGCGATGGCGACGCGAGAGCCGTGTTTTCTGACGGCGGATCTGGTCTTCCAGCTTATCGATGGCTAAATCCACGGCGGCGTAATAATCCTCGTGAACCACTTCGGCGCGAAGCAGACCGATCTTCGTGACGATCGTCACTTCTACCTTCAGGTTGGTCGGATTCACCTTGACGCTAACGTTGGCTTCGGTATCTTCATCGATCATGAAGTACTTGTCCAAAAACGAAAGTTTCTTGGTCGTCCGGTTTTCCATCGCCTCGGTAATCGTAACATTCTTTCCGTGAATATTGAGTTTCATAAACAACTCCTCCTTACAGGTATTATACCTGTTATCGACGTTCCATGTGAGTCTATTGATTTTACTTGAATTGTGCTATACTTTTCTTGTGAGCGAAAAAAGCGCTCTTTTTTTATTTCAGGTTTTTTTCAAAGAACGATGCGGCGTTCCCCCACGCGATCTTTTCGGTTTCTTCTTTGCTGAAACCGTTATTTCGTAGAGCTTGGATGAGGTTTTGCGCTTGGGCTGCGTTTTGAAGGTCGCTTGCCATGGCGGATGTCCCGAAGGGTCCTTCAAGGAAATCCATGTAGTCGAAGCCGATCGACAGGACGTCGATCCCCGCGATGTCCGCGATGTGGCGGGCGTGTTTCGCCAACGTATCCGCTGTCTGCATGTCGACTTCCGATGAAATGAAGTGGCGTGCCGCCACCAGACCGATCAGACCTTGTTGGGCGGCGATCGCCTTGATTTGCTGGTCGCTAAGGTTACGTTCAACGTTGGCCAACCGACGGGCGTTGCTGTGGGTGGCGATCATTGGGGCTTGGCTGACGCGCAGGATGTCCCAGAAACTCTTTTCGGAGGCATGGGAGACATCGACGATGATCCCGATTTGGTTCATGGTCTTGACGGCGAGCTGCCCCTGAAGGGTCAACCCTCTGGACGGGTTGCCTTTGACGCCGGTCGACAAGGTGTTTTCATCGTTCCAACTTAAGGACGCGACGCGTACGCCTTGACGATGCATCCATCGGATGGTCGAGGGGATGCGTTCCTGTATGGGGCACATGCCTTCCACCGTGATCATGGCGTTGAGTTTCGTTTCGTGCGGATTTCCGCCGGTATATAAACTTATGGTCTCCGGATTGCCCAGGATTTCCTTGCGTAAGGTTTGGATCATCGCCTTGAAGTCGTCCATCGTTTCATGGCCTTCGAAGAAACAAGCCATCCCGACCCAACCGATCTCCCCTTGTTTCAATTTATCGATATGGTGTTTTCGTAATACATTCCTCTCACCTTTACGGTGTTTGCTTAGGACATCCATTCCGATGTCCGCATGCAGGTCGCAGATGCGCATAGTTCCCCTCCTCTAGTAGATCGGATCGTAGTGTTTCATTTCGGGCGGATTCTTCAGGCCGGTGTCGTAGGTGCGGTCTTCAAGGAGACCGATGAGCTGGTCGACGATGTTGTCTTTAAACAAGACGTCGTTGAGGGCGCATAGGACCCCCGTGGCGCGCCGTATCGCACTATGATAGAGGTCGATGAAGGATTCGTCGGATACCTTCGTGCCATCGCAAGGATGCTTCCATGTCGCATGGTTCAGGTTCAGGACATCGCGTTTGAGATCCATCTTCCCGGCGACGATATGGCCTGAGAATTTCCATTTCATGCCCAACAGGCTTTCACCCAGCTGCACAAGCGGGAACTTGATCGTATAGGGATCGTAAAGATAGGTCGCCAAGGTATGGATCGATGTGACGCATTCCTTCAACTCTTCTTCGCTGGCGTCTTGGTCGAAAACCTCCGACAAGATGGGGCGATACAGTTTCGCGATTGCTTCTTTCGTGGTTTCATCGACCTTCACCAAAGAAGGCATATCGAATTTCGATAATAAATAGCCTTTGGTCTGTTTGACCATCAAGGTATCGATCATGCTTTCAAGGCGGAAATGCCAGTATTTCGTCGCGCCTTGGATGGCACCGGTTTTATAGAAGATATAGGGGTGGGCGACCGTATCCAGACTCCAATGGGTCAAATGCCCGGCCAGATAGACCGTCATGAGTTGCCTTGTTTCGCCTTGGGGCGTCGCTTGGATGATTTCGATCGCCTTACGGTAGAATTCGTCGATTTTTTGCGAATGGACGAGATTCCCCATCACGTTGAAACGATCCGCCCCGGCTTTGGACTGCCAAGGCAAAGAATGGTAATAGAAAAGGATATCCGGTCCGTTGGATCCAAGGAAATAGGCCTTGGGATAGCGTTCGATGAGTCTGGCCAAGCGGGTAAACGGTGCGTTGTCCAACACATCCTGCGCCAACAATCCGTGGGTTGCGATATTGGGCATCGTGCCACCTCGATTCTTGTTGAGTCTATTGTATCTCGTTTTCGTCGATCGGCGTTTCTTTTTGCCCGACCAGCGAAATCAACCAGCGATAGATTTCCACCATCGCATAGGTATCCATCGAACAATATTCCAATAATTCCTTCTTGCTTTGACCATCGTCTTCATCTTCCGAGTCTTCCATTTCACGGTACTGGTAGACCGCTTCCATGCCGTGTTGGATGGAGAGCTGCGAATAGGATAAGTCGGGGTTGATCGCCTGGATGATTTTCTTGAGCGAGAAATTCCCGCGCATTTTCAGGTCGTAGACCGAACCCGCGATGAACGGCTCCGCCAAATCGCGCATGCGCAGGATGATGGCTTCGAGTTTATCGGCGTACTGCGGGAATTGGCGTGCCAATTCCTTGAGTCGGATGGCTTCGGCACCCATCGCGTTGTAGGCATAGACCGTCCCCTCTTCAGGCAGTTCCTTCAAGAGGTTCTCGATGAACCCGAGACGGCAGTCCTGGGTGCCAAGGAATTCCATATGGCGCAGGACGCCGTCCTCCAAGACATGGAGGGAATATTGAAACGGAAGGACGTCGAACGGACGCATCCCTTGATACGGCGGTAAAGCGTAGGTATCCCATTCGAAATCAAGAAAGGAAACCGGTCCTGATTTGGTTTGGTTTAGCCAATGGTTCAAGGCGTTGCGGTCCGCAAACAAACCGCCTAGTCGATCCGCCATGATCTGGGCGAACTGGATGCGCGTCCCTTCGATCATGTCCAGGGGAATGTCGCTAAGGCGCTGGATCCCCATTTCGATCATCTCTTGCCGGCGGGAAGCCTGGGTCAGGAAAACGACGGAGTGGTCGGGCATCGGGTCATCCGCATAGAAACACTTCTCATAATGGTCGCAGCGTACCGTATACGGGCATTCTTCCAGCGTGATCGGATAATCTTCCCACGCGTCGACCGCGAACATCGCATCCAGCGCGGGTTTCAGGTCGCGCATCTTCTCTTTTACCTTTTGGGTGATATTGACATGGGCTTGGCCGTTGGGCTTATAGAAGACCTCGGAAACCATCAGACAGGCATTCAAATCAAGCGTTTCCTCTTTAACATAATGATGGTTGAAATGAACGATCCGGATCTCGTTGATCTGGATGCCCTGCCGTGCCAATACCCAGCAATGGTTGGCATAGAAGCGGACGTCGTCGGCTTTGGGGAGGTTGCCCATGTAGGTGAAATAGACATCCCAACCGTTTTCGACCTTGCGGATGGCCGGGATCTTGACCCGTAGGCCATCGGCTTCGAAACGCCCTTTTAAAATCCAATCGTGGGTTTCCATCGCATGCAAAACAGCCGTGACGTCGATTCCCTTCACGGCGGTGAATGCATTGGTGATTCCGAGTTTCTCGACCAGACAATCGCTGATCGAACGATCCATGCGAACGAAACGGCGAAACGATTCCCTCGGTTCGCGGTTGTAGCTCCAGAATAAACGCGGGCAATAGAAAAAGCGTTTTAAATCGGAATGATGGTACATTTCGTACTCCTGACTAACAAAGGTCCGTATAAGGGGTGAATTCTAGATCAAGGGCCGTCGCGACCGCTTCATAGGTCAATTTTCCCTGACAGGTATTGATGCCGGCGATCAAGCCGGGTTCTTTCATGATGGCTTTCTTCACGCCGTTGTCGGCGATCAGCAATCCGTAACGCAAGGTCGCGTTGGTCAGCGCGATCGTCGAGGTACGGGGTACCGCTCCCGGCATGTTGGCGACGCAATAATGGATGATCCCGTCGACTTCGAACGTCGGGGCGTCATGGTAGGTCGCATGCGTCGTTTCGAAGCATCCGCCCTGGTCGACCGCGACATCCACCAAAACACTGCCCTTACGCATCAAGGAAAGCATCTCTTTGGTTATGACTTTCGGTGCGCTGGCACCCGGAATCAAGACGGCGCCGATGACGACGTCCGCTTTGCGCAAATATTCGCGGATGCTCGCCGGTGTGCTATACACGGTTTGGATCCGGCTTCCGAAAAGCTGGTCCAGTTCGCATAGACGATCGATGTTGCGGTCGAAGACACTGACATCCGCACCCATGCCGATTGCGATCTGCACCGCGTTGGTCCCGACGGTTCCCCCGCCGACGACCATGACGTGGCCTTTACGGACACCCGGGACACCCGCCAACAAGACACCTGCGCCCCCGAAGGGTTTCTCAAGGTATTTCGCGCCTTCCTGGACGCTAAGCCGGCCGGCGATTTCACTCATCGGTTTCAGTAAAGGCAAGCCTCCCGAACGATCGACGATGGTTTCATAAGCGACTCCGATCGCTTTTTTCTCCATGAGCGCCAAGGTTAGATTCTTATCCGCCGCTAAATGGAGATAGGTGAACAGAATCTGGTTCTCACGGATCAAAGGATACTCAGCCGGAAGCGGTTCTTTGACTTTGATGATCATTTCGGCTCTCGCCCAGACTTCCTCGGCGGTATCGATCATCACGGCACCCAGTTTGACATATTCGTCATCCGAGAACCCTGAACCGACGCCTGCGTTTTTCTCGATCAGGACGCTATGTCCGTGTTCGATGTAGTTGAAAGCATGCTGTGGGGTTAGACCGACGCGGTATTCATGTTTCTTGATTTCTTTGACGCATCCGATAATCATGTTGTTTCTCCTCATTCTCTGGTTCAATTGTATCACAATTACCCGAGGTCGGTTTTATGCATTTGTCATTGATTCCATGAATTTTCACGATTTGGGTTGCAGTTTTTGACTTTCACCCCGATTTCCCGGATTCTTGCTTAAATCTGTGTTTCTACATCATCGCTTCCATGAATTACGCTGTAATTTTCATCGGAATACGACCGAAAATATTCCCGGTTTTCACAATATTTTCAAAATTCGCATCTTTTTTTTCAATATTTCTTCGTTAACTGACAACTTATATGTTATATTAAGTATGTCAGTGTTTAGACATGGAGGAAAAATACATGAAAAAACAAAAGATGTTTTTATTTTGCGCACTATCGCTTGTTCTGCTCCTATCCGCGTGTTCACCCAGCGGTTCGACCAAAAAAACCGTCGTCTTCGCCGATGCCGGATGGGATAGCATCCAGATCCACAACGCGGTCGCGGGCTATATCCTGGAGAAGGGCTTTGGCTTTGAGTGGTCGCAAGTCACGGGCTCGACCGCGATCACCTACCAAGCGCTCGTCGATGGCGAGATCGATGTCTACATGGAAGTATGGACCGACAATATCGCGCCTTATTATGACGATAAAGCGTCCGGTTCCTTTGATGAATACGGAATCAACTATGACGACAACAACCAAGGGTTCTACGTTCCACGATACGTCATCGAAGGCGATGCGTCGCGAGGGATCGCCGCGTCCGCCCCGGACTTGAAAACGGTCGCCGATCTGAAGAAGTATCCTCATCTCTTCAAGGATGATGAAAATCCATCGATGGGTCGGGTTTACGGCGGTATCCCCGGATGGGCGGTCGATACGATCTTGCTCAATAAGTTCAATTTCTACAACATGGATGAGAATTTCGTCTACTTCAGACCGGGTTCGGATGCCGCATTGGCCAGCGTATTGACGGCCGCCTATGAAAAAGGCGAAGCGATCGTCGGTTATTATTGGGAACCGACCTGGTTGTTGGCGAAATACGACTTCGTGCTCTTGGAAGACGCACCGTACAACGCCGCGACGTTTGAGAACGGCGAGACCGCTTTCCCGGCGGTGAAAGTCACCATCGCCGGGCGAAAAGGATTCAAGGATGAATACCCGGACGCAGCGGCCTTCCTTTCGAAGTACAGAACATCCAGCGCCTTGAATTCGAGCATGCTATTGCATATGCAGGAAACCAAGGATAATGCGCTGAAAACGGCGGTCTGGTTCCTTAAGGAAAATACCGAACTACTAAAAACATGGTTGGACGCGGATGAATTGGCGAAAGTCACCGCCGCTTTGGAAAAGGAATAGCCAATGGATTGGTTCTTTAACTTCCCTTTTAAATTCGGGTGGGATCCGGAGTCGATCGACCGCGTGATCAAACAATTCTCGATCGACAACAAAGTTTTCTTCGACGGTATAAAAGCCGGGCTTAACGGCATGATTTCGACTCTATACAATATCCTTTCCTGGGTTCCCTGGTGGGGCTATTTGATTTTGGTCTTCGTCCTGGGTTACCTCATCAAAAAAAGTTGGAGAACGGCCGCCCTGTTCTCCGGCATGCTTTCATTGGTCGGTTTCTTCGGACTGTGGGATTTGATGCTGATCACCCTTTCGATCGTCCTGACTTCCGTCTTTCTATCCTTGCTGATCGGTTTTCCGGTCGGAATCCTCATGTCGTTTTCCGATCGTGCGAATCGAATTTTGCGTCCTGTCCTGGATACGATGCAGACGATGCCGGTCTTCGTCTACCTCATCCCCGCCGTCATGTTCTTCGGGCTTGGAAAAGCACCGGCCGTGTTGGCGACGACAATCTACGCCGTCGTTCCGATCATCCGGTTAACCAACCTTGGAATACGTCAAGTCGATGAAGAAGTCGTCGAAGCCGCGCGTGCCTTTGGTTCGACGCGGATGCAGACGATGATCAAAGTCCAGATTCCCCAGGCCAAGGCAACCATCATGACAGGGATCAACCAAACCTTGATGATGGCGATGGCGATGGTCGTCACCAGTTCGATGATCGGGGCCAGCGGTTTGGGCATGGAAGTACTGATCAGTGTCAACCGGATCGAAATGGGGCGCGGGTTTGTGTCGGGGATGGCGGTCGTCATCGTCGCGATCATTCTTGACCGCCTTACGCAAAGCGTCGTAAAAGAGAAGGAGAAAAGTCTATGAGTGAAAACGTAGTAGGGAAGGAAATCCTTCGTCTTGAGAATATATCGAAGATTTACGGGCGAAATAAAAAAGAAGCGGCCGAGTTGGCGCATAAAGGGCTAAAGAAAGATGAAATCAAGCAAAAAACCGGGGCGACACTCGCCTTGCACGACATCAACCTAAGCATCAACCAAGGTGAAGTGTTCGTCATCATCGGTCTATCGGGATCCGGGAAATCCACGCTTGTCCGCTTCATCAATAAGTTGCATGAACCCAGTACAGGGAAAATCCTGTATGAAGGGAAAGACATCCTAACGCTAAGCAAGAAAGACATGATCGCGTTTCGAAGGGATAAGGTTTCGATGGTCTTCCAGCACTTCGGCTTGATGAGCCATCGCAACGTGATCGACAATGTGGCCTATGGTTTGGAAGTACGCGGGATCGATAAGGAAATCCGTTATGCGAAAGCCCGTGAGATGCTTCATCTGGTCGGACTTGGGGATATCGAAGAACAAACCATCGACAGTTGCTCGGGCGGAATGAAACAACGCATCGGGTTGGCACGGGCGTTGGCGAGCGATAGCGAAGTTCTGTTGATGGATGAACCGTTCTCCGCTTTGGATCCGTTGGTTCGAAAAGAAATGCAGTTTGAACTGTTGACGATCCAACGTCGACTGAAGAAAACCATCGTCTTTATCACCCATGACATGGATGAAGCGTTCAAACTCGGGGATCGTGTCGCGATTCTACGCGAAGGACGTTTGGTCCAAGTCTCCACGCCGCAATTCATGATCACCAATCCGGCGGACGATTACGTGAAAACGTTTATCGAGAGTGCGGATAAAACGAAGGTCGTCAGCGTCTCGCAAATCATGCAGACGCCGACATGCGTCGTCCGCTTGACCGACGGGAGTGCCCGTGCATTGACGCAAATGCGTCTCAACGGGGTTTCTTCGGCCTATGTGGTGAATCAGCAGATGAAACTTCAGGGCATCGTGACGGCGAAGGACGCCTTGGATGCTTCCGCATCGAAGAAGCTTGTCGCCGACTTCATGCTGCAGGATGTCCCGACCGTGGACATCGACGCCATCATCGCGGATATCCTCCCGATCGCCGTCTCTGCACCGTATCCGATGGCCGTCATCGAAGATGGCGTACTACGCGGCATCGTCACCAAAGCCTCGGTCATCTCGACCATGCTATAAAAGAACCCGGAGCGATTCTGGGTTTTAATTTACTACGTTTATAGGATGACCTTGTAAAAATGCCGCCAAGTTTTCTTCCACGATTTCCAACAGCCGTCGACGTGCTTCGATCGGCGCCCAGGCGATATGCGGCGTGAGGATGCAATTCTTGATTTCAAGGAGAACATGGTTGGCTTGTATGGGTTCTTTGGATACCACATCCAACGCCGCGTATCCGACTTTCTTCGAGTTCAGGGCNNCCCAATGCTTTCTCATCGATTAGCGGACCGCGCGAGGTATTGATCAGGATGACCCCGTCCTTCATCATCGAAATGCTTTCCTCGTTGATCATTTCCTTGGTTTCATCGCTCAGGGGAAGATGGAGCGAAAGAATGTCGCATCGCCGGTAGAGTTCCTCCAACGAAACCTTTTCGACCATCCCGTCGATCCCTACCCTTCCCCGATCATACGCCAACACCTGCATACCGAAAGCGTTGGCGATTTTCGTCGTCGCTTTACCGATCCGTCCATAACCCAAGACCCCGAAGGTTTTTCCGTTGAGCTCCATCAAGGGGAAGTCCCAGAAAGAGAAATCCGTACTGGCGGACCATCTCCCCTTCTTCACTTCCGCGTTATGATGGCCGACATGCGATGTGATTTCCAACAACAGTGCGAAAACATGCTGGGCGACCGCCTGGGTACCGTAATCGGGGACATTGGTAACGACGATGCCGCACTCTTTCGCCGCCTTGACATCGACGACGTTATATCCGGTCGCCAACACCCCGATGTATTTCGTGTTCTTGAGTTGAAGCAACGTTTCTCGGTTTAGCGGGGTCTTGTTGGTGAAAAGGATGTGGGCGTCTTTCGCCCGTTCTACGATTTTCTCTTCAGGCGTCCGGTCGTAAAGAACCGGATTCCCGTATTTTTTTATGCCGTCCCAGGATAAATCCCCAGGATTCAATGTATAGGCATCCAATACCACGATGTTCATGTTGAGTACCTCTTTCTTAAGTATATCGTTAACCCAAAGAAAATGCCGTCGCCGGCATTATTCGATCTCCAATTCATAGTTCAAGAAATAATAGGTGGAGGCATAGAGGACGGCGATGGCGCACAATTGGATGATCACTGAAACCACGAGGTCGCCGTTTCGAAGGACATACATTCCGTTGACCAAGACCCCGGTGGGTGAAATCAGCGAGATGATCGTGTTGAAGACAAACGAGACCACGAAATAGAGGACGACCGCCATCACTTTCTTGTTTCTGCGGAAGTACCGGGTATGGACGGCCGCGCAGACGAAGGAAATCAAAAGAAGGAACTGGACAAAACTCAAGATCCAACTGATGTAGAAAAAAATCCAGTGCTCGGTCCTTAGGACGAAGCCTGCGTTCTGCATTTCATACACGAAGAATTGATAGAACTCACCGAGCATGGCTAACCCGTTTTGCGCATAAAGGATCGCTCCCAGGCAAGCGACGAACACCGCGATCGAACAGAGAAGCCAGAAAACGTTGATCAGGACTTTCGCGATGAGATAGTCATGGGTCGAAATCGGCAAGGTGAAGTCGAGTTGGGCTTGCGGGCCGAAGATCGATTTCTCGAAGGTCGAGATGATCGTGATGATCAAGAGGACGAAACAGGCGAAGAACGCCAAGGTGAAGGTCGCGACGATCGGTTCGAAATCGTCGAAGACGATCACCGAAATCGTCAACAGGGCGATCCCGAGATACAGGATGCCGAATTTGCGCGAGGTCGAGAAGAACTCGTGTTTCAAAAAGGTCATCAGCATTTGAATACCTCCCGGAAGACTTCGTCGATGGACTTGCCTTCGCGTTCGATCACGCTGTTGCGCGGTTCATGGAGAACGATCCGGCCGTTTTTGATGAAGATGACTTCATCCAGTATTTTTTCCACGTCCTGGATCAGGTGGGTGGAAATCAGCAACAGGCTTTCCGGGTTGAAGTTGGCGAGGATGGTCTGCAGGATGACGTCGCGGGCGGCCGGGTCGCCCCCGCCGATCGGTTCATCCAGAAGATAGATTTCGGCTTTGCGGCTCATCACCAAAGCCAGTTGGAACTTCTCCTTCATCCCCTTCGACATCGTCTTGATCCGCATTTTCGGACTCAGTTCGAATCGGCTCAGCAATGCCGCCATGACATCGGTCCTGAAGTCGGGATACATATCCTTGAACAGTCGTGTCGCGTCCTTGATTTTCATCCAATCCGCGAAGTAGGGTGAATCCGGCAGATACGAAACGATGCGTTTCGTATGGAGGTCCGGCGAGTGTCCGTTGATGGTCACCCTTCCGTCATAGTTCATCAGTAAACCGGATAAAATTTTAAGCAACGTCGTCTTCCCGCTGCCGTTGGGTCCCAATAATCCGATGATCTTGCCTTTGGGCAAGGTAAGATCGACCATTTCAAGCGCCATGGTTTTCCCGTAGTTCTTGCTTAGTCCGCGAATCGCGATGCCTTCTCCGTTTGTCATCGTCATCCCCCTTTTCATTAGGTTTAGCGTACCGAATGTTGGGGGTGGATGTCAAGCGAAAAAGAAGACACTTGCCGAAGCAAGTGTCTCTGGTTTTACTTTTTCGCCTTCAGCGCGGCGTGGGCTGCGGCCAAACGGGCGATCGGTACTCTGAACGGCGAACAAGACACATAGGTCAAGCCCGCGTTGTGGCAGAATTCGATCGAACTCGGATCGCCTCCGTGTTCGCCGCAGATCCCGAGTTTGATGTCCGGACGGACTTCTTTCCCGAGTTTGCAGGACAAGGTCACCAATTTGCCGACACCGTGTTGGTCAAGGCGGGCGAAGGGATCCTGTTCATAGATTTTCTTATCATAGTAGGAATTCAAGAACGCCCCGGCATCGTCGCGGCTGAACCCGAAGGTCATCTGCGTCAAGTCGTTGGTCCCGAAGGAGAAGAATTCGGCTTCTTTCGCGATTTCATCCGCCAACAAGGCGGCGCGCGGGATTTCGATCATCGTTCCGACCATGTACTTCAGGTTGACTCCGCTTTCGGCGATGAGTTGATCCGCGACACGGACGACGATGTCTTTGACATACTTCAATTCTTTGACTTCGCCGACCAGCGGGATCATGATTTCAGGAACCAGATTCCATTCCGGATGGCGTTTCGCCACGTTGATCGCGGCTTCTATGACGGCTTGCGTCTGCATTTCGGCGATTTCAGGATAGGAGACGGCCAAACGGCATCCGCGATGACCCATCATCGGGTTGAATTCATGCAGGCTGACGACGACGTTCTTCAACTCTTCGACCGGCAGGTTCATTTCCTTGGCCAACGCGACGATGTCTTCTTCGTCCGTGGGAAGGAATTCATGTAACGGAGGATCCAAGTAACGGATGGTGACCGGGAACCCTTCCATGGCTTCATAGATGCCTTCGAAATCGCTCCGTTGCATCGGCAACAGTTTCAGCAACGCTTTGCGGCGTTGGTCTTCCGACTTGGAAACGATCATCTCGCGCATCGCCTTGATGCGGTCGGCTTCGAAGAACATATGTTCGGTACGGACAAGTCCGATCCCTTCGGCGCCGAATTCAAAAGCTTGACGTGCGTCTTTGGGGGTGTCGGCGTTGGTGCGTACTTTCAAGGTGCGGATTTCATCGGCCCATCCCATGAGTTTTCTGAAATCGCCGGTGATCGATGCGGGGACGGTCGGGATCTTTTCGCCGTAGATGTTGCCTGAGGTTCCATCCAAGGAGAGCCAATCGCCTTCGTTGTAGACTTTTCCGCCAAGTTCGAAGGATTTGTTGCCGAACTTGAGTTCGCCGCATCCGGAAACGCAGCAGGTGCCCATGCCGCGGGCGACGACGGCGGCGTGGGAGGTCATCCCTCCGCGGGCGGTCAAAATACCTTGTGATACGTGCATGCCTTCGATGTCTTCAGGCGAGGTTTCCAAACGGACGAGAATGACTTTCTCTCCGCGGTTCTTCCATTCGACGGCGGCTGCTGCGGTAAAGACGATGCGTCCGGAAGCGGCACCCGGGGAGGCCGGTAGCGCACGTCCGATCGGTTTGGCTTCTTTGAGTTTAACGGCGTCGAATTGTGGGTGCAACAGGGCGTCCAATTGTTTCGGATCGACCTGCAACACCGCTTTTTCCTTGGTGATCATGCCTTCTTCGACGAGGTCGACGGCGATTTTCAACGCGGCGGCCGCGGTACGTTTCCCGTTACGCGTCTGCAGCATGTACAGATTCCCGTGTTCGATCGTGAATTCCATGTCCTGCATGTCTTTATAGTGGGTTTCAAGCTTGTCGCAGATTTCGACGAATTGGTCGTAGGCGTGCGGCATGACTTCTTTCAGTTGGTCGATCGTCTTGGGCGTACGGATCCCCGCGACGACGTCTTCACCCTGCGCGTTCATCAGGAATTCACCGTAGAGTTTCTTTTCACCGGTGGCCGGGTTGCGTGTGAACGCGACGCCGGTTCCCGAATCGTCGCCGGTGTTCCCGAAGACCATCGATTGGATGTTGACGGCGGTGCCCCAATCCGAGGGGATGTCGTTCATGCGGCGATAGTAGATCGCGCGTGCGTTGTTCCAGGAACGGAAAACCGCTTTGACCGCTTCGATGAGTTGGTCCTTGGGGTCCGACGGGAAATCGCTGTTCTTGTGTTCACGATAATAGGCTTTGAAACGGCGGACCATTTCTTTCAAATCGTCGGCGGTGAAATCGGTATCCTGCTTGATGCCTTTTTCTTCCTTCATTTCATCGATGATGACTTCGAAGTTGTGCTTGGGCAGCTCCATGACGACATCGGAGAACATCTGGATGAAACGGCGGTAGGAATCATAGGCGAAACGAGGGTTGTTCGCGAGTTTCGCGAAGCCTTCGACGACCACGTCGTTCAAACCGAGATTCAGGATGGTGTCCATCATCCCCGGCATGGATGCGCGGGATCCGGAACGGACGGAAACCAACAACGGATTGTCGGGGTTCCCGAATTGTTTGCCGGTCAATTCTTCCAATTTCGCCAAATAACTGAAGATTTCAGCCTTGATATCGTCGGCGATCGTTTCTTTGTCCTCATAGTAACGGGAACATGCTTCCGTCGTGACGACGAATCCTTGTGGGACGGGCATTCCGAGATTGGTCATCTCGGCCAGGTTGGCACCCTTGCCTCCCAAAAGATTACGCATGCTTCCATTACCTTCGGAGAATGTGTATACGTATTTCGTGCTCATTTTTCCTCCTTCGGCTTATGCCATATAACGCTTACATTATAGCGAAAAAAGCGCTAAAAAGCCACAGGAAACACGTCCCTGTGGCTCTCAATTTTCACGCTTTAGCGCAATGTTTGTAGTTTTTGCGCCGTCATTTCGTGTTGGCGACGATACTCGGCCAGTTTTTGACGCTCTTCTTCGATTTTTTGCGCCGGGGCTTTCAGTACGAAGCGTTCATTCGCCAACATACCTTCGCAACGCAGGATTTCGTTGTCCAGTTTCGCAAGTTCGTTTTCAAGGCGTTTGATCTCGACGTCGAGGTCGACCAACTCGCTCATCTTGACGCTGAAGCTACCGCCGCGTATCGGACGAAGCAAGGTCTCCCCTTCGATTTTATGGATCAAAGTTGTTTTAACCATTTTCTCCAGGATGAGTTGCTGGAAGAGGTCGACCGTTTTCCCATCGTCGAGATTGAGTACGATGTTGAGGGGGGATGCCGGCTTGAGGTTGTATTCCGTCCGCAAAGTGCGGATTTCGCCGATCAGCGAAATCAACAGTTCGACTTGGTCCAAGGCCGTCGCGTCTTGTCTTTCGATCGTACTAGGCCAAGAAGTGACGCAGAGCGCCCCCTCTTCCAACGCCCCGTAGATCGCTTCACTGACGAAGGGCATGAACGGGTGCAACATCTTGAGGATTCCGATCAGAACGGTCTTGAGGGTCGTACGGGTCGCCTGGACGATGCCGTGGTCGCTGCTGTTGAGCCCGGACTTCGCCAATTCGATATACCAGGAACAGAAGTCGTCCCAGACGAAGGAATAGAGATGGTTGCCGGCCAAAGCGAAGTCGTATTTCTCCATCGCCGCACCGACTTCGCCCAACGTCGCGTTGAAGCGTTGGATGATCCACAGGTCGATCGGTGAAAGGTCGCAATGTCTCAGGTCTTCCGATTGAAAATCTTCCGGCAGGTTCATCAGGACGAAACGGGACGCGTTCCAGATCTTGTTGATGAAGTTCCAGGAGGCTTCGACTTTTTCCTGGGAGTAGCGCAAATCCTGGCCCGGGGCGGAGTTGGTGCAAAGGAAGAAACGCAGGGCATCGGCCCCGTATTGGTCGATCACATCCATCGGGTCGACGCCGTTGCCCAGGGATTTGCTCATCTTGCGACCTTCGCTGTCGCGGATCAGACCATGGATGACCAAATCGTTGAAGGGGACGCTCTTTGTGAAGTGACGGGCTTGGAACGCCATGCGCGCCGCCCAGAAGAAGATGATGTCGTAGCCGGTGACCAAAACGGAAGTCGGGTAATAGCGTTGGAAGTCTTCGGTTTCCTGGGGCCATCCCAAGGTGCTAAACGGCCACAAGGCGCTGGAGAACCAGGTATCCAGGACATCTTCGTCCTGATGCCAGTTTTCGATGTCTTGGGGCGGGTTCATGTCGCAGTGGATCTTGTCTTGTGTGTTGTGGTACCAGACCGGGATGCGGTGCCCCCACCATAACTGACGGGAGATGCACCAGTCTTCGATGTTTTCCATCCAGCGTTCAAAGACGTTCTCGAAACGCTGCGGGATGAAACGGATGGGGTCTTCGCCCCGTTGCGCATCCAAGACATCCTGCGCCAAGGGTTTCATCTTGACGAACCATTGTTTGGATAAATACGGCTCGACGATGACGTCGGTCCGTTCGCTGTGTCCGACCTGATGGATGTGGGTTTCGATCTTGACGGTGTTGCCTTCTTCGCTGATTCGTTGAGTCAAAGCTTTGCGACAGACGAAGCGGTCCATGCCTTCGAATTCCCCTGCCCGCTCGTTCATCGTCCCGTCGGGGTTCATACAGACGATCATTTCCAGTTGGTGTTTGATCGCAAGCGCGTAGTCGTTGGGGTCGTGGGCCGGCGTACATTTCATGGCGCCCGTACCGAATTCGATGTCGATGTAATCGTCGACCAAGATCGGCAGGATTTCATGGTTGGCCGGGTTTTCCACATGCATGCCGTGGATGTGCTTGTATTTCTCGTCTTCCGGATGGACGACGACGCAAACGTCCCCGAACATCGTTTCGGGACGCGTGGTCGACACGCTGATGAATTCGCCGGTCTCGACGACTTTATAGCGGAAGGTATAGAAACTGCCTTCGACTTCCTTGTGGATGACCTCGATGTTGGAGAGGGCGGTTTGGGCGAGCGGATCCCAGTTGATGATCCGTTTTCCTTGATAGATCAAGCCTTCGTTGTAGAGCTGGACGAAGACTTTCTTGACCGCTTCGCTGAGTCCTTCGTCCAGCGTGAAGCGTTCGCGTGAATAATCCAGCGATAGGCCGAGTTTCGCCCATTGTTGACGGATATGACCGGCGTATTCCTCTTTCCACTCCCAGGCTTTTTCAAGGAACTTCTCACGGCCAAGGTCATAGCGCGAGATGCCTTGTTCACGCAACCTCGCATCGACTTTGGCTTGCGTCGCGATCCCCGCATGGTCCATGCCCGACAACCAAAGCATGTCGTAGCCTTGAAGTCGTTTATAACGCGAGATGATGTCTTGCAGGGTGGTGTCCCAGGCATGCCCTAAATGGAGTTTACCGGTGACGTTGGGTGGCGGGATCACGATGGTGAACGGCGGCTTGCTTTTATCCCCGGCGGTGAAATATCCGGCTTCGACCCAATGGTCGTAAACGCCGGTTTCAACGTCGTGATGGTTGTATTTGGTATCCAGTGTTTTTTTCATAATGTTACTCTCTTTCGATATCTTCCTTAAGTAGGGCGTAGAACGGGAAATCATAGTATTGTCCGTCTTTTTCGCTTCTTAACTGACGATAGACCCCTTCTTTGATGAATCCGGCTTTTTCGATGACTTTCCGGCTGGCGATGTTGATGATGTTGTGCATGATCTCCAGCCTGCGGAAACCGGTCATCGTAAACCAGATCGGGATGGCTGCCTTGAGCGCTTCGCTCATGTATCCGTGGTTATGGTAGGTGTGGTTAAGCACATACCCGATTTCACCCACATCGCCGAATCGGACGGTATGCACGTCGACCGTTCCGATCATCTTCCCGTTTTCTTTGAGTACGATCGCGAAGGCTTCGGGAATTCCCCTTTGAGGGCGTGTCAGGAAGTGTTCATTGATCGACTTCACGCTCCGCTCAAGCGTCTCGTGTCGCGGCCAACTCAGCATTTTCACGACTTCTTCATCGGATGCATAGTCGAAGAGATCCTGCGCATCTTCGATGCGGATCGGTCTGAGAATCAGACGATCGGTTTCGATCGTCGGTACAAACAATTCCAGCATATCTTTCCCTCCTTCGCAAAAAAAGCGCCCTGACAAGGACGCTTTTGCGTGGTACCACCTAAATTTCACATTACTGTGCTCGATCCGGTAACGTCGGTGTACGTGTTTTTCTACTCTGTTCGAAAAACCGGCTCCCGGACGACTTTCGCTTTGTCTTTGGTATCGTTCCATCACCCCGATACTTTCTATGTTCCCCGACAAGGCTACTTCTTCCGTTCTCTGCCATTGCATAAATTATAGCGACCCGTTCAGCCTTTGTCAAAGGGATACGTGCGATGATCGACGTCTTTCCCCTTTTGTTTCGCATCGAGGTAGGAATAGAGGCAGCCGCAGTACTGCTGCTGATACATTTTCTCTTCTTTGGCGATTTCGACGCTTCGGTCGATCCCTTTGTTTTTCTTGAAGTTTGAATAGAAGTATTTCAAGTCGGGATACGCGGGCATCAAGCGTCGCGCGATGTCGTTGATGAAGGCGCTGTTTTTCTGCCGCGAGATCGTCATGACCGTGCTGACATAGTCGAAATGATGTTCGCTGGCATAACGCATCGCTTCGTTCATGCGTAGCGCATAGCACATGCGGCAGCGTCCGTAGCCTTCTTTATCATCGGCGCGTTTCGCCAAATAGGTTTCATGGTATTCATCCCGCTTGATGTCGTAGGGGACGATTTTCACGGTCTGGCCAGATCGTTGATTGAAACGGTCGACATAAGCGTTCAGTTCGTGCAGGCGGATGTCGTATTCGATCTCCGGATACAGGTTATGGTTGTTGTAAAGGAGGGTGATGTCGAAGAAATCGGCGAGATATTCCAAAGGATAGGAGTTGCAGACGGCGCAACACGAGTGTAGTAAAAGACTCGGCTTATTCGGTAAAGCTTTGATTTTTTCGAGTTCTTCCTTTTCCCAGGCATACGCATCGAATTTCTTCATAGGATCAGCATGCTGTCTCCGAAAGAGAAGAATCGGTACTCCTCTTTGATGGCTTCGTGATACGCTTTGAAAATAAGGTCTTTGGTGGCGAATGCGCTCACCAGCATCATCAGGGTCGACTTCGGGAGGTGGAAATTGGTGATTTGTACATCGACCGCTTTGAACTTGAATCCGGGATAGATGAAGATGTCGGTGGATGAACTTTCGGCTTTGAAATCATCGAACTTCTTCAGTTGGGTTTCCAGCGTCCTTGTCGATGTGGTTCCGACGGAAATGATCCGCCGTCCTTCTTTTTTCGCCATATTCAAACGCTTGGCGGCCTCTTCACTGACAGTATACATCTCTTCGTGCATTTTATGCGTAGTCACGTCTTCCACTTCGACGGGACGAAACGTCCCCAGTCCGACATGGAGGGTGATTTTTACGATCTCGATCCCTTTTTCCTCCAACGTTTGAAGAAGAGCGGGGGTGAAATGCAGACCGGCGGTCGGGGCGGCGGCGCTGCCCTTCTCTTTCGCATACACGGTTTGGTATCGATCGGGGTCTTGAAGTTTCTCTTTAATGTATGGAGGTAAAGGCATGATGCCAAGACGGTCCAGGATTTCGTAGAAAATCCCGGTGTAGATGAACTTGAAGATGCGCAAGCCCTCCGGCAACACCTGCAGGCATTGCGCTTTGAGATCGCCATCCCCGAAAGTGATCATCGTCCCGACCTTGACGACTTTCGCATTGCCGACCAGACATTCCGCCTCGTCGTTCTCATGTTTCAGGATCAACAGTTCGACATGCGCCCCGGTTTCTTCCTTCACCCCGAACAAACGTGCCGGCAGTACCTTGGTTTCATTGAGGACCAGCACATCTCCGGCATGAAGATACTCGGGCAGGTCGTAGAAATGACGGTGGGTGATGCTTTGGGTGGATCTGTCCACGACCAAAAGCCTTGAGGCGCTACGGTCGCTTAAGGGGGTTTGGGCGATTAAATGGGGTGGAAGTTGGAAATCGAAGTCCTGTGTTCGCATTAGAAACCTCTCGAATCGATGCTGTTGAGTTTATGTTTTTTGAAATATTCGTTCTTGAAATCCAAGAAACGGTCTTCGTTGATCGCTTGACGGATGTCTTCGGTCAGTTTGATCAAGAAGCGA
>DOUE01000023.1:0-7632 GCA_003520745.1 Erysipelotrichaceae bacterium
GTGATCGGCGTTCCGGGCTATCCTGTTTCCGGAATCCTGGTACTGGAAGAGATCGTCAAACCGGTCTTGGGTCAATTACGTCGGCTCCCTTACGAAGAAACACCGAAGATGGAAGCCTATCTCACCAAACGCGTCCTATCCGGCTTGAAATATGAAGAATTCATCCGCGTCAAGTTGGGGAAAGTCGACGGGAAATGGATCGCGACCCCGCTCAATCGCGGAGCGGGCGTCGTCACGTCGTTTGTGAAAGCGGATGGCATCGTACGNNACCGAAGGAGTGGAAGCCGGTGAAAAAGTCATCGTCGAGCGTTTGGTTCCGATGAATCAACTTGAAAACACCTTGGTGGTGATCGGCAGCCACGACCCCTTGATCGACCTTCTCAACGACCGTCTGCGCATTCAATCCCCTGAACTCTATCTCTCTTCCACCCATGTCGGTTCGATGGGGGGGATCATGGCGATGAAACGTCATGAAGCCCATCTGACGACCATCCATCTCTTGGATGAAAAGGACGGGACCTACAATCGATCCTACCTTCAAAAATATCTGAACGGCGAGAATCTCGTCTGGATGAAAGGGGTCAAACGCAGCCAAGGTTTGATGGTGGAGGCGGGGAACCCCAAAAACATCCGATCCATCCAAGACCTGATCCGAAGCGATGTTCGCTATGTGAACCGTCAAAAAGGATCCGGGACGCGGATTCTTCTGGATTATCTCCTCACGCAAAACCAAATATCTTCAGACGACATCTACGGATATGACCGCGAGGAATTCACCCATCTCTCCGTCGCCGTCCAAGTGTCGCAGGGATCGGCGGATTGCGGATTGGGCATCTATTCCGCGGCGAAAATCTACGGGTTGGACTTCATCCCGCTCTGTGAAGAAGACTATGACTTTATCCTACGGGCGGACATGATGGACGACCCGCGCACGCACGCGTTCCTTGCTTGCCTGCATCACCCCGACTTCGCCGAGAAACTGACATCGATGGGTGGCTACACCCTGGATGAACTCGGTCGAATCATTGAATGGAGGAATACGAATGATTGATCAATTCGGAAGAAACATCGAATACCTGCGTCTCTCCATCACGGATAAATGCAACATGAAGTGCATCTATTGCAACCCCGACGGTAAACTCTGCACNNGTCGACGACATCGAACGTACGGTCAAGGCCATGGTGAGGGTCGGGATCAAGAAAGTCCGGATCACCGGGGGCGAACCGACGGTGCGCCCCGACTTGATCGACATCGTCGCGAAAATCGCGGCGATCCAGGGCATCGAAGACATTTCGATGACCACCAACGGCCTTCGTCTTCCTCAACTCGCCGTCCAACTGAAACACGCCGGTCTCCATCGCCTCAACATCTCGCTAGACTCCTTGGATCCTGTCAAATTCGAAGAAATCACCGGCGGCGGGAAACTTAGTTCGGTCCTTGAAGGAATCGACTTGGCCTTGTCGATCGGATTGACACCGATCAAAATCAACACGGTCTTGATCCGCGGAATCAACGACAATGAGATCGACGGCTTGATCGACTTGGCGAAAGACCGTCCGATCGACGTTCGATTCATCGAACTGATGCCGATCGGACCCTACGGAGAGTCCAATAAAAGTTCGATCCTGACCAGCGACGAAGTCTTGGCCAAACGCCCGCAGCTTACNNATCCGCCCCTGCCTGGGTCATAACGGGGAAGTCGACATCCTCCCCTTCTTCGCGCTGGCGGAAGCGGAATTCGACGCTAAAATCGCGGACATCATCTTCCATAAACCCCGCGGACACCATTTCAATACAGGATTCAATTCCAAACGGAACATGAATCGGATCGGAGGCTAACATGGAACTCTCGCATCTCGACGAACACGGAAACGCCAGGATGGTCGATGTGACCGAAAAGGCCAATACGCTACGCGTCGCCACGGCGTCCAGCATCGTCACGATGGACGCGTCGACGCTNNCGCATCGCCGGGATCCAGGGTGCCAAGCGCACCCATGAACTGATCCCGATGTGTCACAATCTTCCGCTGGATGCGGTTGAAATCGACTTCACAGTCGATGAAGAACACAGCGCCATCCACATCGAAGCCACCGCGAAATGCGTATGGAAGACCGGTGTGGAAATGGAAGCCATGACGGCCGTCGCGATCGCCGGGCTGACGATCTACGACATGGTGAAGGCGGTCGATAAACACGTGGTGATTTCGGAAATCAGACTCGAAAAGAAAAGCGGCGGTAAATCCGGTGAATTCATCCGCCAACGAAAGGTACTCTAATGGCAAAGGTCCTCGCAATCAACATCAGTGAGAAAAAAGGGGTGGTCAAACATCCCATCCCCGAGGGCGAATTCATCGTCGACTGGGGCTTGAAAGACGACGCCCACGGTGGGAATTGGCATCGCCAAGTCAGCTTGTTGGGGAAAGAAAGCGTCGACAAGATGACCAANNCTCGGAATCAAAGGCTTATGTAGCGGGAAGTTCGCCGAGAACCTGACCACCGAAGGCATCGAACTTTATACCTTGCCGATCGGGACAAAACTCAAAATCAACGACGTGGTCATGGAAGTCACCCAGATCGGAAAAGAATGCCATCTGGGGTGTCAGATTAGACAGTTGGTCGGCGATTGCATCATGCCCCGCGAAGGGATCTTCACGAAAATAATTAGTCCCGGGACCATCCGGCCGGGCGATGAAATCCATCTCATTCCTTGACTTCCGCATTTCGGGAGTCTTTTTCAACGTTCCTTGATAATCCTGCTTGAATCCTAAGGAAAGCATGGTATACTATCAATGTTAGCAGAGGCTAACTTAGAGACGAGGTCAGCGATGACACTAAAAGAAATCTTGCCCGGCCAGAGATGCATCATCGAAGGCGTAGGGAAAAAAAGTACGCTGCGTAAGCGTATCATCGATATGGGGTTGACCATGGGGACGGAAGTCATGGTACGTAAGTTCGCTCCGATGGGCGATCCGATCGAAATCACCGTCCGGGGGTATGAACTTACCCTTCGTTTACAGGAAGCGGCGGAAATCTTCGTCCGGAGGTTGGCCGATGAGCATTAAGATCGCCTTGGTCGGCAACCCGAATTCAGGGAAGACGACCCTTTTTAACGAATTGACGGGATCCAACCAATACGTCGGCAATTGGCCGGGGGTGACGGTCGAAAAGAAGACCGGGAAAGTCCGCAATTGCCCGCAGGACATCCAGGTCACCGATCTGCCCGGGATTTATTCCTTATCGACCTATTCGCTGGAAGAAGTCATCGCCCGCGAATACATCGAAAGCACCGAAGCCGAACTCATCGTCAATATCGTCGATGCGTCCAATCTGGAACGCAACCTCTTCTTAAGCCTCCAATTGCTTGAAGTCGGGAAACCGATGGTCATCGCACTCAATATGATGGATGTCCTGGAACATCGCGGCGATCATCTCGACGTCGCCAAACTCCAAAAAGAATTGGGCGTTCCGGTGATCCCCATCGTCGCGGCCAAAGGGGTCGGCATCGACGACTTGGTCAACGCGATTCTGAGTCATGATCGTAGCGTCGCCCCGTTTAAAGAAATCTATAATCCGACGATTCTCAAACTGGTGAAACACCTGGAGAAAGAATTGAAGGTTGAAACCAGCTCGAAGATGCATGCCCTGCGTTTCATCGACGAAGGGCCGAGCGCGATCGACGGTCACAAGCATGAACCCATCCAAATGGCCGTGCTCAACGAAGAAGTCGATCGACAACTCCAGGATTATCCCCTGGATCGCGATATGATCATCTCCGATGAAAAATACCAGTACATCACGGCGATCACGAAGAAAGTCTTCGTTAAGAACGTCGATGCGAAAGTCAGCCTGTCCCGTCGGATCGACGAGGTCGTCACCCATCGTGTTCTGGCGATNNCCGATCTTCCTCTTGATCATGTACGGTGTCTTCATGACGGCCTTCGGTCCGATCGGTGGCACCGTCAAGAGTGCGTTCGAGTATCTGATCAACGACATCATCATCGCCAACATCGCGTCCTTCCTCATCAACGTCGGGGTTTCCGAAGGTCTGTATTCCTTGATCGTCGACGGTATGCTTGGCGGAGTCGGATCGGTCTTGGGCTTCCTGCCTGAAATCGCCGTCCTGTTCCTCATGCTTTCGATCCTGGAAGACAGCGGCTATATGTCCCGCGCCGCCTTCATCATGGACCGCATGCTTCGCCGTTTCGGTCTCTCCGGCAAATCCTTCATCCCCATGATCCTGGGTTTCGGTTGTACGGTCCCCGCCTTGATGGCGACCCGTACGCTTGAGAACGAACGCGATCGTCGCTTGACCATGATGATCACACCGTTCATGTCCTGCGGGGCGCGATTCCCCATCTATGCGGTCATGGCGGCCGCGTTCTTCGCCGCCGACCAAGCCTTGGTCGTCTATTCGATGTATGTCCTGGGCATCGCGGTCGCGATGTTGTCGGGACTGTTCCTCAAGCGCTATGTCACCAAAGGGCGGGTTTCCAACTTCATCATGGAATTGCCCGAATACCGCATGCCGACCCTGCGCAACCTCTTCATGCACACCTGGGAGAGAGTCAAAGGATTCCTCATCAAAGCCGGGACCGTCCTGCTTTTCGCCAGCATGGTCATTTGGTTCATGAGTACGTATGACTTTTCATTCCGGATGGTCGAGGACAGTTCGCTCTCCATCATCGGGTCCCTTGGGAAAGCGATCGCTCCGATCTTCTCCCCCTTGGGCTTCGGGGAATGGAAGGCTTCCATGGCCTTGATCGTCGGTTTCGTCGCCAAGGAAGCGGTCGTCAGTACGATGGGCGTCCTCTATGGCGTCGGTGATGTCCTGGTGTCCAACCCCGATGCGCTCACTACGCCGCTACAAGCGGTGTTCACCCCGCTTTCCGCCTATGCCTTCATGGCCTTCGCCCTCTTGTATACCCCGTGCATCGCAGCCGTCGTGACCCTGCGTCGCGAAATGGCTTCTTTGAAATGGACCCTGATCGCCATCGGTTATCAAACCGCCGTGGCCTGGGTCGTCGCCTTCGCCATCTATCAGGGCGGCTTGCTGATCGGTTTGAGGTAGGAGAACAACATGGCCGATATCTTGATCGGCGGCGTGGTCCTTGGGATCTTCGCCGCCTTGGCATATATCTTGTTTTTTAAGAAGAAGAAAGACGGATGCCATACCTCCGCTTCCTGCGCAGGATGCGCCGAAGCGACAACGTGTGANNAAGAACGAATTAAGAAAAGCTTTGCGCGAATAAAGGAGGGGAAAGCATGAGTGAAGTCGTGAATCTGTCGCCATCCAGCGAAGACTATCTGGAAGCGATCTATCGCTTAAGCATGTTAGGGAAGACCGGGGTTCGATCCAGCGATGTGGCGAGCTTATTGAAGGTCGCCAAACCCAGCGTCAACCGGGCTTTGAAGATGCTGACGGACGGGGGATGGATCACGCAGGAACCCTATGCCTTGATCTATCTGACCGAGGAAGGCTTGAAGACGGCGGAGAGTATTTTNNGCCGAAGACGATGCCTGCAAGATGGAACATGTGATCAGCGACGAGACCATGAAAGCCATCCATTCCTTCATGAAAGGATACTTCTCCCCATGATCGAAACCATCGACCTGCACCAACTGACACGCAAGGAAGCGGAGTTCGTTTTGAACTTCCGGATCAACGCCATGCCCTCGTCGGTCCGCGAAATCGTCGTCATCCACGGCTATCACAACGGNNTGACAAGCTTGAAAATCATGACGGAAAATTGGAATTGACGCAGTCAAAAATAGTGATACAATAGCAACAGTACGACTTTGTTTACATACCATCCTATCTTCCACACCCCGAACTCATGGAATCTTCAGTATGAAAGGTGGACACCATGGATCATCTCCCGTTCAATGAAATTACGGAATCTGAATTGACTCTGTTTCGACAGTTCATCTCACTGCCGATGGTTTTGTTTAACGAAGAGAAGGTCTTTTCCGTCAACGAAGGGTTCTATACGGTTTGCGGAACGCGCGACCATGCGCTTTTAAACCAAAAATTCAACGGGATCATGCGCGACGAACGCCACATCCAAGCGGTGAGGGAGTCCTTGAACACCGGGGATCCGACCCATTTCGAAGTCGAACTGATCCGCGAAGGCCAAGGGACGATTCATCTGGAAATCTCGGGGAAACCCGTGCTTTACCAAGGAAGACCGGTGCTCTTGGCGTTTTTGACTGACATTACGGATGTGAAGAAGACGCAGGAAGATTTGTTGCGTATATCGAAGTTGAGGATGCTGATGCTGGAAGTCACACAATCGGTCTTGGAGACCGAAGACCTGGATCAATTCTTCCACTTGATCCTCACCAACGCCCTGAAAGCCTTGTCCAACGGATCCCTGGGGTCGATCTTGGTGAAAGAGCGCACCCATTTCTCCGTCGCTTCGTTTGTGGGCTTTAGCGAAGATATCCTGGATTTTAGACTTCCGATCGAAGACTCCTTCCTCTACCGTACGACGCAAGGGAGGATGGACCGCATCGTCAACATCCCCGACTTGCTTGAAATCGACAGTTACTACATGAACCGTACGATTTTCGGCGAAGAGAAATTCATCAAATCCACCATCACCGCCCCCATCAACATCAAAGGTTCCCTCTTCGGTATCATCAGTATCGACGCCATCGACGTGAACGCCTTCGACGAAGACGATGTACGGTCGATGGAATTCATCAAGAATACGATCGAAATCGCCCTGACCAACCACCTCTCCTACAAGGAGAAGGCGTTCCTGGCCCGCTACGACCGATTNNTATAACCGAACCTACTTCGAAGACCAATTCGGTCTTGTACGCGACCATGCGTTGCGCTATGGCGAATCCTTCAACCTCGTCATGTTCGACGTGGACAATCTGAAGAAGATCAACGATACCTACGGACATCTGGTCGGCGACCGCGTCCTGCAGACGATCGCGCAGGAATTGGAAAGCAATACCCGCAGCAGCGACTTCATCGCGCGTTTCGGAGGGGATGAGTTCGTGGGGATTTTCTACCATACCGATGTGTTGAAACTGGATGAGAAATTCCAGAAACTCCTGGCGAAGATGGTCGAGGATCCGCTCATGGTTTCCGNNGGGAAATCGATGAACGAATTGATCAAGACCGCCGATGAAGCCTTGTATGAATGCAAGGCAAGACATCGCAAACACTTCGGCTGACCAAGATTCCATCCTTCTGAAAAAACCAGGGCAAGAGATGAATTCATCAGGAAAAATGCGTACTTGCATCGTTCCTTGGTCAATTCCTCTTGCCTTTTTTTTAGGCGTATGCTAACATAACAATGCACGCTTGATTGGATGGAGATGGACGCTTAGCTCAGCTGGGAGAGCANNGTAGCACAGCTTGGTAGTGCACTTGCTTCGGGAGCAAGGGGTCGCGTGTTCAAATCACGTCGTCCCGACCATTTGATTTTTGGGGCTGTAGCTCATCTGGTAGAGCACAACGCTGGCAGCGTTGGGGTAGAGAGTTCGAGCCTCTTCAGCTCCACCAAAATCAAGAACGACACGGGAAACCGTGTTTTTTCTTTTTGTGGTAGAATGGATTCGGAGGTTCCCTATGACACAACTCAAACATCATGAAATCATTCAACACAAGGCATGCA
>DOUE01000023.1:7651-10158 GCA_003520745.1 Erysipelotrichaceae bacterium
GTCGGGGTGTTCCTGAAACCCGATGCACCGACTCTCGGGTATGATTTCGTCGAATTCCCGGAAGGACGCGCCATCGTCACCTGGGTCCAAGGACCCGAAAGCAAAATCTACGGCGAAGCGCATACCCTCACCGAAACCAAACTCAACGATCTCGGAATTACCCCGAACTACTCCGGAATCTGCGGGATCGAGATCTATACGATGGAGCGCTTCGTCGCTTCGAAAGAAAAAGGCGACGGCAGCGTNNCTATAGTCAAAAGGCTATAAACAAGAGCAGCAATTTCACTTCCCCCTTAAAATCATTTGTCCTATTTCTTTGAAAAACCGTACTGGCAGCGTACGGTTTTTTATTCTGTGGTATAGTGAAGTCGGAGGTGAATCCATGAAAACCTTGGTATTTCGCATTCTCCCCGGACAAGATCTCAAGGATCAGATCCGTTCCCGTTGCTTGCACGCCAACGTCCACTCCGGTGCGATATTAAGCGCGGTTGGAAGCGTCAGCCATGCGGTGGTCCGGATCGCCGACGGAAAGACGATCGACGAAAGACACGAAGACATGGAAATCGTCGGATTGAGTGGAACCCTTAGTAAAGACGGGGACCATCTTCACCTGTTATGCATCGATCANNATCCACACCACCTGCGAAGTCGTGATCGCGGATTTCAGCGATGAATGGGACCTTCACCGAGACATGGATCCTTCGACGGGATTCGACGAATTGACGGTCTCGCAAATCCTGCAAAGCACCGAGTAATTCGACTCCTTTTCACCTTGTTGCAGGCAAAAAAGATTGACATGTCGCCCGTGTTTTCGTATGATATCAATGCACGTGCCGACATAGCTCAATCGGTAGAGCAACTGAATCGTAATCAGTNNAGCCTTTAAACAAAGGCTTTTTTCTATGTCCAATCGCTTAAGTGTAACAAATGTGTAACACTTTCAGGGAATTCCTCTAAATAATGAAGACCAATTTCTTGAAATCGTTGTATCCACAGTACTAAATAGGATATGATTTCCTTAATAGCAGGAATAATGGGGGCAATAACTAATGACTGATCCATTTGAAGTCCAGGATCCACTTATGAGCTTAAATATTCTTATCAAGTTAAGTAGAGTAAAAGAAAGCATTATTAATATAGAAGAAGGTCTAATCTATGTATGATGAAGAAATAGAAAATGCTCAAAAAATAATAGATCGCTTAGTAAAACTTATTAAACCATCGAAATTCATCACAATTCTCCTTACGATTGGATTATTAGGCCCTATGGGCAATATTGTACTTATGTCTTATGAGGGAACTGGCATAAATGCTTGGATTTTAGTTTTGGCGATTTTCTGTTTTGTTCTTATAGTCCTAAATTGGATAATCTACTTCTGGTCATTAAGAGAATTTAAGAAAAACAACAATTTGATTTTGACGGCAAAGAATATAGAAGAATCAAAGTATTTTCTATCTGACGCTTGGTTTCTTTTAGCAACAGGAATCACCAAGAAGTCTGGTGTTGATTTTGTTCACGTTTTTTACTTTTATGACTACTACAATCGCTCAACTTTCACAAGGAATGAAATCAATCACGCTTTAACAATATTGATTAAAAATCAATATCTAGAATTGACTTCTGATTTAAAAATAAAATCTTTGGCGAAAACCAAGAGAATATTTAGATGGTTGGGACAGTCATCAGTCGAGAAAATACTCAATGTCCTTAACAATCAGGATGATTTGTCAGTTGAACAGGTTATTGAGTATATTACTTCGCAGAATTATGATCAACTCATCATGAACTATGGAATCTACTTCGATAAATTAAATAAGTAGCCCGAAGATAACGTTATATTCATAAAATTGAAAGTAATTAGGGAGTTTTATATTATGAGAACGTGAAGTTCAATGGCGTATTTCTGATATATCAAATCAACTTAATGAATAATATTGAAGAGTATAATCGTGATGGGGAATTATATGCAGTTGCATAACTAGAGAACAATAAAACGACTTTAATATCGAAACTGATTCATAACTGGGTCTTCATACGTCGACACGTTCGAACGTAATCGAGTAGGGTAGGCATACTTACNNCACGGCTGCATACGGAGACCACGTACGATTAAATGGAATTGAACTTAAGGACTGATACGTAATTCATAAATGGAATATTGGTATTCATTAATTAATTAGATGGGAGAATTTAAAATGAAATACAAATTGTTCAGTACTCATGACCTAAGAGAAGATGAATTTCAATACAGAAAACTGAACGATTTAGAAAAGTGGAGGGACTATCCACTTGATGACCATTGGTTCGAGTTTGAAATGCTTCCATATTACTCCGAAATGTATTGGGGAGTATCAGACAAGTCAGATAGCAAATTTGAAGAATTATGGTTTGACTTTCTAGAAGGAAATGACAAAGCTAGGATCGGATCAATGTCAATCATCGCAAAAGTATTCCCTATAGAACTCTATAATAAAATAATTCAGGTTCATAAAAACTTAGATAAAGA
>DOUE01000030.1 GCA_003520745.1 Erysipelotrichaceae bacterium
TCACAAATAAATCATAAATATTATACAAAAAAATCATTAAATACTTGATTTACGTTTTTTGTTGCTCTATGATATGGATGTAGATCAAGACGGAGGAACACGATCATGAGTAAAATCGACGAAGTCACCCGCGAATCGTGGGTGCTCAGTACATTCCCTGAATGGGGCACATGGCTGAACGAAGAAATCGACGAAGAAGTTGTCCAACCGGGTACGTTTGCGATGTGGTGGCTGGGATGCACCGGCATCTGGGTCAAAACAANNAAAAACACCCGGCGATGCGAACATCGCCATCGACTTCTGGACCGGAAACGGGAAACGTACCAAAAAAGTTAAGCAGATGGATCCGACCCATCAAATGGCAAGAATGACCGGAGGACGCGACCTTCAACCGAATTTGCGCGCCGCGCCGTTCGTCCTTGATCCGTTTGGCGTCAAAAAAATCGACGCCGTTCTCTCCACCCACTATCATAACGACCATATCGACATCACCTTCGCGGCGGCCGTATTGAAGAACTGCGATCCTTCCGTACCTTTCATCGGTCCGCAATTCTGCGTCGATGTCTGGACGAAATGGGGCGTCCCCGCGGATCGTTGTAAAGTCGTCAAACCGGGCGACGTCGTCAAAATCAAAGACATGGAAATCCTTGTCTTGGACTCTTTCGACCGTACCGTGTTGATCACGACGCCGACCGTGGACAATCTCTGGGGCACCTGCCCGAGCGACATGGATCTGCGTGCCGTCAACTACCTGATCAAAACCCCGGGTGGAAACCTCTATCATAGCGGCGACTCCCATTATTCCAACTACTATGCCAAACACGGCAAAGAAAACAAGATCGATGTCGCACTGGGATCCTATGGGGAAAACCCGATCGGTTTGACCGACAAGATGACTTCCAGCGATATCCTGCGTATGGGCGAAGCGCTCAACACGCAAGTCATCATCCCGTTCCATCACGATGTTTGGACGAACATGATGGCCGACCCGCGCGAAATCGACATGCTTTTCGAAATGCGTAAATACCGCCTTCAATACAAATTCCTGCCCTTCATCTGGGAAGTCGGCGGAAAGTTCATCTTCCCCGATGATAAGGCCAAACGTGCCTACCACCATCCGCGCGGCTTCGCCGACGCGTTCGCCAACGAACCGAACATCCCGTATGTTTCGTTCCTCTAGGATCCAACCATGATCCATGAACTGATTGAACTGAATCGCGTCATCTTCCGTGAGTCTTTCCCGGATTGGCGCAGCGCGGTCGCCGAATCCTGCACCCCTTTGGTGGCGGACGGATCGATCACCGAACAATATGTCGCCGATGTCATCAAATGCGTCGAAACGCACGGCCCGTACATCGTCATCGCCCCCGATATCGCGATCCCGCACTCCTTAGCCGGAGGACCGGGGGTCAACCGCAGTGCGATTTGTTTCATGAAGGTCGAACAAGCGGTTTCGTTTGAACCGGGCAATCCCGAGAAGGACGCCCGTCTCTTCTTCGTCCTCGCGGCGAAAGACCCGGATGAACACCTGGCCAATCTCGTCAAGCTTGTCGATATGCTTTCGGATGAAGCGAACGTTGCGAAACTCATCGCCGCGAAATCGATCGATGATTTGAAGAGCTCGTTTGCCTAAACCCGACGGATCAATTTTTGATCCGTTTTTCACAGGAGGAAAACCATGGAATACATGAAGCACCATTGCGCCGACATTTTCAAATGTTACAGCACTTCCGCGATGCAGATCGACGGGAAGTGGCATTATCTCTTTGCGACCGAAGACAAAGGGGTTTGTTTGGATTTTAGCGATGATTTTAAACTGAACGGCACCGTGTGGGAAGGACCGGGGGGGACGATGTCCATCGTACCGATCCCTGGGAAACCCAACCAGTTCCTCGCCGTGCAGGAGTTCTTCCCGACCTTCAACGCCCCCAACGCGAAAATCGTATGGGCCGAGTACGTCGATGAAACCTGGGTCATCCATCCGTTCATCGATCTTCCCTATGTCCATCGCTTCGACCTGCTTCACCGCGACGGCGTCACGTATTTCGTCGCCGGTTCGCTTTGTACGAGTAAACAGGATCGCGACGATTGGTCCGATCCCGGGAAAATCCTGGTCGGCATTCTGCCCGACCATTGGACGCAACCGATGGAACTCAAGTCCGTCAAAGACAAACTAACCCGCCATCATGGGTATTCACGCGGTAAGTGGGAAGGAAAGGTCGCCGGTTTCTTCACGGCGGACGAAGGGGTATTCGCCCTGGTTCCTCCGGGAGAAGGCGATCTTGACTGGAACGTCACCCAACTGATGGACCGTCGCGTCAGCGACATCAGCGTCTTCGATATCGACGGGGACGGCGTGGATGAATTCATCACGATCGAACCTTTCCATGGCAACGCCTATGTCGTCAATAAGCTCATCGGGAAAGAATACGTCGAAGTCTACCGCTATCCCGGTGAATTGGATTTCGCCCACGTCGTTTGGGGTGGAAAACTGAACGGGGTCCCGACCCTTTTGGGTGCGGCACGCCGGCTAAACAAAGAACTCTTCATGATCCGCTATGATGAAACCAAAGGCTTCGTCACCACGGTCCTTGAAACGGGCTTCGGTCCATCGAATATTTTCGTTGTGAATCGTCAGCACGGCGACCATATCCTGGTATGTAACCGGGAACAAGGGGAAGCGGCTGTCTTCACCACGAAGGGCTAACATGTACACGGCACTGAAAGAGCGTGTTCTGCACGCCAACCTCCAGTTACCTAAATACGGCTTGATCACGTTCACTTGGGGGAACGTGAGCGAATACGACCCTGAACTGGGCGTCGTCGCCATCAAACCCTCCGGCGTCGACTATGATTCCATGACCGCGGAGGATATCGTCGTCGTCGATCTTCAAGGGAAGATCGTCGAGGGGAAATACAAACCGTCCAGCGATACTCCGACCCATCTTGCGATTTACCGTAACGACTCCCGTGTCCGCGGGATCGTCCATACCCATTCCCGTTGGGCGACCTTGTTCGCCCAAGCGAAGATCGACGTCCCCGCGTTGGGGACGACGCATGCGGATTACTTCTTCGGATCCATCCCGTGCACACGGGTTTTGACACCGGAAGAAATCGCTTCGGATTATGAATTGGAGACCGGGAAAGTCATCCTTGAAACCTATCGCGACCGTAAGATCGACCTCATGAGCGTACCCGCCGTCTTGGTGGCGTCGCACGGACCCTTCACCTGGGGGAAAAGCCCGGAAGAAGCGGTTCACAACGCCGTCGTGTTGGAAGAGGTCGCGATGATGGCGTGGCATGATTTGATGCTGAACCCGAACATCGGATCGATGCAGGAAGAACTGTTGAAGAAACATTATCTTCGTAAACATGGTCCGGGGGCGTACTATGGCCAGAAGTGACGTTCGACTGGGATGTTATGAAAAAGCCATGCCCTCCAACTGGACATGGGTCAATAAATGCGTCGCAGCGAAAGACGCCGGTTATGATTTCATCGAAATCAGCATCGACGAGACCGACGAGAAACTGGCGCGTTTGGACGACTCCAATTTCGCCTCGACCGTCCTCAACGCCGTCAAGTTGACGGGGATGCCGATCCGTACGATGTGTTTGAGCGGACATCGCAAGTATCCTTTGGGCAGCGAACATCCGGAAACGGTGATCCGTTCGTTGGACATCTTCACAAAAGCCGTGAAACTGGCGGAATGCCTCGGCATCCGCATCATCCAACTGGCCGGATATGATGTGTATTATGAAGACTCAAGCCCGATTACGCGCAAGCGTTTCTTGGAAAACCTGAAGAAATGCGTGGCGATCGCAGCCAGACATGGCGTTTTGTTAGGTTTTGAAACGATGGAAACCCCCTTCATGGATACGGTCTCCAAAGCGATGGCGGTCGTCCGTGCGGTCGATTCACCCTACCTCAACGTCTATCCCGATCTAGGGAACTGCACCAACGCCGCGAAACTCTACCGCACCGAACTGGTCGACGACCTGCATTCCGGTCAAGGCCGGATCGTCGCCGTCCACATCAAAGAGACGGTCGTCGGGAAGTATCGCGAAATTCCGTTTGGAAAAGGGCATGTGGATTTCAAGAACGCCCTTAAGACATGCATGGATTTGGGTGTACGGATGTATGTCGCCGAGTTCTGGTATGATTCCACGACGGAAGCCAACGACGTCCTGAAGTCGAACCACGACTTCCTAACCGCATATTTCAATGATTAAGTCGATCCTCCATCCAACGATGGGGGATTTTTTCGTATCGTAATCAGCCATGATTACATCGCATTATGGTAGAATAGGCGAATCAAGGAGGTAAGATATGAAACAAAGTCCGATCATCCGAATTCTACTTATGTCGATCGGAACGGTCTCGTTGGGTCTGGGGATCATCGGGATTTTCATCCCCCTACTTCCGACCACCCCGCTCCTGCTTCTGAGCGCCTACTGCTACATGCGAAGTTCGATACGCCTGTATACCTGGTTGGTCGAACATCGGATCTTAGGGAGCTACATCTACTACTATCTCCACTATAAAGCGATTCCGTTACGGATGAAAATCAGTGCGACCCTTTTACTTTGGCTATCGTTGATCGCGACGATGTTATGGTTGAGAAATCCTTGGGCGATCGGCGGACTAACCGTGGTCGGGAGTGCGACCAGTTTCCATGTGCTTCGCTTGCGGACCTTGAAACCGGAAGAAATCGAAGCCTATCAAACCCGGTTTGAAAATGGAAGATAGAAAAATCCCCGCAACGGGGATTTTTAGAGAAGATAGAGAAAGAGAACATTAAAGATCAAATCCGCCAACAAGATCGCGACGAACTTCGTCTTTCTTGTCTTGTGATGGAAACGAAACATTCCAGCCCAAATTCCGGTCGCACCGCCGATCAAACCTAAAAGGAAGAAGGTCTTTTCAGGGATCCGCCAATCATGGCGGATCGCTTTTCGTTTGTCCACATATACCAAGATGAACCCGATGATCGATAATAGGAGATAGACCGACAAGACGGTTTCGATCATGGGAGAACCTCGTTGGATTTAGGATAGGCATTCAGGACGTCACAACCGTCTTCGGTGACCAATACGAGATCTTCGATGCGGACACCGCCTTGACCTTCGAGATAGATGCCGGGTTCGATCGAGAAGACCATGCCTTCGAAGGCGACGACATCGCTGACGCCGCTGACATCGAAGGGCTCGTGGACATCCGTTCCGATCCCGTGGCCAAGACGATGGATGAAACAGGCTCCATACCCTTTTTCTTCGATGACCTTCCGTGCGGCGTAGTCGATTTCCGAGAGTCTCACACCGGGTTTTACGGCCATGATCCCCGCTAGGTTGGCTTCCTTGACCGTATCGTAGATTTCCTGATTCCATGGTTTCTTCAGCGAGAAACTACGGGTCATGTCGCTGCAATACCCGTCCTTGATGCACCCCATGTCGATGATGATCGGCATGCCTTCTTCAAGTTTTCGATCTTGGCATTGGGCGTGCGGATCGGCCGTCGAACTTCCGAAGGCGACGATCGGATCGAAGCTTACCCCATCCGCAAGCTCGTCGAAACGCCGGCGGATGAACGCCGCGATATCGACTTCGCTCACACCGACCCTCAGACGATCGACCACTTCCCCCATCACCGCATCGTTGATTTGACTGGCGAGAAGCATTTTGGCTTGTTCATCCTTCGATTTCCTGGCACGGATCCGATCCACGATGAACGAGCCGTCGCTAACGTTCAAATCGGGACGATGCTTCAAACATTTGAGTAGGAAGCCGGAGGCGAACTGACGATCGATCGAGAGATCAGGTCCGTTCAACCGTTGAGTAAGAAGCAACGTCGGATCGTCGATATCATGGAAACGGACGATTTCGATCGCTTCGTTCTCGTAAGGGAACAAGCGATTCAGAAATAAAACAACCTCTTCGTCTTGAAACAAGCACGCCAGAAAACGCTCGGAAACATGGAAACGTTTCCCTAATACATACTCGATAGCCTTCGGGTCGCTAATCAGAAATCGACGGACACCCAGTTCGGCCATGCTTTGTTGGATCGCTTGGATACGCATAACTTAACCCCTCTCTTCACTTTCACCATTTTACCATTCTCTCTACGCAATGTCTTGAGAAAACAGAAGGGGATTGTTGGGACATGGAAACGCAAGATTTACTAAGCCGAAGGTTAATTTGGGGAAAAAACGATCAAGAACTCTCAAAAAATGGAAAATACCTTTATGAAAACGTTTTCTATGATAAAATGAAAGTGCAAGGGGAGGCTTTTATGAAACAATATTTAACCGTCGATGTCGGCGGTACAATGATCAAGTATGCATTAATGGATGAGAAAACGGTCATCCATGAAAAAGGCGAAGTTCCCGTCCCCCGTGACACCTTGGAGAATTTCATCGAAACGATCGGTCGCCTGTATGATAAGTATGCGAAGAGAATCAGCGGGATCGCCTTTAGCGTCCCCGGGGTCATCGATGTGGAACGCGGTCACATGTATTCGGGCGGGGCGTTGAAATACATCGTCGATTGTCCGATGCGCGACCTGCTTTCGAAACGCGTTCCCGTTCCGATGAGTTTTGAGAACGACGGAAAATGTGCGACCTTGGCGGAGCTTTGGATGGGAAGCATGAAAGATGTGAAAAACGGTGTCATCATCCTCTTGGGGACGGGCATCGGAGGCGGCGTCATCATCGACCACAAACTCCATCGCGGGATGAACTACGCCGCCGGGGAGTTCTCCAGTCTGTTAAACAACTTAGTTACGTTTGATGAGAAGCCGCATAGTTGGTGGGAACTCAACGGAAACACGGGATTACTCCAACCTTTCGCGGATAAGAAACACATGGATATCCACGAAATCAACGGCCGGAAATTGTTTGAGGCCTATCATGCCCAGGATGAGGACGCGATCAATACGGTCGAAAGGTTTTGCGAAACCTTGGCGAACGGAATCTTCTCGATCCAATGCATCCTGGATGTGGAAAAGTTCAGTATCGGCGGAGGGATCAGCGCCCAGGATGTGCTGATCGAAACCATCCGACGCAAAGTGAACCGACTCTTCGACATCACGGCCTTCGAACAGATGCCCATCATCCGACCCCGGATCGAACGGTGTGCGTTCGCCAATGATTCCAACTTGATCGGTGCCTTATACAACCACCTTGAATTAAACAAAGGGATCAAAGAATTCTTCTAGACCTTCGGGAATCCGAAGGTCTTTACGTCGAGTCCATCCGAAGTCGAATCCACCCCGAGAACGGTTCATGATATAATCTGAATCAAAGAAGTAAAGCGAGGTCGACATGAAACGAACCCTGAGTATTCGTGTCCGGTTAGCCATATTGATCAGTATCTTCACGATCCTGCCGACCTTGGCGATCGTGTCGTTTACCATCTTCACGCTTCAGAATACCTTGAAAGACGAGATCGTCGATTCCAACCGCTTCCAGATGGAATGGACCAACCAGTTCATCGACGATCTGTACTTGCGCGCCGATTCGATCTTCAACACGATCCAGATCTATCCCGATCTGATGGAGAATCTGGAAATCAGCGACGACGAAGATGTGGAAACGCAACTTGAATCCTATAACTACATGCGCGACCTGTTGAATGTGTTTTACTATTCGAATGCTTTGTTTATCGACAACCTTTCCGTCGGGACGAAGGCGGGGCTTAAGACCTTTTCCATCGACAACTCGATCCAACGTGTTTCTGCGCTCAATGCCGAGTCGTTGCCTTGGGAAGATGCGAACATGTATTTCGAAGGGATGGATGGATCCATCGTCATCCGTCGTGCCGTCAAACGGTTCGAAGACCGGGTGACGGTCGGTTACCTCTCGATCCGGTTAAGGGAAAGCGTCACCTCGCAACTCCTCAACATCCTGCAGATCGATGAGAAGAGTTCGATTATCCTGGTGGATTCACAAAACCAGATTCTTCTACAAAGAGGGAATCCGGTCGAACTTGATTTCACGAAAATCAGCTTCGAAAAGGAAATGCAGACGATCGACCAGCGATTCGTTTTCACCACATCCGTACGTAGCGGCGCCCTGAAGATCATCAAGGTCGTACCGATGTCCGTGGTGGATACCGGGTCCAGTTCGATCTTGTTGGGCGGACTGGCGATCTCCATCCTCTTCGTGGGATTGGCCATCGTCCTTTCCTATGTCTTCTCGACACGCATCACCAAACCGATCATTTCCTTGGCCAACACGATGAAAAGCGTCGATATCGAGGCCTTCAAATTGAGAGAAGTCGACGAGCAAAACGAAATCGGTTTGTTGGAGACGGGATATAACGTACTGATGCTGAGGACGAGAAACTTGATCGACCAAGAGTATAAACGCGAAATCGAACTGAAAAATGCTCAACTAAAGGCACTGCAGGCTCAAATCAACCCGCATTTCCTCTACAATATCCTGCAAATGGTCGGCGGCATCGCGCTTTCCCACAATGTCGACGAGATCTACCATATCACCAACATCATCGCCGACCTATTCCGCTATAGTATCAGCGGGGGCAGCGACCTGGTGAGTGTCGGGGATGAAGTCAAACACATCAAGAATTACCTGTATATCCAAAACCTGCGTTTCGGCGATCGGATCGATACGAGCGTGGAGGTCGACGAGGCGGCGATGGGGGTCATGATCCCCAAATTCACGATCCAGCCGTTGGTGGAAAACGCGTTTGAACACGGATTGCATGAGACCTTGGCGAAAGGCGAACTGAAGATCTGGATCTTGGACGAAGACCACCAAATCAAAATCCACATCCGGGATAACGGCGAGGGGATCCCCCGCGATCTGCTTGAAACCCTGAAGGGGAACATCAAGAACTCCCAACCTTTGAGCGACGATACGAAATTCGGGATCGGGATGAAGAACGTGGACGCGCGGTTGCGGCTATTGTTCGGGGAAGCGTATGACTTCGAGATCCTGAGCGAAGAGAACAAGTATACGGAAATCGTCTTAACCTTACCGAAGCGGAAAACGGAGGTCAAGCATGTATAAATTGATCATCATCGACGATGAGAAGTGGTCGCGCGAGGTCGTGAAGAAACTAATCCGCTACGACGCCTTGAAATGTACGCTGGTAGGGGAAGCCGAGAACGGTTTCAACGGATATGAACTGATACGGACGCTTCAACCGGACATCGTGATCACCGACATGAAAATGCCGGGCTTGAACGGCGTTGAGTTATTGAAGAAAGTATCCGTCGAGTATCCGCAAATCAAAACGATCGTCATGAGCGGCTTCGAGGACTACACCTACCTACGACAGGCGATCCGAAGCAAATCGGTGGAATACCTGCTCAAACCGATCAAAGAAGACGATATCAACCAAGCGATCCTTCACTGCATCGACGAGATCAAGCGGAGCAAGCGCGTCAATCTATCCGCCAGCCGGGTTTTTCAGGACGAAACGATCCAGAGGGAATACAGCCGTTACCTCAAACAATTGAATTTGGTTATTCTGAAGCAAAAAAACGACGAGATTGAACATACCTTGAACGGTGTGAAGTTCTACGAAGACGTCATCAAGACAGCGGAAATGGTGAATAAGGTAAAAGAAAGCTTGTTGAACCAACTCGCCCAGTACCTCTTGACCCAAAGTTTCGACTTCTCCTATGACATCGAGGAAATACGGAACGAAACATTGGACGGGATGCTGAAAGATGTCAAAAAGATCTATCACGACGTGATGAGTCAGATCGAAACGGTGCATACCCTCAAATACTCGGGAGACATCCAATCCATCCTTGATTTCATCGACCAACACTACATGTATCAGATTTCACTCAACGATGTCGCCGAAATGTTCAGCATCAGCAAGGAACACATGAGCCGGACCTTTAAGAAACATGCCGGTGAAGGGGTGACGCAATACATTTTGCGTAAGAAGATGGAAGGCGCGGTGGATCTGATTCGATCCACGGATTATTCGATGAAGGAAATCGGGGAACTGATGGGGTTTGAGAACATCCCGTATTTCTATAAGATGTTCAAGAAAAAATTCGATTGTTCACCCGGGGAATACAAGGAATCGCTGAAACGATTGGAAAAGAAAGAAATATCAAAAAAGTAGAAGATAAAACGACGGTATCGGATAATTTCAAAGTAAAGCGCTTACAGTATCATGTGACTGTAGGTTCAATCATGAAACAAGGAGGACAGAATGAAGAAATCTATACTACTCTCAGCATTGGTTTTATTCCTTGTCTTTGGCATTGTCGGTTGTGGTAAGGCTCCGGTCAGCGAACCGAAGAAAGTAACCTTGAAGGTATTCATGACCTTCCCGCGCTTCCAGGAACAATTCGAAGCGTATTTCGAGGATTTCAAAGCCAAAGAATTGGAAGAGAAGAACATCGACGTGACGATCGAATTGGAAATGCCCAATTCCGACCAGGCGGCTCAGATTCTGAAAGCCAGACTTTCGTCCAACGACGCCCCGGATTTGTTTACCTTGCATGCGATCGCGGATATCCCTTCCTTCTACGAAGCGGGTTACCTGAGCGATTTATCGAGTCAACCGTTTGTTTCCGATCTACTTGAAAACGTCAAAGACATCGTCACGTATGACGGAAAAGTCGTCGCGTTACCGATGGAAAGTCTCGCTTGGGGTTATCTCTACAATAAAGACATTTTTGCGAAGTACAACCTTACGGCGCCGGATACGATCGCCGAAATGCTGAATGTCGTCAAAGTGTTGAAAGAAAACAACGAAACGCCGTTCCTGCTGGCTTTCCAAGAATCATGGATCCCACAGTTGATGACCGCGTTGGCCATCGGTGGCGTCGTCACCAACGAAAACCCGGATTTCGTCGAAAAGATGAATTCCGGCACCGCTTCCTATAACGACATCGACCAGATTTTCGACATCATAGACATCATCATGGAAAACGGTACGGAAAAACCGTTCGAAGTCGGAAACGCCGCGGCATCCGCTGCGTTTGCGGAAGGCAAGGCTGCGATGTGGGTTCAAGGAACCTGGCAGGCTCAAGCCATCCTCGACATCAATCCGAGTCTGAACATCGGTTGCGCTCCGCTACCGACCAGCGACTCCGAAGACGGCGCCCTGATCAACCTCTCCGTCTCCACTTCCTTGGCCGTCTCCCCGACCAGCAAGAATAAAGACGTCGCCATGGATTTACTGAACTACATCCTCGACAAAGAAGCCTCGACCGCCCTGTTTGAAGAATTGAAGTTCAACCCGGTCGCGAAATTCCATGACTACGAAGTGTTCCCGTGGACGGATGAAGCGATGTCCTATGTCGCGCTCAACCGCGGCTACCGCGATCTGAGCTTACCGCAAGCCGTCACGGCCGAACAAGCCGCCCTGCTGCAAAGTTATTATGCAAAGACGATCACCAAAGCCCAGTTCATCGCGAAAGTCGATGAAGTTTGGAAAAACTCGCTCGGTCAATAACGAATGAAGTATGCGGGCTTATTTCAAAAATAAGCCCGCAGTTTTAAGAAGGAATGAGGTTTCCATGAAGAAAAACAACAAGAAACTAACGTTGTTCATATTACCCGCACTACTCTTCTACTCGGTATTCACCCTGGCTCCGGCCATCGGAGGGTTTTGGTATAGTTTGACGAATTGGAACGGTCTCAATAAGAACTATGATTTCATCGGATTGAAGAACTATGCCGCGATTTTGAAGGACACCGATTTCATCAACTCGATCACATTTACCTTGAAGTTCGTACTCATCATGGTCGTGCTTCAAAACATCATCTCCCTCGCCCTGGCCATCGCGATCGAATCGCGTAACCGGTCGAAAACACTATTCCGTACCTTGGTGTTCATGCCCAACATGATCAGTATGATCATCGGCGGTTTCATGTGGATGTTCATCTTCACCAAAGCGCTTCCCTACATCGCCCAACAGTTGAACAATGCCGCCTTGATGGATATCTCCTGGATCGGCGACCCCTTCTTCTCCTTCATCGCCATCATCATCGTCAGTCTCTGGGGCGGGATCGGCTACTTGACGATCATCTATCTCGCAGCCCTTCAAGGCGTCGATAGGACGCTTAAGGAAGCCGCCAGCATCGATGGCGCCAACGCCTGGCAAGTGTTCCGCAACGTCGTCATCCCGTCGATCATGCCGGCGATCACGATCGGTGTGTTCGTCACCCTGAACAATTCGTTCAAGGTATTCGATGTCGTCTACTCCCTCACCGGCGGCGGGCCGGGAAGAAGCACCCAGGTCATCGCCATGAACATCTTCGCCGAAGCCTATAGCCTAAACAACCGCTATGGCTATGCCAGCGCCAAATCGATGGTTCTCTTTGCGATCATCTTCGTGATCACGATCGTCCAGTTGAAACTGATGCGGAAAAAGGAGATCGACGGATGAAAACGAAGAAAATGACGGGTTGGAATCTCTTGGTACTTTTAATGTTGATCCTGTATTCGATCTTCAGTCTATCCCCGATTCTCTTGGCGATTCTCAACTCAGGCAAAACGCAGGGTGAAATCCTGACGAACATCCTCTCGTTCCCCCAGAACTTCAAGTTCGACAACTACCTGATCGCGTTTGAGAAAATCAATTTCCTGCGTAGTTTCCTCAATACCATGGTCGTCGTCATCGTCGGTTGTACAGGCATCGTCCTTCTCTCGGCGATCGCCGGATACAAGCTCGCCCGGGTCAAATCGAAACTGAGCGGATTCTACTATTCTTTGTTCGTGTTATCGATGTTGATTCCTTTCCATTCGATCATGATCACCTTGGTCAAGATCGCCAACGTCACCGACCTGCAAGGGAAAACGCTCGGCTTAGGCATCATCTACATCGGACTGGGTGTCCCGATGGCGATCTTCCTCTATACCGGATTCATCAAATCGATCCCACCCGAACTGGACGAAGCGGCACGGATCGACGGATGCGGCGATCTCCGTCTGTTCTTCAAAATCATCTTCCCGCAGTTAAAGCCGATCACCGCGACCATCATCATCACCAACGCCCTCTGGATGTGGAACGACTTCCTGCTTCCGCTCTTGATCCTCCCCAACAGTAAAACCTATACGATCCTCTTGTCCACCAACATGTTGTTTGGGCAATATGGCAACAACGATTGGCCGGCGATCCTGTCCGTGCTGATCATGGCGATGCTGCCGGCGATCGTCTTCTATCTGATTCTACAGAAAAACATCTTGAAAGGCATTTCGGAAGGAGCACTGAAACAATGAAGAATCCCTATCTTCACGCACAAGGAAAAACGATCGTCGACAAGCACGGTCGCGAAGTTTTATTGAGAGGGGTCGGACTGGGTGGATGGCTCTTACCGGAGGGATACATGTGGAAATTCCCCCAAGCCGGGGATCGACCGCGTAAGATCGAACGATGGTTTGTCAATTGCATCGGCGAAGAAGACGCCTCCCGATTCTGGGATGCGTTTTATCGCCATTTTATCACCCGCGCGGACATCAAGGCGATCGCGAAGCTGGGTTTCAATTCGATCCGCATCCCCCTGCATTGGCGTTTCCTGCTCGACCAGGAAAACAAGATCGACGAGAAACACTGGTCGATCCTGGACGATGTCATCGCTTGGTGCGAAAAAGAGAAAGTCTATGTGATCCTGGACCTGCATGGCGCCCCGGGGGGACAAACCGGCGCCAACATCGACGACAGCGAACACGACTTCCCCGAACTCTTCACGCATCCCGAACATCAGGAATTGACGATCCAACTTTGGGAATCGTTGGTCCGGCGATACAAAGACAAGGAAATCATCGCGTGCTACGACCTGCTCAACGAACCGCTTCCCAACCCGTTCAGTCAATACCACGATGAACTCGTCTCCCTCTACAAACGGTTGATCCAACGGATCCGAGCCTTGGACCCTTATCACATGATTTCCCTGGAAGGGTCGCATTGGGCGACCGATTGGGCGATTTTCACACAGAAGTGGGACGACAACGTCCTCTATCATTTCCATAAGTACTGGAACCATCCCGACCAACGAAGCATCCAACGTTTCTTGGATAAACGTGAAATCTGGAACGTACCGATCTTCATGGGCGAGGGCGGGGAGAACAACAAGGAGTGGTATATCGGGACCTTCGGGATGTTGGATGACTTGAAGATCTCCTGGAATTTCTGGACCTATAAGAAAATGGAAACCACCAATTCGCCCTACTCGATCAAGATGCCCAAAGGCTGGGTCGATTTCGCACAGGAAATGGAAGCCGGGATTTTGACGGAGAAATCCAAGGCGATGAAGATCCTTTGGGAGTATCTCGAGAATGTCAAAATCGAGAACTGTATCCCGCATCCTGAAGTTTCCGATGCGCTGTTTAGGCGTCCCGACATCCTTTTCCCTGCAGTTTTCTACGCCCATGACGAGGATGCGAAAATCAACGAGTCCAATCGCAAAAACATCGGGTTTCGGATCGAAGACCATCGCGAGATCGGATTTGTGGAAAGCGATCAGGATTCACCCAACTTCAGCCACGGACAAGGCCAATCGTGGAAAAAGGATGAATGGCTTTATGTCGGTGTTCAATCCGGGGATTCGATCCGCTACCACCTCAATTCGCCGAAAAGGCAATCGATCTGGCTTGGGCTGGATTTGACGGTCGAGGACACGGCGATCATCACGGTGAAGATCGGACTACAGTCCATACAAACCACGCTGACTACGTCATCCCGCAGTTCCCATTCACTGGGTAAGTTTCTCTTGATCGAAGGGCTGAACCCGATCCAATTGAGCGTGGAACAGGGCAAGATCAACTTGATCAGCCTGCAGGCAATCCGCGTAGAGTAAACAAACGATTTGCCTTTTGACCTTCAAAAACGGTATAATGGGACGGTGAAAAGGAGAATAACATGACATTACAACTAGAATTCCAAAACCCCGTCGTCACCATCAACATGGATAACGGACAGATCATCAAAATCGAGCTCTTCCCGAAAATCGCACCCAATACCGTCAATAATTTCATCTCATTGGTGAAACAAGGATACTATAACGATTTGACGTTCCATCGCATCATCCCCGGGTTCATGATCCAAGGCGGTTGTCCGCAAGGGACCGGGACAGGCGGTCCGGGATATTCGATCAAAGGGGAATTCAGCTACAACCATATCCCCAACGATTTGAAGCATACCCAAGGCGTCATTTCGATGGCCCGTGCCATGCATCCCGACAGTGCCGGCAGCCAGTTCTTCATCATGGTCGCCGACGCGCCGCATCTGGATGGACAATATGCCGCTTTCGGTAAAGTGATCGAAGGCATGGAAGTCGCCCTGAATCTCGTATCGAAACCGCGCAACCGTCAGGACCGTCCTGAAAAGCCCTTGATCATGCGTACGGTCACCGTCGATACCTTCCGTGAAGTGTATCCCGAACCCGAAAAAATCTAGCCTCCGCAAGGAGGTTTTTTCTTGTCTGTCGCGTATATGAAACGTAGGGATACCCCAACCAATTCATGTATTTTCACACGATGAGTTGCGACCTCAACGCATCGGCTGTATAATGTAGAGGGTGGGGGACAGGAGAACAACATGACCTCGAACGTACCGATCAACCCTATTGTCATTTTGCATATGATGAGCGGACAGAAGATCAAAATCGAATTGTACCCGCAAATCGCCCCCAACACCGTCAATAATTTTGTCAGTTTATGTAAGAAAGGGTTTTATAACGGTTTGATTTTCCACCGCATCATCCCCGGTTTCATGATTCAAGGCGGCGACCCGACAGGGACGGGGACCGGAGGTCCCGGTTATTCGATCCCCGGTGAATTCAAGTTCAACGGATTCGAAAACAACCTGAAACATACCTTGGGTGTCGTCTCCATGGCACGCTCCTCGCATCCTGACAGCGCCGGCAGCCAGTTCTTCATCATGGTGGCCGATGCGCCGAGTCTGGATGGACAATACGCCGCATTCGGTAAAGTAATCCAAGGCTTGGACGCGGCGCTTGAAATCGCCAAACAACCCCGGGATGCGAAAGACCGTCCCCTGAAACCGCAAACCATCCGGAACGTGACGATCGATACCTACCTGGGTACCTATCCCGAACCGAAGAAGTCAAGTCTCCGCTAGGAGGCTTTTTTCATGAAAAGAAGCGGTGATGCACCGCTTCTAGAAGGGTTTGGCTCCGTTTAGCCAACCCTGGTTTTCCCAGTGATTACGATCGGTTAGATTGTAATCATTCTTCTTCATCATCCCGCTCATCATCCAAAAGAAGATCCGGGTAAACAAAGTAACGCGCTCTTTTTCTTTCAGCTGGACCGCTTTTTCGATTTTTCGCGCATTGCGGTCAACCGACTTCTCGATCTTCGCTCTTCGCTTCGCATCGACATCTTCCCATTTCAAGGCGGAAACCGCATACTTGCCTTTAAAAATGGTGCGTACACCCCAGAATTTGAGGCTGTTGACCATCGTTTTCGTCGTATGCCCCAACCCAGCCCCCGCCGTGGTGACGATGGTCAACGCTGTTTTTTGAAACATGACCGACTCGGGACGATGGCTCATCCACATGAAACAAAGATGGTCCAACAACGCCTTCATCGAACCGCTCACATCCATGCCATAGACCGGGGAAGTCAATATGATCAAATCGGAGGCCTTCAGCGCGGATACGATCGGATCGACATGCTGGAAGTGGGGGCAATTCTTCTCGCCACGGGTGATGCAACCGAAGCAACCGACACAAAACGAAGGCATGTCTTTGGGTAGCGTGAATTCCGTGACCTGGATCTCTTGATTTTTCGCGAGTTGTTTGAGATAGAGTTGGGCGACATTCCACGTGCTCCCGTGGCGGGCGTTTGAGTAAACGACGGTGATTTTCATCATGCATCCTCCGGTTTCTTACCATAGACGGTATTGAAGTGGCGTACATGCCGCAAGAAGAGGGAACGGGCTTCGTCCAGACTTGCCGCATCGTTGTCGAATTTATAGAAAATCAGGAAGATGGGGGAGAAGAAGGCCAAGGCGAGGGCGTACGGGTCGCACTCGATGAAGTTTCCCGATGCGATCAAGGCGTGAAAGAGGTGGGATTGGAATTCCAGGCTTTCATTAAAGGAAACATCACGGTAGATCTTGGCGATCTCCGGACTACGGTATTGTTCCATCGTCAGCATCCGTCTGAGCTTCACATTGATCTCATCGACGAAATAGAACTCGAAGATCGGTGCGCACATAAGTTCAAAGGCTTCGTTGGACATGTTCTTGTACATGTCCACCGTACGGTCATCGACGACGAACTTCTTATCTTCACCGGTGACGTTCATTTGATTGAAGAACTCCTCTCCCCGTGTCGCATACTCCCGCAGGATATCGTCGAAGATGTCCTGCTTGTTTTTAAAGTGGTTGTAGAGGGAACTCTCTTTGATGCCGACCGCCCTGGCAATGTCGCGGACCGAAATGGAATCATAGCCTTTGGTGGAGAACAGGGTCAGTGCCTCGTGGCGTATTTTTTCTTTGGTGTTCATGTTACCCTCCGATCAAGAATGCGATGCGCGATGCTTCGATGACGACGACCTTGAAGACGAAGAGAATCGTGATCCCAAGAAACAAGGTTCTGCGCTGCTTACGAAGAAACAGGGCGAGGAATCCGCCAAGGAACATCAACATCCCCGCGATCGAACAGACACTCGACTGAAGGGACGTCATCGCAAACAAGGCGTCGGGGGTTGCATAGGCGTCGCGCATGGCGGATAGGAAGCTGACCGACGTCCCGAGGACGATGAAGGAGAGGATGACGCGACCCCACCGGGGTTCGCGTTGAGAAGTGAGCGAGCGAACACTCAAAATAAGGCAGAGAACGACGAGAACCGTCGTGGCGATGGCGTAGAAATCCGAGAAGTAAAGGTCGATCATAGTCCCTCTTAACTGTACTAACAGTTGTTAGTATGAGTATAGACTAACAACTGTTAGTCTGTCAAGAGGGTTTTCATAAAAAAATCCGGTTTCCCGGATTAAATGATACTTAGTTCTTTCGCGACCTTGATGAAGACGTTTACGGCTTCATCCAACTGTCCTTTCGTATGCGCTGCGCTGACCATGACGCGCAGCCGCGCTTTGCCTTTCGGTACGGTCGGGAAGATGATGGGGGAAACAAAGACGCCGTTCTCGAAGAGCTTCTTCGAGAACACCATCGTCTTGGCTTCGTCGTACACGAAGACCGGGGTGATCGGCGATTCGCTGTGACCGATATCGAATCCGGCTTCCTTCATCTTCGCTTTGAAGTAATCCCCGTTCTCCCACAGCGTTTTGGTGTATTCATCGGATTCCTGAAGCATCTTCACGGCTTCGATGAGAGAACCGACCACCGAAGGCGGAAGGTTGGTGGAGAAGAGTAAAGGTCGGGCACGATGGCTGAGCCATTCTTTCATCACCGCTCTCCCGGCCACATAGCCGCCGATCGCCCCGAAGGCTTTCGACAAGGTGCCGATCGTAAAGTCGATGCGGCCATGGAGATGGAAGTGGTCGACGGTCCCCCGTCCGTTCTCCCCCAATACCCCCGAGCCG
>DOUE01000032.1:0-27342 GCA_003520745.1 Erysipelotrichaceae bacterium
TACCAAAAACCCTTGTTCATCGTCGAGAACGGATTGGGCGCCGTGGATACGCCGCTTGAAGACGGGACGATCAACGACGACTACCGCATCGACTATCTGAGGGAACATGTCCGCGAGATGGTGAAGGCGGTCGAAGAAGACGGCGTCGAACTCTTGGGCTATACNNACCGGTGAAATGAAGAAACGCTACGGCTTCATCTACGTCAACAAGGACGACCAAGGCAACGGGGACCTAAGCCGCAGCCGTAAGAAATCCTTCTTCTGGTACAAGAAAGTCATCGCATCCAACGGAAAAGAACTCGATTAACCATTCAAAACGCAGGAGTCCCCTGCGTTTTCTCTTTTTTACCGGAACATTGTTGAACTTGCGGACGATATCCTGTACTGTGTACTTAATGGAATCCCGTCATCGTATTCGTTCATCGCTTTTTTCGTCATCTCGCAAAGGAGAACCCCCATGTTCATCGACTTCATCTTCCCAGGACAAATCCCGCTTGAAATCAGCTTCATCGTACGTTTATTGGCGGCCGGCATCTGCGGCGCCATCATCGGGATCGAACGCAAAAACCGNNCAAGACCCACAGCGTCGTCGCCATCGCCTCGGCCTTGTTCATGCTGATTTCGAAATACGGATTCAACGACATCTTCATCCAATACGGCGTCATCCCCGACGCGGCGCGGATCGCCGCCCAGATCATTCCCGGAATCAGTTTCTTGGGTGCGGGGATGATCATGACCAAGGGGTACAGCGTCAGCGGACTCACGACGGCGGCCGGCATCTGGGCGACCGCGGGGATCGGGATGGCGATCGGCGGCGGGATGTATTTCCTGGGCTTGACCGCGACCATCGTCCTTGTGCTTTTCCAACTTCTCTTCCACTCCCGTATCGTACGCAAGTCGATGCGCAGTTTCGAGTTCGTCACCGTCGAGATGGACGATGTGCCGATCGAACCGCTCTTCGCGAAACTCGAAGCGGAAAAATGTGAAGTCGTAGCCTCGAAAGTCACGAAACAGGACGGAGGGATCCACATCGAACTGACGATCAACCGTACGATCGTTTCCAGGCAAACGTCGATCCATTCAACCTTGCAGCACATCGACGGGATCCGTTCGATCGAGATCTAGTCGCTGGTTGATTTTGGTACGTTATTCCAAAGAGAATCTGTTATCCTAGTGAAGTGAGGTTCCTATGAAAAACATCGTCTTGTTTTGTGCGGGAGGCATGTCCTCCAGCTTGTTGGTGAATCGTATGCGCGAAGCCGCCGCATCGATCGGATATGAATGCCGCATCAGCGCACATTCCATCGGAGCGGTGAAGAGTTTGTCGCAAGAAGCGGATGTGGTCCTGATCGGTCCGCAGGTCGGATACCTGATCGCTTCCGTCAAGAGCGTCGTGTCTTGCCCTTGTGAAATCATCGTTTCCCTGAACTACGGGAGAATGGATGGCATGAAGGTGTTGGAACAGGCGAGAGGGTTAATGGGTGAAATTTAAAGGCATCGTCATTGCGACGATGCCTTCATTACGTGATGGTAGAGTTCAAGCAATTGCTTCCCGTTCAAGATGACAGGGACCGGATACGCCGGGTTCACTTCCTCCAACGCCCGTTTCACCAGGATCTCCAGATCCTCTTCTTTGATCCCTTCAAGGGTCTGGGGAATGTTCATCTTACGGTTCATTTCCTTGATCGCGGACTTGAATGCATCCGCCTTTTCTTTTTGGCTCATCGTCGGAGTGGACAGGCTTGCGACATCCGCCAGTCTCGCCAGTTTCTTTTCGACTTTATCCCCATAGTAATCCAATACGATCGGCAGGATCACCGCGTTGGCCAAGCCGTGGGGAATCCCGTAGAATCCACCCAGTTGATGGGCTAACCCGTGGACATACCCGACATAGGCTTTCGTAAAGGCGGCTCCGGCAAGGAACGCCGCTTTCTGCATGTCTTCCCTTGCCCGGATATCGTTACCGTTCTCATACGCCTTCAGTAAACTCCTGAAAATCAGTTGTACCGCTTCTTCGGACTCTTGGTTGGTAACGGGCATGGAGGTATGGTTCAAATACGCCTCCACCGCATGGGTGAGCGCATCCATCCCCGTGGTCGCCGTGATGTGGGGAGGCAACCCGACCGTCAACGAAGGGTCGTGGATCGCCAAGATCGGGATGAGATGCAAGTCGGAGATCGCATATTTTTCTTTCGTCTTCGAATCGGTGACGACCGCCGCGACCGTCACTTCACTCCCCGTACCGGCCGTGGTCGGAATGGCGAACAAAGGCGGGAGGTTGTGTTTGATTTTTAAGATCCCCTTTAATTGAGGAATGGTTTTATTCGGCATGGCGATCCTCGCCCCGACCGCTTTCGCCAGATCCATAGGTGAACCGCCACCCAAGGCGACGATGCCCTGGCACGATCCTTCACGATAAAGCAACAACGCTTCTTCGATCTGGTCGATCGTCGGATTGGCCTGCGTCTTGTCGTAGACGACGACGCGTACGTTCGCTTTCTCAAGATGCTCGCGCACTTGATCCACGAAACCCAATCGAACCAAGCCCGGATCGCTCACCAAAAGGGCACGGTCGACCCCATACGCCTTCACGGTGGTTCCGATCGACGCGACGCTTCCTTCCCCTTTGATCAATTCAGGCTGACGCCAAGGCATACGCGGTAGAATGAGACGGAAAACGGCCTGATACAAACGGGCATACGCTTTCATACTGTCGCACCTCCTGGGTGGTTTCTGTTGGTTTCATTGTATCACGCTCCCCATAAAGCGCAAGAAGGGCACGGTTCTTGAAAGACAAGACCCAAGTCGCTATATTATGGATACTGAAAGAAGGTGGGATGATGATACGATATCTTGATTCAAAGAAAATGTTTTTATCCAACAAAGGATGGCTGAAGTCCCGCTTTCATTTTTCCTTCGCAGAATACTATAACCCCGAGAACCTGCGCTTCGGCGTCCTGCGCGTACTGAACGACGACCTGGTGAAAGCCAACGACGGGTTCGACCTGCATCCCCACAACGACATGGAGATCGTGACCTATGTGGTCGACGGGGAAATCACGCACCGGGATTCGATGGGCAACGCCCATACCCTTAAGCGTGGCGAAGTGCAATACATGAGCGCCGGGACCGGCATCCTGCATAGCGAGTACAACAACGCCAAGGAACCGCTACGTTTCCTGCAACTCTGGATCGTCCCGGACAAGAAGGGACATACCCCGGCCTACGGGGATTATCGTTTTCCTTGGGCCGACCGAAGAAACAAGTGGCTGCATCTGGTTTCATCCAAAGAAGGCGACGCCCCGATCAAACTGAATCAGGACGTCAACATCCTCGCCATCGACATGGAAGCCTCGACCGAAAGCACCTTCATCGCCCATACCGGCAGACAAGCCTATCTGGTGTTGATCGAAGGACGTGCCGATGTGAACGGCGTCGATCTCTTCGCTGGGGATGCGCTTGAAATCGTGGAAGAAAACCTCGACCTCCTTGCCATCCAACCCTCCCATTTCCTTATCGTCGAAATGAAGAAAGCCATGTGAATGGCTTTTTTGCATTCTGCTTGCCTTCGTTTAATTCCCTTGGTATACTGATATCGTAATTCGATATCGAGATACGATATCAGTGAGGGTACGATGGAAAACCAACTACGCAAACGACTCCAGACCGGCTTCATCAGCCTGCATATCCTCCACCACGCCCAAAAAGACCCCGTCTATGGCGGATGGCTGCTGGAGGAGCTACATGAACACGGATACAACAGTTCACCCGGAACACTCTATCCGATCCTGCACGGGATGCTGAAGGAAGGGTTATTGACGGTCGAACCGATCAACGTGGACGGAAAGATCCGTAAATACTATTCGATCACCGAAAACGGCAGAAACGAGTTGAACCTCGCCCTTTCTTTCCTGGATGAATTGGTCGATGAAATCAAAGGGGGGAAGAGGCATGACGAATAAACCGCAACGCTTCCAACGGGTGAAAAAATTCTTCGGCGTGAACCCCAGCGTCTTGTCGATGTTGGGCATGGTGGTCTTGCTTGGACTCGGGGAGAAGATGGGGGAAAGGTTCCTTCCCGTCTATCTGATCGCGATCGGCGGATCGGTCTATGCGGTCGGCTTCCTCAACGCGATGGACAACTTCCTTAGCGCGATCTACTCCTATGTAGGCGGGGCGATCTCCGACCGGTTCGGCTATAAGCGCGCTCTGATCGCCTATACCTGTGTCTCCCTGGTCGGCTATCTGATCGTCATCGTCTTTCCGCACTGGCAAGCCGTACTCCTCGGTGCGATTTTTTTCATCTCTTGGACGGCTCTATCCCTGCCTGCGATCTTATCCTTGGTCTCTTCGACGGTAAAGGCGGAGAAGCAAACGATGGGGGTTTCCCTTCATTCGTTGGTACGACGCATCCCGATGGCGCTTGGACCGATTTTAGGAGCATTCTTCATCCAAGCCTACGGGATCCGCGAAGGGGCGCGGATCGCCTTCGCTTTCGCTCTAGGATTGGGGATCTTCGCCCTTTTCTTCCTCTGGAAGTTCGTGGAAGACAAGCAACCCGTGAAGTCTTCGACCCCTAATCTCTTCACGACCTATCGAAACATGCCAAGCGCACTCAAAACGCTTCTGTTGAGCGATATCTTCGTCCGCTTCGCCGAACAAATCCCCTATGCCTTCGTAGTGCTTTGGGTCATGCAGGTGAACGAATTCCCCGCGCTGTCCTTTAGTCTACTTACCTTGATCGAGATGGTCGTCGCGATGCTGGTGTACATCCCGGTGGCGATCCTCAACGAACGCACATCCAGTAAGACCTTGGTCGCGATCACCTTCGGCTTCTTTACCGTCTTCCCCTGGATCCTCTTGATGTCCAAATCGATGGAAATGCTGATGTTCGCCTTCGTGATCCGGGGGTTGAAGGAATTCGGGGAACCGACACGCAAAGCCTTGATCGTGAAATTGGCGCCGTCGGGGACGAAGGCTTCGATGTTTGGAACGTATTATCTGTTGCGGGACTTCGTCGTCTCGATCGTCTCGTTGTCCAGTGCCTATTTATGGAGTCTCTCCCCGTCGGCGAATTTCATCACCGCCGGTTTACTGGGTCTGGTTGGTACATGCATTTTCATCTTCTTCGGTAAAGATGAAAACACCCGCGTTGAAACGCGATAAAGGAGAACTATGAAAGAAACATATACGAAAGAAACCTATAAAGAAATCGTTTCCGTCTTCGGTAAACTCGGATTGACGGCGTTCGGAGGTCCGGCCGCCCACATCGCGATGATGGAAGAAGAAATCATCACGAAACGGAAATGGATCAGCCGCGAACGATTCGTCGATCTCTTGGGCTTCACGAACCTGATCCCCGGTCCCAACTCCACCGAAATGGCGATCCATCTGGGTTTGGAGCGCGGCGGCAGAATCGGATTGATCCTCGCCGGGGTGAGTTTCATTTTCCCCGCGATGGCGATCGTGTTGATCTTGGCGATGGTCTACGTGAACTACGGCAGTCTCCCGGCGATCGCAGGGATGTTCGACGGAGTCAAACCGGTCGTGTTGGCAATCGTCGCCCAAGCCTTGTATCGCTTGTCCAAGACGCTGTTGAAGAAAAAAGAAGCCATCGTGATTTTCACAATCGTACTTGCCTTGTCCCTCTTCGGCTATTCGGAAATCCCCTTGTTGCTGGCTTCGGGATTCTTGACGTTTGTCTATTTCGAATTGCGTGAAAACCGACGGAAGACGCTTGTCGTCGAACCAATTTCATTGACTTTGCTTTTCCTGACGTTCTTAAAAATCGGTTCGGTACTCTATGGTAGCGGCTATGTCCTGCTTTCCTTCCTTGAGTCCGAATTCGTACTAAAGTATGGCGCGATCACCGCGAAACAACTCTTGGATGCGGTCGCGGTAGGACAGTTCACCCCGGGACCGGTATTCACCACGGCGACTTTCATCGGGTATCTGATCCATGGGTTCAGCGGGGCGATGCTTGCGACCCTCGGCATCTTCCTTCCTTCGTTTCTATTGGTCTATTTCCTACATCCCGTCCTTGCCAAGATGCGCGCATCCAAGCGGATCTCCTGGGTCTTGGATGGCGTCAATGCGGCATCCATCGCCTTGATGGCGGCGGTATCGATCAAACTGGGCATGGCGACGTTGATCGACGTTCCCTCGTTGTTGATCTTCCTCGCAAGTTTCTTTGTCTTGATTTCCACGAAAGTCAATTCGACCTGGTTGATCCTGGCCGGTGCGCTCCTTGGCTTCCTTCTCTAACTTGACAACGCATTCCAACAAGACCAAAATGGAATCAACGAGGTAAACTATGATCAAAAACAAACCGTTGAGAATCATGTGGAAGGGCATCGCCGAAATGGATCGGCAATATTACAAGAAAGCTCCGCGCCCGACGGGGATGAGTTTGGTGGAAGATGTATCCNNATGTATCCTATCTTGAGGACGGCGATCCGATGCACCGCATGGACATCGCACGTCCCTTGGTCTATGAAGGGAAACTCCCCGTCATCGTGCAGATCCATGGCGGAGGCTGGGTTTACGGACATAAGGATACCTACTATAAGTACTACGGCATGGAACTTTCGCGTCGTGGATACGGTGTCTTGACGATCAACTATCGTCTAGGGTTCGACGCACCGTTCCCGGCTCAACTCGAAGATTGTGTTGCCGCGTTGAAATGGATCGAGGAACACGGGGATGAATATGACCTGGATGCATCCAAGGTCTATCTCATCGGCGATTCCGCCGGTGCGCATCTGAGCGCATTGACGGCCAACACGCTGGTTAGCCAAGAATTGTTAAGCAAGTTCGACTTCACTCGTCCCAAGGTCGTCATCAAGGGATTGGGCTTGAGTTGCGGGGTCTACGATTTGGTGCGGTTACTCAACGCCAAACTGGATTACCCCAACCGCGTCATGACCGCCCAGACCCTCTTCGACCGCGAGGACTTCATGAACCACCCACTCTTCCCCTACAGTTCCGTCTCCAACAACCTCCATCCCGATTTCCCCCCATCCTATCTCTTGACCACGCAGAACGACGACTTGATCGTCGAGACGATGCAATTCGACAAGGAATTGAGAGCCTTGGGGATCAAACACAAACTCAGGGTCATGGCGAAAAGCGAAAAACTCTATCATGTCTTCAACATCAAACTGATCTATCCCCAAAGTCTGGACGTCATGGACGAGATGGTCCGTTTCTTTAAAAACAACAATTGACCGATGTCGGGATGTACGCAAGCCATCCCTTTTCTTTCCTATTTTTTTGTAAGTCTCAACTTGCATAATTCAGTTTATGAGTTACAATAATAGAGTACGTTATTCGAATCCTGCATAATATCGTAGGCGAAAAGCAGAAAAGGACCGGCCATGTTATTCAACAATGTGAATTCTATCCACTATGAATCGACCCTCCTGAAAGTAAGGGATGACGCTTTTTCCATTCGTGAGATCGGCACGTTCCATTTCGAGAACGCCGCCGTACAGATCAAAGCCCAAGGGAAAAACGATTGTCTGTTGCTTTATCTACGCAGCGGCCACGCGATCGTGAAACACTCGAAATCCGAGAAAGTGATCCTTTCCAACGAAGTCGTATTGATTCCTTTAGAGAACGGCGTCCACTTCCTTTATGCGCAAGGATCGGGGGATTTCCTGGTGGGAACCAACTGCCCTCAGACGGAATTGATGCGCAACCATCTGCGCGTACCCAGTCAAGTCGATCCTCGACACTTCGATGAATTCTTACTGAGTTGCCAGGATCCGATGGTAACTGAATCTCTAGCGAAACTCCTCAAAGCACTCCCCGTCAACACCAACCGTGACGCCAAACAGCGTGATTTCATCCGCAACGCCCTCTTGTTCATGGACAAAAACATCAGTAAACGGATCGTGTTGGATGATATCACCGATACCATCGATTATAGTAAATTCCATTTCATCCGCGTGTTCGACGAGTATATCGGACAAACGCCCCATCAATACATCTGCGATCGTCGCTTATTTCTCGCCAGGGAACTACTGGCGGAGACCGACCTTCCGATCTCGGAAGTCGCACTGCGTTCAGGTATCCGCTTCACCAGTAATTTCTACAGTCATTTCAAACGTAAATTCAAGAAGACACCGAAGGATTTCAGAGATCAATCGGAATAGAAAAACGGCCTTCCACCTGATATTGTCAGAAGGGGAGGCCGTTTTTAGTTGAAGTATTCCTCAAACATTCTCAGGTTTTGACATCCGATCTCATCATAACCGAGATTGATCTGGATCATGTAGATGTTATGGTTGATTGAGGATTCCGCATAGGAGTCGATCGTGATGCCTTGAAAATCGATCTTGAAGCTAAGGTTGGCAAGATAGGTTTCGATTTGATCCGTCATCCCCCACTCGGGGTTGAAGTAGGAGAGTTGTTCATCGATCTTCCTTCTTAAAAGCGGATAGATGTCATAGCCCTCGATGAATAGATCCTTGAACCCGATCCGTTTCCGATTCTCATCGTAGCTCTCGTGTTCCTGTAGGTAGACGTATCGATCCTCCCCTTGAATGGAAGTGTACACGTCGATGTTTGAATAGCGTCCGACCGCATAAAAGATGATGGATCGATACGCAAACGTGATTTCCCCATCAAACAATGCTTTGATTCGCTGTGAAGAGGATTCATCGATCGCATGGATTCGATCCAGCGCCCAGGGTTCTGTCGTTGCGGGATAATCGATATAGCGGTAAAACGGATACCCGTCCATGGTTGAATTGTCTTGGATCGTTATCCGTTTTTTTCCGGAATGTGTATAGAGATAGGAATAGGAAGTGATCGTATCAAGAAACGGGGAGGTCTCGCTTCGATAGCGAAGCGTCCCGGCGAAGTTCGACTCGATCAATGCGAAGGGGATCGTAAACATGAAGGTTAGATTGCGGGTGTCGAAATTAGGTGTCCTGTAATCAAAGTAAAGATTGAGACCGGTGGTATCCAGCGAAAAGACCTGGTTGCCTTGGATCCCCTTGAACGGCGACACTTCTTCGAGGAATCCATATCCACCTACGAAGGGATAACTCGACGAATCGATATATTCCGAACTCTTAAGCCGTATCAGTTCGAAGACCAAGGGATTGAGGATGTCTTTCGCCGGTAGATCATTGGTGAAGAGGTCGCCGATCTTCAGTTGTCGACCCGTCGTCAAATCAAAGTTCAGGGTTTCGATGGCACTCACGAAAGTCTGTTGGGACCCGTCCTTCGAAATGAATTGGTATTGCCCGTTCAATACGATCGACAACAGGTTGTTTTTATTGTATGAAATTGCGGTGGATACGGTCGGATAACCGATCGAATCATCATCGATCTTCGTCTTTAGTCCGCGATAGGGTGGCAGTGTCTCCAATTTCGCATAGGTGATCAAACGATCGTAGGCTGCCTGAATTTCCTGATTGATCTTCGTCCGGATCGTTTCATCCTTCAAGCCTTGAATGGCGATCCAGTTCGAGGAAGGATAGAGAAACTCATGCTTATCTTCATACGTGATCGGGTTTTCATAGACCGCTTCAAACGTCACCGGGGAAAGGATTGTTTTTCCGTGTGGGTCTTCGATCGGGACCGGCTTGTCGAAATCGACCAAGGGGTCGGTGGATTGACCGCATCCGACCATAAGAAGCAACAATAATCCGACTTTAGCGAACTTTAACATAGCCCGCATCCTTCGCGAGTCGTTGCCCTTGGTCGCTCAACAACCAGTCGACGATCCGTCGGACATCGCCGCTTTTCTTCTCATCGCTACGATAGACGGCATAATAGGCGGTGTTGATCGGATAGGTTTTGGCGGTGATCGACGCTTCATCCGGATAGACACCGTCGACTTTTAAAAGTTTCACGTTCTCGTTGCCCCACATGTCCGTCACGAAGTAATAATAGGAGTAGCCGATGCCCGTGGAATGGTAATCATAACTCGCGACCACGTCGATCAAGCCGCCCATGTCGGCGATGACCTGGGTCGTCGGTGCGACCATCGGGGTCAACCCTTTCATCACCAATTCCAAGAAACCGGTCTGGCTCCCTGAATTGACCGGACGCTGATAGGCGATGATTTGAAGATCTTCCCCGCCGACCTGGTTCCAATTGGTGATCTTGCCGGTATAGATATCCTGGATCTGCTTCATCGTGAGATTGTCGACGGGGTTGGTGGCATGCGTTAGGAACACGAACGCTTCCGCGACGACCGGGACGACCACCATTTCGACGTCGTGGTCGCTGGCGTATTTCAATTCATCGGCGGAAGGAGAGGTGACGAAAATCAAGTCGGCTTTCTTATCGATGAGGTTGAGATAGGCCGTATGGGTTTTATTGTGGATGATGTAGGGTCGTACTTCCTCCAAGGTTTTCTCAGTCAACGCCGCGCAGATCGCTTCTGAGAGCGGGATCGTGACGGTGGATCCGTCGACGATCGGATAGGAATCCAGGGTAAAGGACGGGCGGGAAGAGGTACAGGAAATCAGGAAAAAAGAGAGCAGGACGAGAAACAATTTCTTTTTCATATCGGCCTCCGCAAGAGGAACTTCTCTGGTTTCATTGTATCACTTGTGAAGCCGAATACAATACGAGGGGGAATGTCACATTTCAATTGACGAAAGCGCAAGTTTCGGATATTATCGAAAAGCGTGATGACGCTACATTCCGGGAGAAACCATGTCCACTGAAACCAAAAAACTCGCCAACCCGGGTCCCTTAGGCTTATTGGGATTCGGAATGACCACCATCTTATTGAATCTGCATAACGCTAACCTCATCCCCTTATCGATGATGATCATCGCCATGGGGATCGCTTTGGGAGGCTTGGCGCAATTGATCGCCGGGATCTTCGAACTGAAACAAGGCAACACCTTCGCCGGAACCGCCTTCGTGGCCTATGGATCCTTCTGGTGGTCGCTTGTCGCCATCTGGACCTTGGCTCCGAAAGGCTTGGAAGCCGACGCCATTTCGATGGGCTATTACCTCTTGGTGTGGGGATTCTTCACCTTCTTCATGTTCATCGGGACCTTGACGCATAATCGCACGACCCAAGTCGTCTTTGGATCCCTGACGTTGTTGTTTGTCTTGTTGGCGGTCGGTGATTTCACCGGGATCGCCTCGATCAAAGTCGCTGCCGGCATCGTCGGCATCTTCTGCGGAGGATCCGCTTTCTACAACGCCGTCGCCCAGATCATCAACGGCGAACACAACAAGAAAATCTTCCCGCTTTAAAGAACGCCTTCGGGCGTTTTTTTATCGGGTTCGTTATCCTTGAAAGTTTTAGTTAAGTTACTATAATAAAGGTACAGGACTTACCTGGGGGAATAGAAACAATTCGTCTAGATCGATTGAAGAATCAACCCTTGATTCTTTTCATGTCAGAGGAGCATCACCATGAACCACATCAACATCATCGCCTTTTTACTCGTCTACTTCAGCGCATGGTATGCGCTGACCACCTATCTTAAGAACGCCGGATACATCGATGTCGGCTGGGGCATGGGGTTCTTCCTTCTCTCGCTCTTCGTCCAGGTCAACATCAATAAACCTTTGGGATGGCTCTTGTTTCTCATGACCTTCCTGTGGGGGGCTCGTCTGAGTCTGCATATCTTCAAACGCAATTATAAAAAACCGGAAGATTTCCGCTATGCGAACTTCCGTAAACAATGGGGCAAGACGTATTTCGTCCGCGCCTATTTCCAACTCTTCCTGTTTCAAGGACTGTTGATGTACATCATCTCCGTGGCCAATATCCTGGGACAAAGCTCGGCGACCTTGACGTCGTTGCCGCTTGTGGTCTTCGGGATCCTCGTGTATATTGTCGGGATGTTGTTTGAAAGCATCGGCGACGCCCAATTGAAGGCGCATACGAGTAATCCTGCCAATAAGGGGAAATTGATTCAAACCGGACTATGGAAATACACCCGTCATCCGAACTACTTCGGGGAATCGGTCTTATGGTTCGGCGTGTATTTCGTTTCTCTTGGTTTAGGGGCTCCGATCTGGGCGATCCTCAGTCCGATCACCATCACCTTGATCATCCGCTATGTTTCCGGTGTCCCGATGCTTGAAGCACGCCTAAAGAAATATGCCGGTTATGAAGAGTATGTTAAAAACACCAGTATCTTTATCCCGAGGTTACCTCGGAAAGGGGAATAATATGAAATTTCTACTTCACTTCGTCATCGCCTTGGTCGTGTTCTTCGCCATCGATTTGGTTTGGCTGGGCTTGATTGCCAAGAATCTCTACAGTAAGTACCTCGGCTTCATCATGAGCGACAAGGTCAACTGGATCGCCGCATTGATCTTCTATGCCTTGTTTATCGTCGGCTTGCTTGTCTTTGTCATCGAACCCGCCCTGCAAACCCCGGACCTAACACAACTTGTCCTGCGTGCCGCCCTCTTCGGGTTGGTCACGTATGCGACCTATGATTTGACCAACCTTGCGACGCTCAAGGATTGGCCGATCCAAATCACCATCATCGACTTGATCTGGGGGACGACCTTGTCCACCTTGGTCAGCGTGATCAGCGTTTTCATTATCGGAAAGCTCTAGAGGAGAAGAAGGATGCCTTATCTAACCCAATTTCAAGAAAAGTTGAATGAATATGATAAAGATGCCTGCGTCGGTCTCGCCCATGAATGGGTAAGTTCGGGTCAACTGGGACTGATCGAGTTCTATGAGACCATCTTGGCCAAAGCGATGACGGGTGTGACGTCGAAGGAAAGCAATCCCAAACATAAGATCTGGGACGAGCATATGAAAACACAGATCCTGCGTACCGTGTTGGAAAGCCTTTATCCGATCGTACTTAAGAAATCGTTTCAAGGTTCCGATAAGCGGGTCGCGATCGTGTGTCCCGAAGGGGAATACCACGAACTGGGACCGCGCGTCGTCGCGGATTATTTCCGTATCCTTGGATTCAACGCCCATTTCTTCGGCAATAGCCTACCGAAAGAAGAAATCTCGGATCTGATCCGATCCTTCGATTTCGACTATGTCGTGTTAAGCACGAACAATTTCTACAACCTATCCGCATTGAACACCACCGTGGGGATCATCAATCGCGACCATCCTGAACAGAAGATCATCCTGGGTGGACAAGCCTTGGTCAACAACCATGACGCGATCCATGGAAACAACGTATTCATCTGTCAGAATTTCAAAGAGCTTCAGGCCGTGGTTAAGGGGGATGTCAAATGAAGTTATCCTTTTCCATCGCCAAGCGGTTTTTAACGTACAGTAAAGGTCAGACGATCCTGATCATGTTGGGGATTGCGGTCGGGATTTCCGTCCAGATCTTCATCGGCTTGTTGATCCAGGGTTTGCAGGACAGTTTGGTCCAGCGGACCATCGGTCAAAGCCCCCACATTACGATCGTCAGCGAAAGCAAAGGCGCATCGTTTCAGATCGAAGATACTTTGTTTAACTCACTCACAAAGGACGACCGCTTGATCCATGTGGGGAAGACGGCGGATGGCGCGGTGTTCGCGCTCACCGCCAATGAAGATGAATCCGCTTTATTAAGGGGGTTCAGCGACGACACCGCGACCATCTATGACCTTGAGAATAGTCTGGTGGACGGAAGAATGGCCAACACCAACGACGAAGTCGTCTTAGGGAAAGGGTTGGCGACGAATCTGAATGTCGACCTGAATGAAACCATTACACTACAGACGATCTTGGGCGACACCGTCGAAGTGAAGGTGGTCGGAATTTTCGACCTCGGTGTCTCGGCGGTCAATGATTCCTGGATCGTTTCACAGTCGGAATTGACACAGGAACTATTCAAACTCGGTGATTCCTTCACCGGGATCGAGATGCAGGTGAAAGATGTCTTCGCCGCCGATACGATCGCCGCTTCGCTTGAACCTTCGGTTGATTCCGATCTGAAGGTCGTCAACTGGAAAGCACAGAACGAATCCTTGTTGAGCGGACTCAACGGACAAAGCATTTCGACCTACATGATCCAACTCTTCGTCTTGATTTCGGTCATCCTCGGGATTTCGAGCGTCCTTGCGATCACCGTGTTGCAGAAATCGCGGCAGATCGGAATCCTGAAGGCGATGGGGATCAACGATTCCCAAGCCAGTTTGATTTTCATCTTCCAAGGTTTGATCCTCGGAATCTTAGGTGGCATCCTGGGGGTCGGTCTGGGTGTCGGCTTGTTGGTCATGTTCACCACCTTCGCCAAGAACCCGGATGGAACCGCCTTGATTCCCATCACGTATGACGCGACCTTCATCGCGTTCTCCGGAAGCGTCGCGGTGATTTCCGCCCTCTTGGCGTCCGTCATCCCGGCACGCAAATCCAAGAAACTCAGTCCGATCGAGGTAATCCGCAATGGCTAACATTCTAGAACTCCAACATATCGATAAAATCTATGGCACAAGCATCAAGACGCAGGTCCTGCACGATGTCAACCTTAGCTTCGAAGAAGGCAGTTTCAACAGTATCATCGGACAATCGGGAAGCGGGAAGAGTACGTTGCTGAACATCCTGGGGACCTTGGATAAACCGACCAACGGGAAAGTCGTTCTGAACGGGAAAGATGTCTCTACCTTGAAAAGCAAGGAACTGGCGTCGCTGCGTAACGAAACCATCGGGTTCATCTTCCAGTTCCACTATCTCTTACCCGAATTCACCGCCATCCAGAACATCCTTCTCCCCAACCGCATCAAAAATGCGAAGGTGTCGAAAGAAACGATGGACCGCGCCCTTGAATTGATCGACTTCGTCGGACTTAGCGCCGTCAAAGACAATCCCGCCAATAAAATGTCGGGCGGTCAGCAACAGCGCACGGCGATCGCGCGCGCCCTCATCAACAACCCCCGCATCATCCTCGCGGACGAACCGACCGGGAACCTGGATTCGGATACCGCCGAACAGATCTATAAACTGATGCGCGACATCAACAAGAAATACAACACGACCTTCATCATCATCACGCATGACCAACAGATCGCCCAGAAAACGGATCGGATCGTTGAAATCAAAGACGGCAAGATCCTTCTTGATCTTCGAAAGTGAGGCAACCTATGCAGATTATCGACGGGAATGAAATCTACTCCTACATCGTCTCCGGGGCGAAGAATGTCATCGTCAACGAGACCAATTTGAATCGCATCAACGTGTTCCCGGTTCCGGACGGGGATACGGGGACCAACCTGAGTCTGACGATGAACTCGATTTTATCGCAGGCACAGCGTCGTCCGCAAGCCTCCGTGACGATGAAGTCCATCGCCGACGTGGCGGTGGACCATGCCTATGGCAATTCCGGCGTCATTTTCGCCCAATATCTCCACGGTCTGTCCCAATCGGTCGGACAACGGGAAAACCTCACACCGAAAGAATTCATCGAATCGTTGAAGACGAGTGCGCAGTATGCGTTCAAATCGGTCGCCAATCCGAAAGAAGGCACCATCCTGACCGTCATGCGTGAATGGGCGACCCATTTGGAGTCGCACATCGAAGATGATTTCGCCCCCTTGGTCGAACATTCCCTGAGCCAACTGAAGGGTGCGGTCCAACACACCAAAGACCAACTTAAAGTCCTACGCGACCATAACGTCGTCGATGCGGGGGCCATGGCCTTCTATTATTTCGTGGAAGGGATCGCGAAATTCCTCAAAACACGTACGCTTGAAAACCAAGAGTATACGGCCGCCGTATTGGAAGAAGTGGCGGAAATCTATGCCTCGAGTGACGTAGGGGACTATCGTTACTGCACCCAATACTTGGTTCAAACCAAAAACAACCCGGATGCGTTGCGTGAGAAACTGGGGAGTTATGGCGACTCGTTGGTCATCGGAAGCACCGACGACCATCTGAACGTCCATCTTCACACCAACGTCCCCCATGAAGTCATGAAACTTCTTCTCAAGGAAGGTCCGGTGACTTCCCACAAGGTCGACGACATGTACATGCAGGCGCATTTGATCCATGAACCGGTCTCCAAGATGGTGATCGTCACCGATTCCATCGCCGACCTTCCCCAAGCGTTCGTGGACAAGCACCAAATCGTCGTGATCCCGATGAACATCATCATCGATTCCGTCGTCTATATGGATAAGGTGACGATGAAACAAAAGGATTTCTATGAACACATGGATGATTATACCTTGAACCCCACCTCGTCGATGGCGACGCAAACCACCATCGAGCGCACGTTCCGTCAATTGCTTCAACACTACGACCAAATCCTCGGGATCTTCGTTTCATCGAAGATGAGCGGGACATATGCCAATCTTTTGAGGATCGTCGAACCCTTGCGTAAGGAAGGGAAGGAAATCGTGATCTTGGACTCCAAGGTGAATTCGATCGCGGAAGGCTTGTTGGTGTATGAAGCAGCGAACTTGAAGGAACAAGGCGTCGAATTCACCCGTATCGTTGAAACGATCCAGAAAAAAACCAAGAAAGCCAAAATCTATGTCAGCGTGAAGGATTTGAAATACATGTTGAAAGGGGGAAGGGTTTCAAAGACGACGGGGTTCATCCTCTCCAAACTCAAACTCCAACCCGTCATCTCGATCGATCCGGAAGGGAAAGGGGAGATCTTCGCGAAATCCCTGACCCAGAAGAGTGCGTTGAAGTCGATCCTGAAAACGATCAAGAACGACATGAAGAAACAGGGCATCGACAAGTATGCCTTGGTCTATTCGGATAATCCGAAGGATCTGAAAGAACTAAAGAAACAATGTCTTGCCATTTTAGGGAAAGAACCCGAATACATCGAGTCGATTTCACCCATCGTCGGCTTGAACGCCGGGAAAGGCGCCTTCGCCGTCGGCTATCTACTAACGTAAAACGAATCCGTGCGGATTCGTTTTTTTACTTGATTTCAGGAAAGACTAGGTCGAGAAAGAGCGTTGCGATCTCCGGGTCGAATTGTTTTCCGATGTTCAGCAGGATTTCTTCCTTGGCTTCGGGGTAACTGAGCCCTTTGCGATAGGTACGGTCGCTGGTCATCGCATCGAAGGCGTCCGCGATCGCGATGATCCTGGATTGGACTGGGATTTCATCCCCTTTCAACCCTTTGGGGTAGCCTTTCCCGTCCCAACGCTCATGATGGGCTAAAACAAACTCGGAGAGTTCGGAGAATTCGTTGGCGGAACTCAGGATCCGATAGCCGACTTCGCTGTGTTGGCGGATTTCGTGCCATTCTTCCCGCGTGAGCGCACCGACTTTATTCAGGATGGAATCGGGGATCCCGATCTTCCCGATGTCGTGCATCAAGCCTGCGACCTTGATCTTATGGATCTCGCTGCGGTCGAAATGCAGTTTCGTCGCGATGGCTTCGCAGATTTCGCTGACACGGCGCGAATGATCCATCTCGCGATTGTTTTTCTCATAGAGCGAATTCATGATGATGTCGATGGTTTTACTGAGGATGCTGGAACTATCCGTCAATTTCTGGCGATACATCGCATCTTCCGCCATTTTGAAAACATCGCGCATCGTCGTTTCCTGGTCTGATTTCGTCGCGGAACCGATGGATACGGAGAGGATGATGTTTTCGACCTTCTCCATGGATACGGAGAGATGGATGCGTCGGACGATTTCATCCGCATCCTGTTTTTGTGTTTTGGGCAGTAGGATGACGAATTCGTCGCCGCCGATGCGGGCGATGATTTCGTCCTGTCGGCAGACTCGTTTCAAAGCTTCCGCGATCTTCTTCAAACTCTGATCCCCGGCTTCGTGCCCGAATGCATCGTTCATCAGCTTCAGTCCGTTCGCATCGATCATGACCAAGGTGATGGGGAGGTTGCGCTGGATATCCAAACGTCGGAGTTCTTCCTCATAGAACCTCCGATTGTAGAGGCCGGTGAGATGATCATGGAAGTTCAGGTAAAGCATCTCTTCTTCCGCCCGTTTCTTATCGGAAATATCCTGTAGGATCGCGAGGATGAAGGATTTCTTCTCGAGTTCATGGTAGATCATCGAGGCGGTCAAATGGGTCCAGACGATGCTTCCGTCTTTCCGTACGAAACGCTTGTCGATGGAATAAGAATCGATTTCCTTCGCCAACATCCTCACCATGTTTTCATAGTCGAGCGCTAGATCATCCGGATGGGTGATTTGCGCAAAGGTTAAGTGGTTGAGTTCTTCGGCGGTATATCCGACGATGTCGCAGTACTTCCGATTCATCCGTCCATATCTCTCGTCGATCGGACCGTAGCTGATTCCGATCTCGGCTTGTTCGAAGATGGCGCGGAACAGTTCTTCGTTGCTTTTTAGTAGGTACTGCGCGTTTTGTTCGATGGTGACATCGTTCTGCGTCCCGAAGTGTCCGATGATCCTTCCGTACTCGTCATAAAGACAGACATAGTTGCCCTTCACCCACATCCTGCTTCCGTCTTTCTTGATTTCCTGCGTCATGACCTGAAGTTGTCCATGGTCGAACATCCTTCGCCACGCTTCCCGACCTTGAACCAGGTCGTGCGCAAAACTCTGCGCCGGGGTTTCCCCGATCACTTCATCGATCGTGTATCCATATTGGTCAAGATAGGCTTGATTGACCTTCGTCAATCGTTGATGGTCGAAAACGTAATCCAACGTTTTCTCCTTATCGACGGTATCGTTCCATTCGATCGGCTCATCCAACATCATAAACAAGAAGCCGTTGATCGAGTGTTCGAAAAAGAGATCCAATTCTTCTTCTTTCTGCAATCGCTTCAACTCGGATTTTCTCTCTTCCGTGATGTTCTTCATCAGGCAAGTGACCGCGACGACTTCTCCATCTTCAACATACGGCGAAATCAAGCAATCCAACAGGTTTTGGGTCAACGTCGGGATTCCCTGTTCGCTGGTGATTCGCGAAGGTTTCCCCGACAGGGCATCGTTGAAACATGCGATGAAGATCTCACCCTTGCCGGATGATCCGAAAACTTCGATGAACTCCATCCCCGGTTGGATGGTTTTATGAAAGACGTCCTGTACGAAGTCCGCATGTCGCTGCGTGAATGCGATATAGCGAAGATGTCGATCCAAGGCGAAAACACTCAGGTCGTGAGTGTTTTCAAGGATGGTGGTTGCGAGCAGCGTTGAATGGTCGATCATGCGATCCTCCGGCAATACCCTTAGAATGTAGCTTATTTTCTTTGATTACGCAATATAAAAGAGTAGATTCAATGAATCACACGGTCTTCTCTTCATCGAGTTTGAGTTTTGTTTTCCTTAATGTCCCTTCACTCCCCATGGCACGGATCAAACCATGGACGGGTTTGTCGAACCAAGGACGGTCGTGGACGGCGGCCACGCTCCAAAGTATTCCCGTATATCCGTTGGGATCCCGTCCATCCAGGAAATAAGTATCGTTGAACTTGATCAAGGTGTCGACGGCTTGTCGCGCATCCTTGCTCCAGAGTAGGACCATCTTCGCCCAATACATCCTCAGATACGAATGGAGATATCCGGTTTCGACCACTTGCTTCTGGCAATGATTCCACAGTTTGTCGTGGGTCTTCGCATCCCTGAATTCCTCGAAGGTATAGAAGTAATCGCGAGGATCTTCGCGATGTTGTTCAAGGGTGGCTTTCGCCCACCCCCAGGCGCCATCCAGTGTATCGTAATCCTTGCAGTAGTGGCAATAATTCTCCGCCAGTTCGCGGCGGACCATCGCTTCTTCCACAAAGAGCTCGGCGTTGGGATGCCCGCTAGCCTCGACGTCCCGGATCATCTTCACCGGTGAAATCATCCCGAAATGAAGGTAGGGGGAGAGTTTCGATTGTCCGTTGGCGTCGATTTCGTTACGTCGGTCGAAGTTCGCCAACGACTCACGGATGAACGTATCCAGCTGACGTAGCGCCGCGTCTTCACCCGGGACCATCGTACTCTTGGAAAGGGTATGCCACCCGGTATGTTTCGCAATCAAGGCGTGATAGTGTGTTTCATCGAACACATCCATCTGGATTTGTTGAGGATGGGGAACCACTTCGGGGATCGCCTGCAGATAGTCGCGATACATCCCCATGATTTTCGGCCGGAAGGTCTTCGCCGCATACTCCAGTTTCGGGCTTGCGACTTCGACCGGAACGACACAGGCCGTGTTGATCGTACGGAAGGAAATCCCTCTCTCGGCACATCGCGCACGAACCCGGTCCTGCGCACCCAGCACCGGCTTGAGAACCTGATGTTCGGTGATGATCGAGTGGATTTTACGAGATTCCATCAATCTCAAGAAATTTTCCTCCGCGTCGCCTTCCATCAGAACTAACGGGATGTTTGACTTCCTAAGTTTCCGCGACATCTCGACCAAACCCTGAAGCAAGAAGTCCATGTTTCTCAGATTCGCATACGGGAAGTCCGGATACAAGTTGAAAACCACGACCAGGTCAAGTCCATGTTCAAGGGCTAGTTTCTGCGCGTGGATCAACGCCGGGTTTTCAACCGTACGTAACGCACGGCTTACCCAATAGACGACGGTCTTTTCTGCCATAGTATCACTCCTGTCGTACAAGCGGAAAGTACTTGATGTCTTCTTCCAACATATGGTTGAGCACGGCTTCTTCCAAAATATAGAGGAATCTCGGTTTGTTTTCAGAGGGTTCGGTGGTGAATTGGTTCTTAAGGTTCGTGATCCAACCGAGAAGTTTCTCATGGGCAAGATGGTGGGCACGGATGTCGGTGAATCCATATTCCATCAGCACATTTTCTTCATATCGGAAATGGGTGATCAGATCTTCCGTGAGTTGATCAAGAAAAGTTTGCCAATCCGGGCTTTGATACGGGTCTTCTTCATCCAGCCTTGATCCGACCGAGTTGATGAGGTTACGGTGTTGACGGTCGATTTCGTCGTGCCCCGAATTCCACTCCTCCCGCCAGGCTTGACGAGTCAGGATCTGTTTGGCGGAAGGTTTCAGGTTATCCGTGACGACCCGGTTCCTGCCTGCGCTTTTCGCGGCGTATAGTGCGTTGTCCAAGCGTTTATAGAGGTCGGCGAAGGATTCGTTGCTGATCCATTGCGCGACACCGAAACTCGCGGTGATCTTCCCGCATTCCCCATGGTCGACCCATCCCAAGGACCGGCACAACTTCTGAGCCACAAGATCCGCGTTCTTCGCATCGGTATACGGTAGAAGCAACATGAACTCTTCCCCGCCCCAGCGCCCCAAGGCATCCGTTTCACGAATCTTTCCAGCCACGGTATCGACCATCTTCTTCAGCACGATATCACCGATATCGTGCCCGTATTGGTCGTTGATTTGCTTAAAGTGATCGATATCGAAGAGAATCAGCGAGATCGGGAATCCATATCGATTCCCGCGCGCCAACTCTTCGCGGATCCTTCTCTCCATATGACCCCGGTTGAGAATCCCGGTCAACGCGTCGAGGGTTGCGAAATTCCTCACTTCAACCAAGGCGGTCTCTAAACTCATTCGTTTCTCGGTCAACTCGATTTCATATCGGTCGATGATGCGTTGGTTGATGAAAAAGACCAAGACGATGGTGATCAAGACGAAGCCCATCGTGAAGAGTTCGATTGACTTGATCATGACGGGAGTGAATACGGATAACAATTCTGGTGTGGGTAGATGACGATAGGTGAAGAAGAAAAACAACAGGTTCATCCCTGAAAGAAGACTCGTAAGGCGCTTGCGGTATTCCTGGATCGTCAGGATGGGCAAGAGGGAGAAGAGGACGAAGAAAATATGCGATCCGCCGCGATAGCCGAGGAACAGGCGCAGATTGATGAACACGGGAAGAGAAACCCCAAGAATCATCCACGTGGCGGCCAAGGTGTAGCGGCGGGTGAAGTCGAAATAGAAAACAGGGAAAAGGAATACGATCGCAACGACATTCACCAAGATGACCGGGAACAATGTGTCTTTATCCAAGATGAAATAAAGAAGGGCGAATCCCACGTAACTGGCGATGGCGCCGGCGGCGGAGAAATTGGTCATGAAGATCGCGCGTTGTTGGGAACCGGTCAGATTCTTGTGGCTACCGGTCTGCATGAGTCGGAAGAGTTTTTGGATCATAAAGGTCTCCTGTGTTCGATGTTCCCCAAAGTCGACATCGAGATGAGGTTTTTCCCATTGTATCATTTTTCTTGCGGCTTGTGGAACGTTTGGTGTTCAAAGGAGTTAGGGGACATTGCTTGAATTATAAAGGGACTTATGTTACTTTGGTGGTGAGGTGGTTCGACATGGCACGTAAAGCGCGTAAACTCCAAGATTGCAATCTCTTTTCCGTCACCCAGACGTCGGGTCCGATCCTTTTCCGCGATGCGACGGACCGCGATACGTTTCTATCGATCCTCCGCCAAGCCAAAACCCAGTTCGGATTCGAACTCTTCGCCTATTGTCTGCTCGACGACCATCGTTTTCGCTTACTGATCGATACGCACGGGAAAAACATCTCTTCGATCCTCCAATCGATTTCGGTCGCCTATACGAACTATCGCAAAGCCGACGAAAGGCTCTTCCCACGTCGCTTCAAGAGCGTCCCCTTACGTTGCATCGAGGATGTCCAAGAAGAGATCGATTCGATCAACACCGAATCACAGAACCCCTTCAATAGTTATTGCCTGTACTGCGAAGATGCGGTCTTCCATCCGGACTTCGCCCTCAAATTCACCCAGGATCGATTCGAAATCCAAAAACGGATGGACCCGATCAACGATGAAGAGGCGCTGAAACTTCTTGAAGAGTGGATCTGTCAAACCGGATGCGACCAAGAGAAAATCAAAAAGGATAAAACACTTCGCAACCAATGCATCGCCGAATTCAGAAAAAAGACGGATCTCTCGTTGAAACAACTGGGAAGACTATTCGATGTGACGGAATCGACCGTATCCAAAATCCTTAAGGAACATGAGCATTCGTCTTGAAATTCAAGAAGTGTCCCCTTATAATAAGGGCATAAGGAGGGAAACGCATGTTCAACTTCACGATTCAACCGGCCTTCACCGAACGGGTGAATGTCGACGAATCCAAAGTATACGAAATCCTGATCATCGGTGGCGGGCCTTCCGGATTAAACGCCGCGCTCTATGCTTCCCGTAAAGGGAGGGATGTGGCGATCTTGGCGAAACGTGTCGGGGGTCAATTACTCAATACGTCATCGGTCGAGAATTACCTTGGCAAAGACGGTTCTTCCGGTGAAGAATTGACGGAAGCCTTCCGCAGTCACGTGGAAAGCCTCAAGGTGCCGATCCTGGAAGATGCCGAAATCAGGAAACTTGAAAAAACCGATGGTATCTTTCATGTCCTGCTTGGCGATGGACGACGCTTCAAAGGCAAGACCGTCATCCTCAATCTGGGAACGACCAACCGGAAACTCAACATTCCGGGGGAAGATACGTTCGCAAGCAAAGGGATCGCGTATTGCGCGATCTGCGATGCCCCGCTCTACAAAGGAAAAGACGTTCTCTTGGCCGGAGGAGGGAACTCCGCGGTCGAAGCCGCGATCGACGTGGCGAAAGTCGCCAAGACGGTCACCGTCATCCATCGCAGCGAATTCAGAGCCGATAAGATTCTTGTGGATAAACTCTATGAAATGAAGAACATCACCGTCCATCTTCAAACGCAGATCCTTGAAGCCGTCGGCGACCAACGCTTGACCGGCGTAAGGGTACTCGATAAACGGACCATGGAAGAACGCATCATCCACGGCGACGGTCTCTTCATCGAAATCGGCAACGACCCCAACACATCCCTTGTGAAGGACTTGGTCGACCTCAACGCCTCGGGCGAAGTGATCGTCGACAACAAAGCACGGACTTCCCTTGAAGGCTTATATGCGGCCGGGGATATGGCGGAAACACCCTACAAACAAATCATCATCGCAGCCGCCAGCGGCGCGATCGCGGCGTTAGCCGCCAATGAATACCTAAACACCATCTAGGAGGAAATCAACATGGAAAAAATGATCAACAAAGACGTCGAAAAACAACTCAGACAAGTCTTCGGCGCAATGAAAGAAGACATCACCCTCGTCTTGTTTACACAGGAAGGCGAATGTTATTCCTGTGAAGAAACCAAACAACTACTCAGTGAAGTCGCGGAATTGAATCCGCACATCTCGTTTGTGGAAAAGGATATCCACAAAAACGCCGACGAAGCTTCGAAATACAACGTCGAACTGACCCCGAGTTTCGTCGTCCTCGACAAGGAAGGCAACTATCGCGGCGTCAAGTTCAACGGTTTCCCGGGCGGACATGAGATCAATTCCTTCATCTCCGCATTGATGGAACTCAGCGGCAACGCCAGCGAAGTCTCCCCCGAAATCGCGGCGCGCATCGCCAAGATCGACAAGCCCGTCAACATCAAAGTCTTCGTGACCCTGAGTTGCCCGCATTGCCCGGGTGCCGTCGAAAAAGCGCACAAACTGGCGATGCTGAATAAGAACATCGAAGGGGAAATGGTCGAAGCGCAAACCTTCTACGACCTATCCACCAAGTTCAATGTTTCCGGTGTCCCCAAGATCATCATCAACGATACTTTGGAGCTTGTCGGCAACCAACCGATCGAAGCGTTCCTTACCCAAATCGAATCACTTTAAGAAGCCTTCGGGCTTTTTTTACTTTATGGAGGATTATTGATATAATGAACCAAAAGGAGGTTCATATGATCTATCCATATATCAATCTAAACGGTAAAACGGCTGAAGCCGTTCCCTATTATGCCTCCGTTTTCAATATCCCGCACCATCATATCCTGACCTTCGGTCAAGCCGGAAATCCGGGATTCGCCGTCCCCGCAGGGTTTGAAAACAAAGCGATGTTCAGTTTCCTGGACATCGATCAAACACGGGTCATGTTTTGCGACCACTTTCCGGGTATCACGTCCAAAAGCGGCGCCACCATCAGCCTCAACATCATCACAAGCCAAGAAAACATCGACGCCTGGTTCCCTCGGTTGGCGATGGACGGGAAAGTCGGAATGCCTCTACAGAAAACGATGTGGAGTAAGTACTACGGCTCGGTGGTCGATAAATTCGGGATCGTTTGGCAGTTCAGTATCAACGAGGAATAAAAGAATCCGGAGCGCTCCGGATTCNNCCCGTATTCATCCGATTTCTTCAGCAGGGTATCGTCGATCGTCCCAGGTTGCAACCACAGTTTATCGATCGTGAATTTCCTCATCTCGTCCAAATAGAATAAACCGACATCGGGACGAACGACCGAAACCACCACGTCCGGTTTAAAGGGAAGTTTATGCAACGAAGGATAAACATGTTTTCCTTCAAGCTCGGCGTAGAACGGATTCACCCCCGCCACGGTTTTCCCGATCTTCTCCAAGCGATGATAGATCAGATTCGCATACCCTTCAGGATTCTCATTGATGCCCAAGATCGCCCAACGGTCATACTTCCTAAGCCATTCCTCGTTTTGAAGCATATCGTCACCTCCGTCTTCTTTATTGTATACGGTCTACTAAAAAAACACAAATCCGGGTTTCCCGGAGCCGGATTGATTAATTAGTTTGACATTCAAAGATGAATTGATACAATATCCCTATCAGAACCTTTGGAGGTAATTAAATGAGTAANNTGCATCGTAACCGACTCCGCCGTCAGTATGAGCCCGAGCATCGCGAAGGAACACAACATCGTACTTGCCCCGCTGTCGATCACGGTCAACGGGAAAGAGTATAAGGATTATGTCGAACTTGAACCGGCGCAACTGTACCAGTTTCTAAGGGAAAAGGCGGACATCAAAACNNTCGCAACCGAATCTGGGCATGCTGCAGGAAATCATGTCCGAACTGAAGGCGGCCGAATACGACGACATCCTGGTTTTCCCGCTTTCGCGTCATCTGTCCGGAACGTATCAGGCGTTCGTCCTTTCCGCCCTCCACAACGAAATGTCCAACGTTACGATCGTCGATACCGGAACTTTGGTCGGCCCGCAACGCTATGTCGCCCTCAAAGCCGCCGAAATGGTTTTGGAAGGGAAAACGAAACAGGAAATCCTGACCTTCGCGGATAAGGTTTTCAACGACACCGTTTCCTTCGTCGTTCCTGAAAACCTCGACCAACTCAAACGGAGCGGACGGATTTCATCCGCCGCAGCGACCTTGTCTTCGTTACTAAAACTGAAGGTATCCTTGATTCTTGAAAACCGCGGCATCGCGATCGGGAAGTTCGAAACGGCACGTACCGACGGCAAGCTTTTCTCCGGAATCACCGATAAAATGAAAGAACTCGGCTGTCATGCCGATACGCATAAAGTCTATATCCCGCATGCGGACGGACTCGCCGAAGCACAGAAATTCGCCGCGCATTTGGCCGGCGTTTTCCCGGGGATCGAAGTCGAATATCTCGAGCTTCCGGCAGCCGTGGTTACGCATGCCGGATTGAAAACCTTCGCCGTCCAACTGGTTCTGAAAGCCTGATCCTACAATTCGAAAATTCAAAACGCCTTTCTGGCGTTTTCTTTTGCTTTCTTGCAGACTTGGTCTTAAAATAAAGAAAGAAGGGTGGAATGTCCTATGAAAATCGCGGTAGTCACCGATAGCGGAAGTAATATCTATCATGAAGGGGTCGTCATGGACGGCTTGTTTAAGCTTCCTTTACAAATCACCGACGGGGTCGAGACTTTCCTCGAAGGGGAGACCATCACGATCGACGACACCTATCAAATGTTGGCGGATAAGAAAAACCTCATGACTTCACTGCCGCCGTTGGGGCGGATCGAAGAATTGTTCGAGACCTTGAAAGAAAACTATGATCGGATCTTCGCGGTTCCGATTTGCCCAGGATTGTCGGGCACCTTGGGCGCCATGCAGAGCGCGGCTCAGACCGTCGGGATCCCCTTCGATTTCATCGACTGCTACTCGACCGCAAGCAACCAACTCCATCTCGCCATCACCGCACGTAATATGTTCGATGCGGGGAAGAGCGTCAAGGAAGTCCGTGAAACCTTGCAGGAAGCCGCGGCGGACAGCGTCACCTTCGTCATCGCCGACGACTTGCCGCACTTGGCCAGAAACGGACGGGTCACCCCCTTGGCCGCCACGATCGGCGGACTCTTTAAAATCAAACCGGTATTGATCGTCAATAAAGCGACGGCAGGGAAGATCGACGTCCATGAGAAAGTACGTACGATGCCCAGGGCTTTCGATTCGGTCATCGAGTACTTTAAGACGATGGGGGTCGATGAACATCACAGGATCTGTGTCGCCCATGTCTGGGCGGAAGAATCCGGCAGGGAATTGTTGGAGAAGATCCAAAAGGAATTTCCGACCGCGGAGGTTTACTTCGTTCCGCTGATTTCAACCGTCGGAGTGAATACGGGGCTTGGATGCGTCGCATGCCAAGCCATTCGAAAAGTCGTCTGGTAAACATCCCGCAAGGGGTGTTTTTTTCGACACACTTTCGTAACAATTTCCACGTAG
>DOUE01000032.1:27348-35553 GCA_003520745.1 Erysipelotrichaceae bacterium
GAGTGTCGAAAGACGAAGGAGGATATCCATGTTTGGTTTGATGATCGCGCATTGTGTAGTCATTTGCGGGATGAGAGGACAGGAATTGGCACAGTGCATCCAGTCCATGCTCGGTGTATAAATAGTGAACATAAAAACGGGAATCGATGATTCCCGTTTCTTTTATTTACACGCTTCCAGAATCTCGATGACATCCTTCTCGTTCATCGGGACATAGGCATAGGCAAGTCCGCCGAGTTCGACGGCTTTTTTCGCCATTATTTCGAACTTCGATTCATCGATGCCGACCTCATGCAAGGTCATCGGAATCTTNNTCCGATGCCATGGGTCAAATCGTAATAAGCGCTCAGTTCATGTTCGATCGGATGGACGGACCAGGCGCCGTTCTTTCCGCTTCCCAAGATTCCGTTCAATGCCAGGGAACTTGCCCAAGCGAGGTTCGCACGGGCGCTATAGTCTTCCGGATAAACCATGGCGATGGGGGCGTACTTGATGACCGTCAACAAGATGGCTTCCGCCATCCGGTCCTGGACATAGGCATCCGGTGTCCGTTTGAAATAACTCTCCAGGACATGGGAGAAAATATCGGCGCTGCCGGCAGCCGTCTGTTTGGCAGGCAAGGTATAAAGATAGGTCGGATCGATGATCGATGTCTGCGGGATGGTCTTCCACGACCCCGTTCCCCGTTTCACTTGGGTTTCCGTATTCGTGATGACCGCGCCTTTGTTCATTTCGGAACCCGTACCGGCCATCGTCAAGACGGTCACGATCGGCAGCGCCTTGGTGATCTTAGTCGAATTCTCCACCAAATCCCAGGCACTCCCATCATAGAAGGTCGCTGCGGCGACCACTTTACTGCAGTCGATGACGCTTCCGCCTCCGACCGCCAGAATCACGTCGACGTTATGCGCCAAACAAAGGTCGCGACCTCGTTCGACCGTCTTAAGGTGAGGATTGGGTTCGATATCGGCGAAATCGATGACGTTGAAGTCGCTCAACAAGCTTTGAATCGAATCATAAATCCCGTTCTTCTTGATGCTTCCCGATCCATACGCCAATAATACGTTCTTCCCGTACTTGGACAGTACCGCGGGAAGCTGTTGGATTTGTCCTTTACCGAATAAGATTTCGGTGTATGCATGAAATTTAAAGTTATCCATTTTATCCTCCTTGATTCATCTTTAGTTTACTCCGTAAAGCCCGCTTGAGGTCAAGCGATATCATCGAAATGTCACAAGATTCGACCTTTCAGCGCAATGAGAGTATAATAAAGACATACCCGCACTCGATAAAGCAATCCATAAACACGTTCTTTCGCGGGATGTCAGAGAATCATTTGCCCGACTTACGTCTACAACCACAGAAAGAAGGGTTTCATATGAGAACAAGCACCAAGGTATTTTTAGGGGTATCGACCATGATCGCGACGGTGGGTGCGGCGACGTACCTCTACATGAATCGTAAAGGATCGACGAAGAAACCGGAAGAACTGATCGAAGACGCGAAAGCGTTCGTCGACGAGATGAAAGAACATGCGGAAGAGACGATCGATGCGATGCGTTCGCCTGAACAAGAAGAGAAGATCATGCATCGGATCCGTGATGTGAAGAAGAGCGTGAAGAAGACGCTCGAGGATGTCGAACATGAGCTTCAAACCGCGACCGACGAGGTCGCCGAGAAGTTGAAATTAGGGAATTAACCTTAAAGGGCAAGACGATTCTCGAGAGACCGCGAAAAAACGCGGTCTTTTTATCGCGATCGTCGCGGATAAAAGATCTAGTCCGAAAGTCGAGATCTTCTACGTATTGGCATTGAATCATCACGAATATGAGATACAATAAAGTAGGATTGCAGACAAGAACGAAGAGGGTGGCGCATGTCGATATTCAAGTATCAAAACAAGGACATCTATTATGAGGATATCGGAGAGGGTGAACCTCTTTTCTTCCTGCACGGGAACTCCGCCTCTTCCAGCATGTTCGATTCCATCGTCGACCTCTATTCGAAAGATTACCGGGTCATCCGGATCGATTTCTTAGGTCATGGAAGATCGGAAAGACTGGATGGATTTCCGATTGAATTATGGTATGACGAAGCCATGCAGACGATTGCGCTGATGAAGCATCTTCATCTTGGGAAAGTGAACCTGATTGGAACAAGCGGCGGGGCATGGGTCGCGATCAACGTCGCGCTTGAAGCTCCGGATTTGGTAAATAAGGTCATTGCGGATAGTTTCGATGGACGGGCGCTTACGCCGGATTTCCCGCTGAGGCTACGTCTGAATCGAGCCGAATCAAAGACGAACGAACATGCCATCCGTTTCTATGCTTCCTGCCATGGCAAGGACTGGGAAAAAATCGTGGATCAGGACACGGAAAGTCTTTTACGATTCATGGAGGCGAAACTCCCGCTTTTCCATAAAAGACTCGACGGGCTAAATGTACCGTTGCTTCTAACCGCAAGCAAGGCCGATGATTTGATACGAAGCGATCGTGAAGAAGAATTCGATGCAATCATCCGCGAAGTTCGAGAAGGAAAGAAACATCTCTTTGAATCCGGATATCACCCGGCGGTTGTTTCCAACGATCGTGAATTCGCATCGATCGTAAAAGAGTTTCTATCAAACGGGTTAATAAATAAAGCGAGGTAACCATGGCAACCATCGATAAAGTCGCGAAACAATTCGAACTTTCCATCCCGACACTCCACTATTATGAACGCGCGGGGCTTTTACCGACCATCCTACGCAATGCGGCGGGACATCGGGATTACGGTGAAAAAGACATCGAATGGATCCAATTGATCCAGTGTTTTCGTCGCAGCGGGATGTCGATCTCCGAAATCAAGAAGTATGTGGAACTCTGCCGAAGCGAGGAAGATACGGTCGACCAACGCTATGAACTCTTGTTGGCGCAGAAGAATCGTGTCCTAAAGCAAATGGATGTCTATCAAAATAACTTGAAGGTGATCCAACGAAAGATCGATTATTACGCGAAAAAGAAGGATGAAAAGCACGATCCGTTGAATCCGGTGAAGAAAAAGTAGGGATGCAACCAAAGTTGCGCAAATGAATGGATGCGTTGATGGGAAATTTCGCGAGTGTGATCTACACTACGGACAAGGGGGTCAATTCATGACAACAGGACAAAAGATTCAGAATCGCAGGAAATCGCTTGGCTTATCACAGGATCAGTTGGCAGAGAAACTCAACGTGTCGCGTCAATCCATTTCGAAGTGGGAACAGGATATCGCGCTTCCCGATCTTCAAAACGGGGTGGAATTATGCCGTGTGTTGGGCATGACGATCGAAGAATTGCTACACAAGGACGAACAAACCGTAAGGGAACCTTTGATCGAAAACGAGAACGCGTTTCAATCCGCCGAGAAGTTCGTCAAGAAAGTCTGGTATTTCTACGGGTGGGTCATCGCAGGCTTCGGCGCGTCGATGACACTTGCCGCCTTCGTGTTCAAAAGCATCTCGTCGGCGATGAACCAACAGGCGAATTCGATGTTCGACGGGATGTTCGGAGGGTTCGGGGACTTCTTCGGGAATCGCCCCAACGTCGCCAACGTCTTCAATCCCCTACTCGACGGAATGATGGTGTTGGGCATGGTGATCATGATCGCCGGGATTTCGATCTTCTTTTACGGACAATACAAGAAGAAGCAGATGAACTAAAAAATCCGGAAATTGCTTTCCGGATTTTCTTTAGTTCTTTTCGGTGTAGTTGCTACGACGCGGACCTTTGGAACGATTCCCGAAGTCACGGTTACGGTCATAACTGCCCGAACCGCCGTAGGTACGCTTTTCGTAAGGACGGTCGACGACAGGGGACAAGACCGCTTTGATCGTGTATCCTTTGATCGTCGCTTTGTTGACTTCTTCCAAGATCGCCTTGTCGTGTTGGACAGGGATCTCGACGGTCGTCGTACGTTCGCCGATCCGGATCTTCCCGATATCGCGTCCGGAGATGCCGCTGGCTTCCGCGATGCAGCTCACGATGTGGGCGGCGGCGATGCCATGGGCGTTTCCGACGTCCAGCGTAAGATTGGAGTAACCCTTGTGGGTGACCACTTTCTGCAGGCTGGCCGGCGATTTGATTTCCTTGAAGACATCCCCGCCGATCGTCTTGAACAACAAGGCGCGGCTGATATCTTCCAAGGAGAAGCCTTCATCGACGAGTTCTTCGACGATGCGTTTGATTTCAGCCGGGACTTCTTTGGCCAAAAGCTTACGCATTTCGGTCTTCATCTGGTGGAATTTGATTTCCTGTACTTCGGCCAAGGTCGGCAAGGGTTTCTTGGTGATCTTCGCACGGGTCAAACGTTCAAGAACGTTGACCAAGTACTTCTGACGCGGCGTGATCAAACTGATCGCGATCCCCGTCTTCCCGGCACGACCGGTGCGGCCGATGCGGTGGACATAGTATTCGATTTCTTGCGGCAGGTCGAAGTTGAAGACGATATCCATATCGTCGACGTCGATCCCGCGCGCTGCGACATCCGTACACACCAAGATGTTGATCTTGCGGTCTTTGAACTTCGCCATGACGATGGAGCGCATTTCCTGCTTCATGTCGCCGTGGATCGCGGCGGCGCCGTATCCCTTGCTTAACAGCAGGGAAGCGATGTCGTCGACCATTTTCTTCGTGTTACAGAAGACCATGGACAATTCAGGACGGTAGATTTCCAACAGTTGAAGCAACAAATCCTGTTTGGTGCCTTGGTTGGTTTCGTAGAGGATCTGTTCGATCGTGGAGACGGTCATCTCGGACGACTTGATCTTGATGAATTCCGGATCCTTCATATAGGCTTCCGTCAGATTCAAGATCGGTTGCGGCATGGTGGCGGAGAACATCACGGTCTGACGTTCTTGCGGCAGATACGACAAGATGTCTTCGATTTCTTCGCGGAATCCCATGTTCAACATTTCATCGGCTTCATCCAATACCAATACTTTCAGATCTTCGAACTTCAGGGTATGACGGTCGATATGATCTTTGATACGGCCGGGGGTGCCGACGATGATGTCCGCTCCGCTTTTCAATTCACGGATCTGTACGGAAATGGGTTGTCCTCCGTAAATGGTTACGGTGCGGACCCCTTCCGTGTATTTCGCAAACTTCCTCAGTTCCTCGGCTACTTGGATCGACAACTCGCGGGTAGGACACATAATCAGCGCTTGCGGGCGCTTCTTGTCGCTGGGAACGATCGACTGGATCAACGGTAATCCGAAGGCAGCGGTCTTTCCCGTCCCCGTTTGGCTCTGTCCGATCAAATCCAAGCCCTGCAACATGACAGGGATGGTTTTTTCTTGGATCGAGGTGGTCTGGGTATAACCCATATCCTCGACCGCTCTGAGCAGCTCGGGGGACAAATTCAGTTCATTAAAGTTCATTCAATTCTCTCTTTCTTCGTGTATGTCAAAACATACCGTCGCATTATACCACAATACATATCACTTTCATAGTAAATGATTCATTTCACGGGGGAAGTTTTCTCATCATCGAAGGATAGCGGTTACACGGATCGGATTCAAGAGGGAATCGTCGAAATCATCGACGGACAAAGCGAATCCGACGGCTAGTTTCCGACGATTCCTTCCGTTTCTTACTGATTTCACACATTGAAACCAGCGTTTTAAAGCAAGATTTACGATAGAATGACCGATAGGATTGTGCTATCCTTACTCTAAAGGGAATAGGGAAAGTTCATGATTCAAAATCAATGGTACGGCATCCTGGATGCCAAAGAAGTCAAGGCCGGAAAGTTGACCGGTGTGACGCGATGCGATGAGAAACTGGTGTTGTGGCGTAAGAAGGACGGTTCGATCGCATGCATCGCCGACAAGTGCTGCCACCGTGGCGCATCGTTGTGTAAAGGTGAATTGCATGAGGACAGTGTCGCCTGCCCGTTCCACGGGTTCGTCCATGATGCATCGGGTAAAGTGGTATTGATCCCTGCCAACGGGAAGAACACGCCGGTCAGCGACCGCTATAAAGTGAAATCCTTCGATGTCGTCGAAAAGTACGGCATGGTTTGGCTTTGGTATGGGGATCCCGCGATGGAGAAACCCGACGTTCCGTTTTTCATGGAACTGACGGAGAAATTCGTCTACAGTCAATTCAAAGAAGTTTGGCCGGTGCATTATACCCGCGCCATCGAGAATCAACTCGACGTCGTCCATCTTCCTTTTGTCCATACCGATTCGATCGGCAGGGGCAACCGCACCTTGGTCCACGGACCGGTGGTGACCTGGGATGAACAACGCATGACTTTCTATGTCCACAACGTGGTCGATGACGGAAAAACGACGCCGATGAAGGCGAACGAGATGCCGGATTATCTGAAGTATTTCAGTCTGCAGTTCCAGATGCCCAACCTTTGGCAGAACAAGATCAGCGACCAGGTGCGCATCGTCGCGATCTTCGCGCCGATCGATCAAGAGAACACGATGATCTATCTTCGTTTCTATCAAGCATTCATGCCGGTCTGGGGGATGCGCCATCTGGTCGGGTTCTTCGCCAACATCGCAAACAAACATGTCCTGCATCAGGACCGAGCGGTCGTCGTGACGCAGCGTCCGATCAAGAGCGAACTGACGATGGGGGAAAACCTGATCCCGGGGGATGCCCCGATCTTGAATTTCCGTCGCCGCAGGGCGGAACTCAAAGGGGAGTTCAAAGGCAGAATCAAAGAAAGGGTCACGGGTTACGCGGGATCTTCAAAGGATTGATCCGCGATCGGATGACTTTGGGTGATGAATCGATGAGAAATAGAAAAGCAGTCATCTACGCCGTCATGGCGGCATTGCTTTATGCGATCAGTGCGCCGATTTCGAAAATACTGTTGGATGAAATCCAACCGACGATGTTGGCTGCTCTTTTGTATCTCGGAGCAGGGATCGGTTTATGGATTGTCCAATGGATTCAGGCTCGGGTGGATCCAGCGCGACTCTCACCTCCCCGAATCGCGAAAGAGCAATCCCCCTATATTTTTTGGATGATCCCCCTGGACGTCCTCGCCCCGATCCTTCTGATGTTCGGTCTAACCATGACTTCGGCCGCTAACGCTTCGCTACTGAACAACTTTGAAATCGTCACGACCGCGATGTTCGCCCTGTTCTTCTTCAAAGAAAAAATTTCCAAGAAACTTTGGCTCGCCATTTCTTTGGTCACTGTTTCAAGTTTGATCTTAAGCATAGAGGATCTCTCGAGTCTGTCGTTCACACTCGGTTCGATTTTTGTATTGATGGCGTGTCTGTGCTGGGGGTTGGAAAACAACATCACACGGGTCCTTTCAATCAATCGACCGATTCAAATCGTGATCATCAAAGGATTGGGATCCGGATTCGGATCACTTCTCATTGCAATGTTTCTTAATGATGTAACGTTAAATCCAACCTATCTTGTACTTGCCTTGATTCTAGGCTTTTTCGCATATGGTCTCAGCATCCTCTTCTATGTACTCGCCCAGCGAGACCTTGGGGCAGCGACGACAAGCGCCTTCTATGCGTTCGCACCGTTCATGGGGGCGGCATTATCGTTGATGATCTTTAGGGAACCTCCCTCCGTGAAATTCATTTTCGCCCTATCGATCATGATGGTTGGCGCTTACTTCGCTTATCAAGATAAAAAGAACTAGAAGACAAGCAAAGGGGTTGCGCAGGTCGTTTTCATCCAGTCACGTAAGATCGCGGAATCGGGTTCAAAACACATCGAAGAGAAAAGAGCCTAAAACGGCGTTTATGTCTTGAAAATGCTTTGAAAAAAGGGTATAACTAATTTAGCACTCAAAGCATAACAGTGCTAATATGGAGGAAAGCATGTCGAAACCTTTTAAAGCAGAGTCGCGAAGACTCTTGGATCTGATGATCCATTCAATCTACACCCACAAGGAAATCTTCTTGCGGGAACTGATCTCCAATGCGAGCGACGCCTTGGATAAGTTGTATTTCATGTCGCTCAACGATGAAGTGAAGGAAGTCGACCGTACCGGGTTGTCGATCCGTATTCATGTCGATAAAGAAGCACGCACCTTAAGCATCGTCGACAACGGCGTCGGGATGACCTCCGAGGAGATGGAAGACAATCTCGGAACGATCGCCAAGAGCGGATCGTTCGACTTCAAACAGATGATGGACCAAGCGCAGAAGAAAGACGAGGTCGACATCATCGGCCAGTTCGGCGTCGGGTTCTATTCGGC
>DOUE01000029.1 GCA_003520745.1 Erysipelotrichaceae bacterium
GTCATCTTCTCGATCATCGAAGACTGTAAAACCCTGTGTCCGAATGCATGGATCATCAACTTCACCAATCCGGCCGGCTTGGTGACGGAAGCGGTCTTCCGTCATACCGATTGGAAACGCTTCGTCGGATTGTGTAACGTGCCTATCGGGATGAAGATGGAACTTGCCAAGCTCCTTAACGTCGATGTGAAACGACTTCATGTGGTGTTTGGCGGATTGAACCATCTGGTCTACGCCTTGGATGTCTTGGTCGACGGGGTTTCCATCAAAGCCGATCTCTTCAAACAAGTCGAAGCCATGAAGATGACGATGAAAAACATCGAAGACATCCCCTGGTCGTCGACCTTCCTCAATGCCTTGGGCGTCTTACCGTGCCCCTATCATCGCTATTATTTCCAATACAACGAAATGCTGGAACACTTCATGGAAGAATACCGCACCGGCATCAGCCGTGCCGTGAAAGTAAAGGCGATCGAGAAAGAATTGTTCGAATTGTATAAAGATGTGAACCTGGCGATCAAACCTCCCCAACTTGAACAACGGGGCGGAGCGTACTACAGCGACGCCGCCTGCGACTTGATCTCCTCGATCTATAACGATAAACACGACATCCAACCGGTCAACACCTTGAATCGCGGAGGGATCTCGAATCTACCCGACGACGTGGTCGTTGAAGTCAGCAGCGTAATCACCAAAGACGGACCAATCCCGGTACATGTCGGCGCTTTGCCGGCTGCGGCCCTTGGCATCGTCCAACAAATCAAAGCCTATGAAATCAGCGCATCCAACGCAGCCGCAAAGAGTGACTATGGCCAAGCCTTGCTTGCAATGACCATCCATCCCTTTGTGAGAAGCGAAAAACTGGCGAAAGCCTTGTTGGATGAGATGATGGAAGCAAATAAGGAATATCTTAAGGGATTCTTCAAGGAGGATTAAATGTCCAAGTCGAAAACAAAAAAGCCAAGCATCGAACAACGCTTGATGGAGACCGTNNCTCCCGGCGATCGTGACCTTGGTCTATTTCGTCGGTTTCGAAATGAGTCCTTGGAAAGGGACGATCGGCAAACGGATGATGTCCCTCAAAGTCATCGATGAAAACAAAGGGAAAGTCAGACTAAGCCAATTGGTCATCCGCTATCTCTCCAAGATCATCTCGCTCGCCATGATCGGCGTCGGGTATTGGCCGCTCTTATCGAAGGAACCCCAACGGGCATATCCGGATCGGATATCCCATACGATGGTCATCGCATTGACGCCATCCAAAACGAAGTAACATTTCAATCTCAACGAAAAGGCGCATCCATCGACGCGCCTTTCGCATTTTTACTTTGCTTCTTCCAGTAATTCGTACGCACTCGCGATATCGTAATGTCGGCCGTTGGAACTGGTCTGTCGCTGCGCCAGTGTCATCAGACTTTCCGACTTGAGTTTCTTGGCTCTCTTCACATCGATTTCAGCATGGATCAACAGGTCGCAGAGTTCACACGCCAGTTGGTCTTCACCCTTGGATTGAAGTCTCTCGATCCGATCGAAGACGATCTGCGGATCCGAAATCAAGCCCAAGATTTCTTTTGCGTATACTTCGGACGGGACACGGTTCAAGTTCGTCGGATTCCCGTCGAACCATCCCAGATAGCCATGATAGATCGATCGTATCGACCATTGGACCGTACCGTAATACTCCCCAAGATAGGGAAGATCCCGTAACCGTTCCGGCAAAGCGACGCTTCTTACCGTTTCATCTTCACTTTTTCCTTGATTGATGCATTCGATGGTTTGCGTCAAGACGGACTCGATGGCATCGCGATAGTTCGTCAACGTTTCACGGATGGTATCTTCCCCGAGAATGGGTTGGAAATGACCGGGTAAAAGAGCGACAGAAGGGAAGGATAGGATTTTCGTCAAGGAATCGACCCATGCGGCGACATCGCGATATTGTCCGCCCCGGATCGCATAGAGATTGGGCCAACAGGCATAGAAATTATCCCCGCAGCACAACACTTTCTCATCCGGCAACCAAACGAAAAGCTGGTCGTCCGTTTCACCCACGGCACTGATCAATTCAAGGGTCACCCCGTCGATCTCCCGTACCACGCGCTCTTCATTTCGATAAATCGTCGTCGGTACCAAGAAATCATAGTTACCATCCTTCACGGCACGGCCTTCACGCATCCCCAACCCTTGCGTGATGACTTCTTCTTCCGTAAGCGAATATCCGAATTGACGCGAAGCGCGGCGGTTCAACACATCCTGTATTCTGTCCGTATGCTTCAGTAACGGTCTTCGCGGTGCAAACGCGATGACTTCTTCGACGGTGTCTTGAAACGCGGCAGAACCCCCGCGATGATCCGGATGACCATGGGTGAAGATGAGGGTCTTCACGACCTTCCCGGTCGTCGCTTCGATTTCATGACGCAGACGCTTCGCCCTCTCATTTGAATCCAAGCTATCGATCAGGATCAATGAAGTATCCCCCTCGACAAGGATGGTGTTACTGTGACCGTATCCGACGAAATGGGTAATACGATCCGATATTCTGTATTTCTTCTTGATGATCGTGGATTGCGCGAAATCCTTTAATTTTTGTTCAGCTTCATGCATAAGTCGGGTTACCTCCATAAAATCCGTTGACGTACGGACACGTTTATCATATCGTTGTTTTAAGCAAAAAGTAAGTAGGCACCTTTTTGTTTCCATTACGAAAGAAGAGGATTGAAATGACACAAGAAAACATGCCCGTCTGTCCTGTCGCGACGACGATTCAATTGATCGGCAGTAAATGGAAACTCCTGATCATCCGCGAATTACTGACCGGAACGAAGCGAACCGGCGAACTGAAGCGGAGTCTTCCGAACATCAGCCAGAAAGTACTGACGGAAACTTTAAAGTCGATGGTTCAGGACGGGTTGGTACTACGTACAGAATATCATTCGTTTCCTCTTAAAGTCGAATATTCCTTAAGCGAGTTGGGACGATCGATGGTAACCATTTTTAAAGCGTTGGAAGAGTGGGGCAATGAATATATCAAAAACGAAGGATAAAAAATCCTTTCACTTCTTCAATGATGGTCAAACGTTCCGAAACTTAGGAGCCATCAAGACTTTTATCGAAGGCAAGAATGATTGTTGCAGGAGTCAAGTTATCTTGTTAAGGAACGATGAATCAAATCATTCATACTTGGGCATCAATTAAGTATTTATGACTATAGTTTCAAAGATCGTTGAAAGTGCTTACAAATAGTTTGATAATTCCTCACGCTTTGTGCTATGATTCACATAACAAGAGTGGGGGCATTTTTATGAAATCAATTCGTCATTTTTTCATCGCAACGATCGTTACTGCGCTGGTTTTTTCTTCGTTGACTCAACGAGTCTGGGCGATGGACTCCTTCCCGGAATCCAAGCCCACGAATGTCATTCAAGAGGTCCAAGCCGCCATCGACCCTTCCGAAGACATCCCGATTCAGGAAGTGGAAGAGAAACGGGAAGCCAATGTCAAACATTTCCTAACGGATAACTTCCGCTATGTGGCGATGGTCTATCCCGTCAGTGTCCATTACGCTGAGAACGGGAAATGGAAAGCCATCGATAATACCTTGCTTGATACGGTCGACGAAGAGAAGAGCGACGTGTTTGAGAATGCCGCCGGCGGGATCAAGATCCGTTTGGCGAAGAATTCCCAGTCCACCAAACTGGTTTCACTGAAGTCCGGGGATTTCGGACTCTCTTGGACCTTCAAGGACATTGCGAAGAAAGCCGTTCAAGTGGTCCAACCCTCCCAAGCGAAAGATGAAGATCTGACCACGGTGGAGAACCTGACTTCTTCCGTGACCTATCTGGATGTTTTCGAAGGCGTGGATTTAGAATATGTCCTTAGCGGGGATGGAATAGGTCGACTTTTGTAGA
>DOUE01000033.1 GCA_003520745.1 Erysipelotrichaceae bacterium
CATTATGTCGATGAGAAACTCGAACTTGAGCGTAGCGATCTCTACTTGAAGATCCATCAAAGTGAGTCCTCCGATGTGTTGTATTCCCTAAATGACATCCAGCGAAACACACTCGATCAAGAAGTCGAGATTCCGCGCAGAAGACGTAAACTCGAGGATGTCCTGGACGAGATCGAAGAATCCTTCACCGAGCATCTCTTCCGCTTGATCGATGAGCGTGGGATGAAAGACTCGGATGTTTATCGTCGCGCCAACATGGATCGTCGCTTATTCTCCAAGATCAGAAACGGAAGGGTCAATCCCAGTAAAACGTCGTGTTTGTCCCTGGCGTTAGGTTTGAAACTGAATCTGGATGAGACGAAGGATTTCCTGGCGAGGGCGGGATATGCGCTGAGTCCAAGCAATAAGATGGATCTTGTGGTTCGCTACTTCATCGAAAACAACAATCATAATATCTTCGAGATCAATTCGGTTCTGTTTGGTAAAAACCTCCCGATCTTGGGATCCTGAAAATGTCGCCGTAAAGGCGACCTTTTTACTTATGGAAAGTTGTATTCTATGACCATAAGAACGGAGGATGTTCACATGAAAACGAATTTAGTGGAGTTGGTATTCATTATGGATCGCAGCGGATCGATGTCGGGTTTGGAAAGCGACACGATCGGCGGGTTCAACGCGATGCTGAAGAAGCAGAAGGAAGAACCTGGGGATGCCTTGGTGACGACGGTGTTGTTTGACGATTGTTTGGAACTGTTGCACGACCGCTATGACATCAAGAAGGTCAATCCGGTGACGGAAAAGGAATACTTCGTCCGAGGATCGACCGCCCTCTTGGACGCGATCGGGAAAACGATCCATCGGTTGGGGAATGTCCAGAAGTATGCGGCGGAGAATCTGAAAGCCGACAAAGTGGTGGTCGTCATCACCACGGACGGTATGGAAAACGCAAGTAAGGAATACAGCTACAAGCATGTGCAGGAAATGATTACGCGCCAGAAAGAGAAATACGGATGGGAGTTCATCTTCCTCGGAGCCAACATCGATGCGATCGCGACGGCGGCACGCTTCGGGATCGACGCGGACCATACGTCCAACTACCATGCGGATAAGGTAGGTATGGCGAATACCTTCGATTCGATGAACGAGTTCGTCGTGAATACCCGGAACAACAAGGAGTTCGATGTGAACTGGAAGGCAAAGGTCGAGGAAGACTTCAAGAAGCGGAATAAAGGGAACTAGGGAGAAATCCCTTTTTCTCTAAGAAATCGTAACGAAACGATAATGAAACAATAAGGAAAGTAGTTTCGTTATTGTTTTATTATTAGTGTATAATGAAACTAACACACAGGTTATGAATGGAGGGATGACATGCTTAGCGAAGAATTACTGGCACTTGCCAAGAAAGTCCAACAGCACAAATATGAGTCGCAAACTTTGGAAGTGAAGGCGGCGGCGCTTGGTTGTCCGACGAGACTTTTCGATACCCTATCCGCATTTTCAAATCAAGACGAAGGTGGCATCATCCTCTTCGGGATCGAAGAAAGTAAATCCTTTTCAGTCTGCGGGGTCTATGATGTACAGGATCTCCAAAAGAAAGTCACCGAACAATGCAAACAGATGGAACCGATTCTTCGCCCCTTGTTCACCGAATGTGAAGTCGAAGGGAAAATGATTCTCTCCGCTGAAATCCCAGGCATCGAAGTCGAACGCAGACCGGTGTTCTATCGGGGAGTCGGTCGGTTGAAAGGATCGTATCTCCGCGTCGGCGAATCGGATGAGTTGATGAGTGAATACGAAATTTATAGTTATGACGCCTTTCGAAGACGACTTAAGGACGATCTGAGAGTTGTGGAAACGAAAATGAATCCTTTCTTCGAACCGGAGCGCATGGCCAAATATCTTGCTTCGATCAAGAAGGATCGCAAGAACATCGCGGAATATATGAATGATTCGGAAATTCTTGAAATGATGGGTGTGATGATCGACGGACATCCGACCTTGGCAGGCTTGCTGGCTTTTTCAAAGTATCCCCAAGCCCTGTATCCGCAGTATTGCATTACCGCCGTGGTCGTTCCTGGACTTGAACTCGGAATGACGGGAAACGATGGGGAAAGATTCCTTGCGAATCAACGGTTTACCGGTCCCATCCATCAAATGCTCGACGATGCGGTCGACTTCATCCGACGTAACTCGAGAGTCAAAACGATCATCGATGATCAAGGACGACGTAACGATAAACCGGAATTCCCCCTAAAAGCCGTGCGGGAAGCCATTTTAAACGCCCTGGTACATCGTGACTACAGTATCCATACCGAATCCGTCCCCATCCGAATCATCATGTATAGCGACCGTATGGAGATCATCAACAGTGGCGGATTGTATGGCAACCTGTCGATCGATGCGTTAGGCAGAATTCGTCCTGAAACACGCAATCCGATCTTGGCCAATCTTTTGGAAATCCTATGCATCACCGAAAACAGATACTCCGGAATCCCGACGATCCGCAGTGAATTCAAAAGCGCCGGACTTCCCTCTCCCAAATTCATCGTCAGTAAGGGGGAGTTCATCGTCACTTTCTATAACGGAAAGGAATCGTATCTTGTTGAAGAGACTTCCGTCGATTTCCAGACATCGCTGGTTAGTTTTTGTCGAACTCCGAGATCGCGCGAAGAACTGATCGCCTTTACAGGATTCACTCCGTATTACACGATGACCAAACTGCTTCCGCCATTGATTGAGAAAGGTTTGATCCATCGGACGATACCGGAAAAACCACGCAGCCGCAGCCAAAGATATATTTCGAAATAATTCATGCAAAAGTGCCCTGATGTCAGTTCAGGGCACTTTCATGATTTACTTATTAACTAATGAATGGATTCTCGGCTTTATACTTCTTNNTTTGCCCTTTTAAAATGTCCGATAAGGCAAGTGAAACCAATCCGAAAAAGAAGAAGAGGAAGAAAAACGGGATGTACATCGTGAAAAGCAAGAAGAAGGATACGACGATTGAAAGATAGCCCAAGATGGTTAAGAATGTGCGTTTATTCATGAATACCCCCTTGACTCCCCATTGAGTCGATTACAGAAGTTCAAACCCCGCGGTGAAATGTCTCAGCGAAGTGATCGGTCCTTCAAAGACCAGTTTCATTCCCTTATAGCTGTCGCGGTTATCATAGATGTAGGCTAAGGCTTCGACGATGCAATCCAGATGACGGTTGGTGTAGACTCGGCGGGATATCGCGATGCGCATGGTTTCTAAGGCCGGCCACGTCGCTTCACCCGTCACTTTGTCTTTGCTTCCGAAGGCGCACGCCCCGAGTTCGACGGCACGGATGCCGGCTTCTTCATAGAGGGCCACGACCAAGCGTTGCGAGGGGAATTCATGTTGGGGGATGTGCGGGAAGAATCGCCGTCCATCCACGTACACGCCATGGCCTCCGGTCGGTTCGATGATCGGAACGCCGCGTTCTTTCAACCGGTCGCCCAGGTATTGGACTTGTTTGATGCGATAATCCAGATAATCGAACTCCGTCGCTTCCTGCAGACCCACGGCCAGAGCTTCCAGATCCCGTCCGGCTTGACCGCCGTAAGTGATGAAGCCTTCGTTAAGTATGGCCAGTTGGTTGGCTTTATGAAAGACATCGAGGTTGCGTGTCACGAACAAGCCACCGATATTGACGAGTCCATCTTTCTTCGCACTCATGATCGCGGTTTCGCAATAGGAAAACATTTCCCGCGTGATGTCTTTGATGGCGACATCCGCATACCCTTCTTCCCGGGTCTTGATGAAATACGCATTCTCCGCCAAGCGGGCGGCATCGATAATCAACGGGATCGCATAGGTTTTACTCAGTTCGCTGACTTCGCGGATGTTTTTCATCGATACCGGTTGACCGCCGTTGTTATTGCAGGTGACGGTTAAGACGACACAGGAAATGTTCTCTGCGCCTTTTTCATCGATCAGTTTCCGCATCTTATTCAGGTCGAGATTCCCTTTGAAAGGCATCGCGGGGCTTGCCGCATCCATCCCTTCGTCGATGACATAATCCAAGGGGAGGGCCCCCAAGACTTCCGCACTGCCCCGGATCGTATCGAAGTGCATGTTTCCGATCATGTACTTCCCTTCCTTGGCATAGATCTTACTCATGATATTGTCGGCCGCGCGGCCTTGATGGACCGGCTGCACATAGGGCATCCCGAAGACATCCTGTACGGAAGCCTCCATCTTATAGAAACTCTTGGCCCCCGCATACGACTCATCCCCAAGCATCAAGGCCGACCATTGGGCCGAACTCATCGCCGAGGTACCGCTATCCGTAATGCAATCGATGTAACAGTTCTCCGCTTTGACACGGAAGACATTGTATTGGGCTTCTTGAAGATAAACTTGTCTTTCTTCCTTGGTGGTATGCTTGACGTTCTCGATCATCTTGATGCGGAAAGGCTCGGCGAATTGAAATCTCATGACGTTCCTCTTTCTCTAGTTGTGATTGAACCACAGCGCGATTTCACGCGCCGCGCTTTCTTCCGAATCCGAAGCATGGATCAGATTGCGTACCGGACGATCTTCCCGTTTCGCCTGGTCATAGGAATCCGTGCTGAATCGTCCACGGATCGTATCCGGTCCCGCTTTGACGGGTTCCGTCGGTCCGATGAGTTGTCTTACTTTCTCATAGATGTGTTCATGGTCGGAATGCAGTTCGAAGATCCGTACGGTCTGTCCGACGAATTCCCTCTTCAACCGATCCGCGAATCCCGGGATATCGACGCGTTGAATGACTTCTTCATAGTGTTTCAAGATCAACGCTTCGTCGATCTTCACCGATTTGGATCGAAGCACGTCGATCCCTTCTTTCTGAAAGACCGCCAGAATCTCGTTCTCAAGACCCTTGGCCATCGCATCCGGTTTCAGCATGATGAATGTCGTACTCATGATGATCCTCCTGTGTTCGTTAGTACCATTATACCTTGTTTTATTGGATGAAAGCACCGGAATCGGGCGTTTTCGATGGGAAAAGAAAGAGATCGAAAGAGAAAAAAGACACGCGCTATGCGTGTCCGTTAGTGCTTGAAATGGTGGATACCCAACGAATCGATCAGGAACGGCGCGTGAACCGATGGCGGCAGGAAGGACAGGTGATCTCGATCTTCCCTCTTCCCCGGGGGACGCGCACCTTCTGCCCGCATTGCGGGCAAGTATAATACTTATGCGAGCGGTCGGTGACATTGCGCTTGATCTGCTTGAAAAAAGAGCGGATGGGACGGGTCAGTTCCATGAACTTCCCGTTTTCCTTGCGGCGGCGATAATGGTTGCGCGAGAACATGCGGACCAGCGTGATCGTCAAGAGCAGATAGACAAACAGACTGACGTACATGTTCCCTCTGAAAAACAGACCGGAAGTGATCGAAACGATCATCGCGACGATGATCAGGAAATAATTCAATTTATCGTGGCCGTAGCGGCCGATCATGAAACGATAGAGCCAGTTTCTGAATTTGTTCATGGTTTCCTCATGTTTTCGTAATGTCTTCATGGTAATACAGGATGCGCGACAATTCAAGCCACAAACCTGAAGAATCGGATGCGGGATAGTGATACAATGAAGATACGCATCGAAGGAGAATCGACATGAAACTGCTGGCTTCGGATTACGACGGCACATTACGCCGCAACGGCGTCATACGGGAGAAGGATTTATTGGCGATCCGACGCTTCAGGGAGGCGGGAAACCTCTTCGGGGTGGTCACGGGACGCTGCTATGACATGATCCGCAACGAATTCACCCATTATGGTCTGGAACTTGATTTCCTCATCTGCAACAACGGCTCGACGATCTTCGATCTTGAAGGGAACTGTCTGATGCAGATCAACCTCGAACAGGAACTAGCACTCGACGTGCTTCATTATCTTGAGAAGGAACCCGATCTATTGTTTGGGGCGTGCGACGGGAAACATTACTTCAATGAAACCAAAGGGAACTTCGGGACTCCCTTGTTCCCCCAACCGGTCGGACATGTCCTGAGCACCAAAGATGACGTACTGAAGAAGAACGAAATCACCGCCTTCTTCTATCGGGGCAGCGACTATCACGCGACCCTGAGAATCGGTGAGGAAATACGACGGGAATTCGGGGATGCCTTGGGCTATCATCCCAACGGGAGCGCGATGGACCTGAGTCCTTCCGGGGTCAACAAGGCAAACACCCTGCATCTTTTAGCCAAGACGCATCGGGATGTGGAAATCACCACCATCGGCGACCACATGAACGACATCGACATGGTCCGCGAGTTCAATGGGTTCGCAATCGCCGACGGTCGGGATGAGTTGAAAGAAGTCGCAAAGGAAGTCGTCGAAGACATCGCGGAAGCGATCGATCGACTGATGAAGAAGGAGGAATGAAGATGAACAACCCGGTCTATCCAACCGTCCATGCATTGATCGAAGCGATCGAATCGACACAGAACGAGAACATCGAAGCCGCTGCGCGCTTGTTGGTGGAAACCATCGAGAACGGCGGACTGATCCAAGCCTACGGGGCCGGCCATTCTTTCGCCGGCGCCTTGGAACTTTGCCATCGGTCCGGTGGTTTGATCCCCACCAAAGCCATTCGTGAACCCTCGNNATCATCGTGATCACCGCGCTAAACGCTTCCATGAACCTCAAATCCAAACACTCTTCGGGAGTTAGCCTCTATCAACTCGGGGACATCATCATCGATAATCAAGTCGTCGAAGGCGACGCCGCGATCACTCTTCCGAAATCCAGAAACAAGATCTGCGGCATGTCGATGCTGGCGACCTCGCTCATCATCCAGGCGCTGACTTATCGGACCGCCGAACTCATCGAAGAATCCGGCAAGATCGCCCCCATCTACAAGTCGCAGAACATCGATGGCGGACGAGCGTTCAACGAGAACCTGGAACTTCCCTACAAAGACAG
>DOUE01000044.1 GCA_003520745.1 Erysipelotrichaceae bacterium
TATTTTATAGTCCACCCACACGAAATCTTATAGAGTACCCACACGATAATTGAATACCCCTCAAAAATCACCCACACGATATTTTATAGAGCACCCACACCCACACGATATTTTAAAGAGCCCAAAAAACCCGCTGTTTATGCGGGTTTGTTTACCTGTGGCGGAGGACATGAGACGCGATTTATAAGGTTCCCATCTCTCTCTAATCCACTAAAATGCGCATATTTCGGCCTATTTCTTCCCGATTCTTCCCGTCGCTTTCACTTTGTATGGTCATTTGTATGGTCACGAATTCGAACAATATGTCCTCCGTCACCGCAATATAATGAACTGATGTTAAAAGAAAGGGTAGGGGCGTTACCAGTATCTCATTTCAAGGTATTGAGCTAACGCGCGATACTGATTCGAAGAGATAGGAGAGAATAAATCTCGCGGTGATACTATGTGATACTTGCTTTGATCTTTCAAACAGGACCTCCAAGTACCTTCCATATCATTGTTGCTACACGGATATACTTTTTTAAGCAGCTCATTATTCGCGGAAGGTATAACGCGAATGTGAATGTAGTCATCAGCTTTCACTGTTTCGGTAGCCTTATTAGAGATCATTTGTTCAACCCAAAGTGTCTGACGCATTAACTGATAAAAAGGTTCATAGTAATAGATATCGTGAGAAGTTGACTGAAGTTGCCCTGAATGATCGATTAGGTTTTCATATCTTGATTTTCTTGTTTTTCTTGGATCGTCGGCTGCTTTATTTTCATTTCCAAACGCCTCGACGTACTTCCATTCAATTGGGAACAGGATCCTTCGGCCATCTTTGTGGACACCCAACATTAATGCGTAAACGGATGTACAGTTACTACCTCTTGTTGATGCTTTTATATTCAAATGATCAATATCACTTACACTTTCAAATTGGATGTAAGTAGGGCTAAACCGATCAGAATCTATAATCAGAACATTAATGATGTCAGGGTCGATATTCGATAATATTGAAAGTGCAGCGGACTTGTCATTGCGGATTGGAAAAAGATGATTTAGGCAAGCAACTTGTGATGAAAGGGTGTGATTCGTAAGGTGACCATTCCACAAGGCAATGGAGTTCTTACTAAAATACTCAAGGATAGCCGCTCCAAATGGAGCATACAGATTGTTGAGGTTGCTATTTAGTGTAACACTTTTAGAAAAGAGGTTAGAATTTTAAAGAGCTATTTTTGAAAATAGTTGCTTTAATAGACCTAAAAAGCATATGATTTCAGTAATGGAAACCGGGGCTTTTATAATATAAAGTTAGGACTTGTAACCGCATTCAAACTATGTTATTGTGTTCACAACAGGGGCCAAGGGGGTGGGGTATAAACATTAATTTTTGGTGAAAGTCTTTTTGTGTTATACTAAGAAACTTGGAGAATTAAAATGAAGAAATGCGAAGTATGTGGAGAACCGATCGCTGCTCACAAAGTAGTGGATTATCCATTTAGATTAGTTGACAAATACAAATGTCCCAAATGTAAAAGTGAATATGTATTCAAAGATAATTGGCTTCATATAGTTTTAGCGATTGCAATTTTCATTGCCTCTGGAGTTTTGCTCCAATATGCATTATTGTACGATTTGACAAAGACACTAGTTACTATAATTGTTACAACATATTTCACGTTTTTTGTTCATCTTTTTTTAAGATCTAAAATGGTTTTCACAAGTATAAAAATTCTTACTAATAATGATCAAATACTAGATGAAAATGAACACTTTATAAGGGTGGAATAGGTCGACTTTTGTAGAGCCGTAATTTTATAGTTGTATGCGAACAATAGGAAAAACTAATATCCAGCAACAATGAAGTGCATTGAAGAAATGATGTCTCATGTAGAGCAATTTTATAATATGATTCAGCAAATTGTCTCACCTCATAAAATTTCTCTGACTATACAAATGACTATACAACACTATGAAGATCTGAATTGATTGGAAGAAATTCAACTGAAATCGGGGAATTTGAAGGGAAGTAGAGAGGATAAGAAGGTAAAAAAAGCAGTATAAAATATCGTGTGGTTTTGAAAAACAGCGCTATAAAATTGAGTTTGGGTGAAAGAGAAGGAAACTCAAAAATCCTTCTCATATTTGCTCCGAATTTGCATTCGTATATTATAAGAGATTCAATCATGATCGCAGTTGAGGTATAAATGCATCCCTATCTTGAAGTTCCTTTTGGGTGTTAACTTAAAGGAGCACTATAAGATAAAGTGTGGTTTTGGAAAAGCACGCTATAAAATTCAGTGTGGGTGAAAGAGAAGGAGACTCAAAAATCCTTCTCTTTTTTCTTCGCGTTTGTGTCTCTTTTATCTGAGGAAATTCGACCCATGATCGCATACGATATTTTCGGATTCAATGCGAAAAGGACACGTTTCCTAAACCGGGTGAAGTTTTGCGAACCATGAATCAATGTGATATAGGCTCTTAGCTGACTGTTCACATTTTCAGCCAAAGCATTGGATTGCTTGCGATCGTTGTGAGGTCTTTGAAAAGAATTGATGATTTCCTCTCTCCAATGGATAAGCATTCGTGTGAACTCATCATATTCCACGATGTCGGAGGCTTGGAATTTTTCAATCAGATAATCCAACCAGAGACCCGCGTTTTCATAGGTGGCTTGATCATTAAACAATTGATAAGCAGTTTTCAGGTTAAAGGCGTCGAGAAGTTTATCCGAGATAGTGAAGATCATTTTTAGAATCTCCCGTTTCGTTAACCTACGCTGAAAATGATGATTGTATTCGGGTTTTTCATCCAAATCGACCTCCTTCTTGTCCAAGAGGAAGTGCCATCGTTTTAAGAGATAATAGGCATCACTGCCATAAAGGCTTTGATTCATGATGGTAATACGGATCTTCGAAAAAGCAAACGACAGGTTCTTAACCACATGGAAGGGGTCGACGGCGACGCGGCAGTTTCTAAATTGAAGGCGAGCGACCTCGTTATACGGCTCCCACATATCAATGGTAACGAACTTAACCTTGTCTCTCTGTTCCTTGGAATATTGACTGAAATGCTTATTCAAAGCGTATTTGGACCGTGAATTCAAGAGATCGACCAGGTATCTGTTCTCATTATCAATGAGGACGCATAAATAGGCCGAGTCATGATAAGCCATGTTTGAGTGGAGTTCATCAATCCCAAGGTTCTCGGGTAATGAAGGGGTTGGGATGACGACATAGCTATCCAGGTACAATTGAACAGTCGTAACGGAAACATGATTCAACGCAGCGATTCGCGTAAAACTGAGGTCGAGCTGCCCGAGTTGTTTCATCACACGATCCATTAAAGCGATACTATTTGAAAATCGAGCAAAAGAAAAAGGATTGGTTTCGAAAAAGGTTCGATGACAATCCTTACAGAGATAACGTCTTGCGTGGTAATGAATGATTCCGTCAAAGCCAATAAGATTTGGATGATGGATGTGCAATTCTTTGAGTCCGTGCGATATGGCGATTCCGCCACAATAAGGACAGGTCATCTTTTTCAACTTCAGACGAATATGATAATGAAAAGTGGTATCCTGTTTAAAAGTTTCAAGCAACTCAAGATCATCGCGATGAACATTAAATAAAGCTGTGATAAAATCGTGTTGTGGAATCATTGTATTCCTCCTTCGTGGTTCCTTTTGGGTGTTAACTTAAAGGTATCACGAAGTTTTCTATTCCCCACACTAAATCTTACAGACCGCCCACACTCAATTTTACAGAGCACCCACACCCACACTCAATTTTAAAGCGCCCTTAAAGGTATCACGAAGTTTTTTTCCCCACACTAAATTTTACAGAGCACCCACACACACTCAATTTTAAAGCGCCGTAAAAAAACATTCCAATCATCTGCTCCAGTGGTGGGTAAAGCCCTATTTCTAGGGCTTTTTGATGATTTCAAAATGTTTTGACCATACATTGACCCTACAAAATTATTCCATCGAGTAATTTGACTATGTAATCCTCTGCTTCTTGGAGTAAATGAGTATTGGCATTCAAGGTCTCTAAAATGACGATGGACCAACTCGCCTAGCTTTGATGCGAGTAATAGTTTACTCTTCCATAGGTCGTCACAAACTTACTGCTACACTCTTTACACAGTACACGATGTTTCCCACCCAGGAATCCCTACTTGATGATTCGAGGTTCATTCACTCCGCAGACAGAGCAAACAGGATAGTGCATGTTTTGGACAAATTGGTTGAATTGAATGAAGTTGAGGATCTCACGAATGAGTCGCTCCTTCTGTAAACCGACGAGTTGTCTAAAATGCTCAAGAATATCGTTGTTTGGCATAGTGAACCTCGTTGATTGGTCCATTATACCCTTGAAAATCCTCACTGGTGCGGGTCAATTCGACCTGCCCAAATTCAGGCCTTATTCTACTGAGTTACACCTGATTATTTAGTAGTTTGTTGGATATCTTCATCGTTAAATAAAAAGGAATTCTCATATTGAGAATTCCAAAAATGAAACAATAGGTTCTTTAGTTACTCGACTCTTGTCAAAACCAAAAATCGATATTAACTAGACTAATTCAATGTTGGTTTACCACGTTGAGTCAGAACTAAATGAATATATTGTCGAAATTGTTGATGGTTCAATATTTGAACTCTTTAGTCGAGAGCTTACAATTCTTCCAGTATAATAATAGCCTTCCTTGTAATACAAGTTGGCATAAACAAAATAAGAGAGGTTATCTGTATTTGGAATAATATAGGCATTCTGAGAGATTCTAGTAGTAGAGTACGGCTGGACAAAATCACCGTATACCGGAAGCAATGCCGTACTGTACTTGTGCATAATTCCATTTGCAGAGGCATTGGCTTTAGTGTCATAATCTGATGCAGCAGTCCAACCGCCCCAATTCGGCACTGTAACCACATCAGTTATCATGGCTGAAACACCTGTCGTGAACACAAATAATGCAAACATGAGTATTAAAATCCTATCAATAAAACGTTTACAATTTTTCATGGATTTCCCCACCTTTCAAAGGCATTATTACAAACAAAAAAGGTGAATGCAATAGTGCAAAGCAAAAAAAGAAGTAATTTTAGAATAATCCATGAACATAATTGAAATTGAAAATAGTAATGGTATTATAATAGAGATAGAGTGTTCTGGGGGGCAATACATGCGAGTTTTTGGGAAAATTGCAAATGATGATTTTTTGAGAATTTTAGTTCTGGTAATTACTTTGACTGTATCCGGGTTCATGATTATCTCTTTTGATCCATATAATAATTATGATATCAATTATGGGATCTCAGTTTTTTTTGGATTAATATCTATTAATCGGAATGTAGTCTTTACAATCGTCTATTTTATTGCATTGCCATTTGTTCAGTTGACATCAATCTACCTTAAATTTGAGAATAAATTTGATAACACTATTACAACAAGAATTTCATTAAGAAAATATTACTTTTATTGTATTAGAAAAATCGCGATGAACACGTTTATATTCACAACGTGTACATACTTAGCTTTATTATCAATGATCCACATATATTGGTCTAGTGTTTCGTTCGTGCCTCAGCATATATTTCCTTTATTTTCAGAAAACACGATACAAAATATAATGTTATTTTTAATCACCTCAACTATTGGAAACATATTGTTTTCGTTGTTTTTGTTTTCAATCATGTATTACTTTAAGGACAGGTACTCTTTTTCCTTGTTTCCTGTATTGCTCGTACTTTCATCAATAATTATTTGCATGTTCTTAACGTTTCTGCTATCTCCGCTAGTTTTTTTCATTAATGATGCTTCGCTAATCAAATCTCTAGCATTCTCACTGTCACCATTAAGTATAATTATGCCTGGTCTCCTATTCGAATCGTCAGGAATGTCCGAATTTATATTTGGAACATTTACTTATTCAATTCTCACCTTTCTATTCCTGAATTTGTCAAGCAAAAGGAGGCTGATAAATGGCTAAATTGTACCTAAGGAATTGTTTAAGTTTTTTGTTCTTGATTTATGTAGCTTCAATTATCCAAATGTACTATTTCTACTATAGTGCAAATGGAGTGCCACTTGATTATTGGATGATGCAATCAAACAATGTCCCCGTTTATGTGAATTCAGCTTTTCTGGTATTCTCAATTTACAATGTAAAAATCATTAAGAGAACTCACACAAGCGCGATTCTTAGATTAGGTGGAAGAAAGATTATACATGAATATATGAAGGTTTCAATTCTAAATATTGTAGTATATTTCGGTTCAGTATACCTGCCGATAATTCTACTTAATAGAAACTTTATACAAAATTTTCCTTCCTTCTACATGTATATCTTTAATTCATTATTCACATTTGCAATTTATGAGTTAATTTACATAAGGTTTATAATTACTTCTGAGGATAATGTCAGTATTCTCTTACCAATTCTCATTAATTTCGTTCAAAGATTCTTAACCATTACTATGTGATTAAGTAACTAGAGATACACAGAAAGGCCAACCAAATGATAAATATCAGGAATATTTCAAAGTCATTTAGCTCGAATCTTGTTCTTAATGACATTAGTCTAAAGATCTCATCTGGGGAGATTGTATACATTAAAGGAGTAAATGGATCTGGGAAATCAACGCTACTTAAAATAATCGCTGGAATTCTAGAGCCAGATACAGGAGATATTCAATTAGATGATGGTGTTTATATTGGTGCGCTAATTGAAAATCCAAGTTTTATTGAGAATGAAACGGCATTGTTTAACATGAAATTCTTATTTAACTTAAGAAACAAATTTGACATGAAAACAGTTGAGAATCTTTTCAATTATTTTGAAATTGACATCAAGGAAAAGAAATATATGAAAGACTTTAGCATTGGGATGAGACAGAAAGTCGGAATAATTCAAGCAATTATGGAAGATCAAAATCTAGTATTGTTTGATGAACCTACTCGAGGACTTGATGAAAAATCAACCGAAGTATTTGTAAATATTGTTCATGAAATGAAAAAGATGGATAAGACAATAGTCATTTGTGCACATGACGGTGTTAGTTTAATCGATTTTGACAGGAGATACTGGCTTGATGACGGAAAAATTAAAGAGATTAATGGAGTTTAATAAATACTATTTATTTGGCATTGTACTTGGGACAATTGTGTTACCGATTACGAAAATCACTTCCGTTTTCGAAATTCTATACACTTTCCCAATAACTTATTCTGTTTTTCCACAAGTATTCAGCACGTTATTTGTTTTACTTGATATCTTATTTATAAGTGACAAACTTTACTATTACTTAGTGCCAAGTATAGAAATCAGAATAAGAGGGAAAAATCTAGCATCTGTAATTTCTTTGAAGTTTTTTTATATCTTTAATTTATTGATGATAAAACTGATTATAATTTCACGCATTAACAAAATTGTCTACAATGTTAGATTATCTACTTTCAACACCATATTCTTAATTCTAGCATACTTCACTGTCATGAAAGTATTTAAAGTACTGAGATTTGAGTACAGAATAATCATGATATTCGCACTTATACTTGGACAAAGAGTTTTGTGTATATTGTTGTCATTCTAGTATAAAACTTCAAGTATAAAACTACAAGAAAATTTAGTAGGGGATCCGAGCACACCTTTTCATCTTGATAACGAACTAGATTTGACTGGAATATGTCGAGTTTTGTTGAGTCGCTATATTGTACTTGTGCATGCAAAATGAATATAGTGATGTAACTCAAGTGAATCACTTTGCATAATTAGGATTATGCAGAATTACTAAACGGCATGTAGGATCAAATCGGTTGGTCTATTGAATTTTATTGACTATACAAATGACTATACAAAGTACTCCTCATCTGAACTGTTTAGAAGGAAATGGAAGGATTTCGGGGGATTTGAAGGGAGATGTTGAATATAAGAAGGGAAAAAACCATTCCCATCATCCGCTCCAGTGGTGAGTAAAGCCCCATTTCTGGGGCTTTTTTGATGCTTTCATAGTGCTCTGACTATACAATGACTATAAAAATCGATAAAATATCGCTATTTTTATCCTGTTTCTTGAAGAATAAATGACTTTTAGACCCAAAAGTTCTAGATCATTAAGCATGTTGCACATGGATTTTTAATATGATAGTATATTATCAAGATACTCGGGGTGGGGGAGGTGAGATCACCAAATATATACAATCACAGAAATGAATTCTGTCTTTTGAATGTAAAAAGGAGGAGTTTTATGAACTTCAAGAAGAAGGCAGTAGTCATCGCAATCATGATTATGATCATTCCAATTATCAATGTTTTCGCAAATACTATTACTATAAACCATACGGCGGGTCAAGTACTTGGTGTTGTTAGCGGAAGTTCACACGGTACGAAGTACAAAGCGACCAAATTAACTGCATCAGGCTGCGCCAACTCAGCTGGAGAATACTCCGGATATGGAGCTTCGCAATGTGCATATTTGACTACCTCTAATACTGTATGGGTTACACCAGAACCAGGGTTTGGACATTATCATATGTATGTTGCGTTTTCAGGTATTCCAGATGATTTGCCTGCAGGTTCAAAATGGTCTCTAGATTACCTATATAATATCGGCCAGTTCCCAGTATACTATTAAATAATGATTTAGCACTTAGGGAGGAATATGTTGTGAAGAAAAAGCTAATTCTATCGACGATTGTACTTTGCTTCTCTCTTAGTTTTTATGCAATGCAACGATTCAATGGGAAACTTTGGACACAAGTCAATGGGATGCCTTCTTCAAATAAAATAGTCTTCACCATAAGTAGCAACAGCGAGTTCTCAAGAGCTGAACTGGTTAATCTACTCGTAAATGGAGCTAAGAAATTTGAAGTTGATTTAAAAACAGCATATTTCTCGAACGGAGTTTTAAGAGCTTATATGTTCCTTGTTGATCAAGAGAGCGCTTTTAGTCAAGTTCCATTGATTTTAACGTCTGAAGTTGACTTTGCTACTGTTGATCAAGATATATACCTTTCAACTGATAAGAAAGATCCGAATAGCTCCGGGTATCTTTACACGGTATTTCCATTAGGTGTATCCGTAGCAGAGTATCATTCATTCCACGACTTGATTTATGGAGATGCGCAACTTTTTGGTTGGTATAATGCTTCTTCCGTTAACATTGAAAATGCTAAAGCATTCACACAATACATTAAGGATTTATTACCTAATAATGTTCATATAGGGAGTGGCACATACAGCGAAACGAATGATGTGTCTTCTCGAAACGAAATTCTACTCATTTCGTTTTTACTTTTTGTCCTCTTGTTGCTCATGGAAGTATCGAAAAATATGAAGGAGATTTCGTTACGCAAATCATTTGGAGAAAAGATTGGGAAGATTATCTATGATTTGTTTACTCCATTTTTTCTTACTACTTTAATTAGTGCTATTTTGACATTTACATTTTCATATTGGATACTAATTCGCACCATAAATCGGTACACACAAGAATACATCATACAACTTGGTTTTTATTTTTTACTGGTTATCGGATTAACTCTCATATTATTGTCTGTTCTAAGTTTGGTCGTATTCTTTATTTCGCCGGTAAGTATCATCAAGAATCGGAGCATAAACCAATCAATCTCAAATTTCAATTTTGTACTTAAGATCGTCTTCATTGTTTTCCTATTTCCCCAATTACTTGGATATGCTCGAAATTCGATCGATCAATCATCTGGTTTAGTTGAGTATCTTAATTATATGGACATCATAAAATCAAACATAAATCGAAGTGGGCTTAATCCAAATGCTAGTATTGTCGGTAATCAAGAAGAACAAATTGAACAATCACTACAATATAATTATTTTGGTATTCAGAATAGTGATTTTTTCATTACTTATAACGAACAAGATCTTCCAGATGAAATGTTACCTGATTCAAGAAAATATGATAATTATATGTATATTCAAATGACAAAAGATTACTTTAAATACTATCCCCTGGAGATAAAAGAAATTGATCTTGAATCAATCAATGAGCCGATTCTGCTGGTTAGTCAGTTCAGAAGGAGAAACATTGGATTTACTTATAAATCAGTTTGTACTGAGTGTAAAATTATCGTTACTGAAACTGAATATAGAATCCCTGATTTTACCGCTATGTTCCATGCCAGTTATAGGAGTCCTTTACTTGTAATTTACCCATCAATTCAAGATGTTGTTAAGTTAACTGGAATTAAGTATATGCCATCCGGAGGATTTTACTATCATTCAATTAACTCGACTGAAGCGATTCTCAAACGTGATGAACTAACAAATCTCTTTGGGAACACTTGGATATTCACCAGTCAAGAGAGTTCGATTCGTCGAACCATTACTGAGTTATCGATCGCGACCTATTATTCCATCATTATCTTTCTACAGAGTTTAGCCGCCTTGATATTGATCATATTGCATGGTATCACCGTACTCTATGATCTCAATAGGAAAGAAATCGCTGTGCATTATCTAGTTGGGTATTCTTTCATTCAACGCAGCTCCTATATTGTGATTCAAGATGCAATATTGTTTATGCTGTTGGGAGGTTATCTTTTATTACAGAAATTCCACTTAATCGAAGCGGTTGTATATGCCTTGGGCATCGCTTTACTCAATCTTGTCCTCGCCTCGATTCATCTATTACGAAACGAAAAGAATCAAGCTATCGAATCCATCAAGAATGGGTAGGAGAAAAATACATGATACTGGTTGAAGCGAATTCAATAGTTAAATCATATGGAAGTCAGAAGGTACTAAATGGACTGTCCTTTAATGTGGAAACAAACGAAATAGTAGCGATCATGGGTAAGTCAGGGACAGGGAAGTCAACATTGTTAAACATCTTGGGACTTCTCGACAAACCAGATCATGGGGACTTGACGTTATTTGGCTTAATCAATGTCCGTCCATTTAGTTCAAAAGCTTCGAATATCCTGCGAAACAAAATCGGCTTTCTGTTTCAAAACTTCGCTCTTATCGACAATAAGACGGTCGAGTATAATATTGCACTTGCACTTAAGAATCGTCGAAAAATAAACAAAGCGGATGTAGTCGCAGGAGCGTTGAAAAAGGTTGGATTGGAAGGCTTTGAGAAAAAATACATCTATCAATGCTCAGGAGGTGAACAGCAACGGATCGCAGTCGCTCGACTACTACTAAAACCGTGCGAGCTGGTGTTGGCGGACGAACCGACCGGGAGTCTAGATTTGCAGAATCGCGATGAGATCATTCGTCTCTTGTTACTGTTGAAAGAAGTTGGCAAAACCGTGATCATTGTGACACATGATCCGACAGTTGCAAGTAGATGTGATCGAACAATATTTCTTTGAAAGCCGCTTCATCAGTTAGTTTTAGAGAACTATTTATGAATTGAGTGATGAATAACAGGAGAACACCAGGTACTCCTAATGACGGGTAAAACCATTCGTTTACTTTAGTAATTATCCAGTTACTGACTATACAATTGGCTATACAAAGTCGTATTGAATTCGTTTGAATGGAATGAATACGTAGAAATTCGGGCGGTTTAGAGGGTAATAGAGAGATAGAAAGAAAACCATTTCAATCCCATCATCCGCTCCAGTGGTGAGTAAAGCCCCATTTCTGGGGCTTTTTTGATGCTTTCTTGTACCTCTGACTTTACATTGACTATACAAACTTTTTTCGGTTCTAGAATAAATGTTGGGGTGAAGGTCCAAAACAAAAAATAAAGGACATAAGAAGATGTTTCCGATAAAATGTAATTGTCACACCACATTAAAAGGAAACACTCTTATGTCTATCAACGATAATATCATAAAACTCATGGAACTAAAAGGTGTCTCAGTCGTCGAACTCCAAACAGAAGGCGAAGCAAATTACATTCATCTTGAGATTCCGATACAAGGTCATGCTTGTCCCAGTTGTGGTACGAGTACACGCTATGTGCACGACTACCGTGAGCAGAAAGTTCTAGACGTTCCGCTCTACAATAAACCAACTTATCTCCTCTATCGAAAACGACGTTACCGCTGCCCAACCTGCGGTAAGCGATTCTTTGGAATAGGCCGAGTTTTGTTGAGTCGCTATATTTTACTTGTATGCTTACAAACTGAATATAATGATGCAACTCAAGTGGAATACTTTGCATAATTAGGATTATGCAGATCTACTAAACGACATGAAGGATCAAATCGGTTGGTCTATTGAATTTCATTGACCATTCACTCTGTGCCAACGCGAAGGTCTAATCCTTCACTCGGATCAAGGTTCACATTTACTTCTGGAGACTATATCGCATTCCTTCAGGAGCATTCAATCCTTCATAGCGTCTCCGCTCAAGGTAGCTGTGCAGACAACGTCCCCATCGAATCCTGGTTTAGTCTCCTCAAATGTGAATGCATCTATCTTCATCGACGTTTGACTCGTATTCGTGCGAAAGAACTTGTATCCAACTACGTTGATCACTATAATCATCGTAGACGCCAAAAACAAACAAAAGAGCTAGCCCCGATGGTTTTCAGGAAACTAGCTCTTCAATAGTGCTTTTCTACTCTGTCCGTTTTACGGGAACAAGTTCTTTCTGGGGCTTTTTTGATGCTTTTGTAAGGCTCTGACTATGCATTGACTATACAAAATTTCTCCGTTCAAGCCTATGCAAGTATTTAGTCGACCTTGTTTCTAGCGTCGTTGCTGATTCGAACTTCCCGTAAAATCAGAAACAATAGAATCGGTATTGAGACATAGAAGGCGATTTTTAGTAATTCATACAGCATGAATAGAAATACTGGAATTTCAGTCAGTTTCATTGTTTTCCCCCGATGATTCTTGAAAACATCATAGACTGTGAACATTCGAAAGACAATATTCAAATCTATTTTTCCAAGAAAACGGATGACAATTTCTGGTCGAAACTCGAATGATCAGACTGAAATCATCTTTTGAATGACGAAAAAGAGGGAAAGCACCAGCATGGTCGCGATGACTGCGACGCCTGTCCATTTCGGGTTTTTATCGAAGAGTTTCTTCAACTTCAGGACAAATACCCCGATGATCAGCAATAATCCACACAAAAGAAGGGTCCATATTCCGACACCGATACCAGCATCGCCGATGGTGAACCAACCCAGTTTCTTGTAATCGAGAAAGAAGTATGCGACCGGCATGATTCCGGTGATCGCGTAGGACGTGAAGAAGTAGATCGCATAGGCTAACGTGGGAAGCAGGCTCAGCCAAACATGCTTACCCTTGGAAACGAATTTTGGGTCGGTGATTAGAAAATCCAGAAGCGCCAAGATCGAGGTCAGGTTGTGTTGAAAGAAATTCGCCGTCGACGTAAGGAAGCGAAGCGACATCAACGGGGATAACAAAACGGCGAACACCAGGTAGGTCAATAGGATGTCGACCGTAAACATGAATTTTACATGGTACAGCCATTGGGGGATTTTCGATTCATCTTTCCATTTCAGGATGAGAATCAAGAAAACCAGACAGGTGATGCCGATCCAAAGATTGCTTTGAATCGTGAACGCTTTGAGGATCGGAAGAAGTCCTTTGTAGTTGGGTTCGAACATTTGAAAGAAGATCGCACCGATGCTTGAAAGAACAACACCGCACTTCAAAAGGATGCTGATTCTGGAAACGGCGATGGATTGTGTTTTTGTTTGCATGTCTTTCCTCTTGCCCCACACGTTCTCTTTATATTTTAGCACGAATCATTCCTAAATATTGACAAAAAGTGCATGCGTTTCAACGCTTGTTCGAGAAAATGAGGACGTCAACTTCCGATTCTGCTTGACACTGAAATCTATATGAGCGTCAATATTATTAAGGGTGTTCGTCAACATTGAATCGAGAGGTTCAACAAGGAGGTTATGATGGAAATTTCAAGTCGACCGCAAGTCGTGGATGTCATCGTCGTCGGGTCGGGATTCGCCGGTTTGAGCGTTGCGATCGAAGCGGCGTCGGGAAACGCCGAAGTGATCGTGCTGGAAAAGATGAAGGCGATCGGAGGGAATTCGATCATCAGCGATGGTGGGATCGCGGCCTGGGGGACAAAAGAACAACAAGACGCCGGTGTCATCGATACCGCGGAAAAGATGTTTGAAGATATGATGCGATCGGGAGAAGGATTGAATGATCCAAAAATCGTGCGTTTGGTATGCGACCGCGCGGCGGAAGCGTATGCTTGGTCCAAAGACGTGTTGGGTGTGAAGTACCAGCCTCGTGTCAATCTCTTCGGAGGGCACAGCGTCCCGCGTTGTTATACGCCTGAAGACATCTCGGGCGTATCGACGATCCTGCGAATGAAGGAGAAGTTGGCGTCCTTATCTGTTCCGATTCATCTCGGCGTGTCCGTTGCTTCCCTGATCGTGGACGACCATCGTCGTGTCGTCGGCGTACGGGTGATCGACGGTTATTCGATGACTTCCCCGCATGAGGGGGAATATCGGGACATCCTGGCACGTAAAGGGGTCGTGATCGCTTCGGGGGGCTTTGGGGCGGATGTTTCGTTTCGCCAGCGACTCGACCCGAAACTGACCTCCGACATCCTTACGACCAACAAGCGCTCCGCGACATCCGAGCTCCTGCAAGCCTGCATGTCCATCGGCGCGAAGACGGCGAACCTGGACATCATCCAATGTATCCCCTGGACGACGCCGGATGAAAACGGTTATGGCAAGGGCGCTCTGTTCGGGGACTATATCGTTTCTTCCTACGGCGTATTGATCGATGTAAAGAGCGGAGAACGCTTTGTGGATGAGTTNNTCGGGATCGCCGATGATACGGCGGTGCGGGATGCAGGTTGGGATTTGGCGTCGGTGATCCAAAAGAAAATCGTACTGATCTTTGACGATTTAAAAACGCTTGCGGACCATTATGGAATCCCAAAAGATGCTCTCGTCAAAACGATGGAAGTTTATAACGAAGGACTGCGCAAAAGGGAAGACCCTTGTTTTCATAAATCCATCCAACCCTGGATGAANNCTTTCCAACGACGATACGATCATCGAAGGCTTGTATGCGGCCGGGGAAGTCACCGGATGCACGCACGGCGCCAATCGTTTGGGAAGTTGTTCCGTCACGGAATGCTTGGTCATGGGACGGATTGTCGGACAAACCCTTGCTTCTTCGATGAATGACTCCTGTAAGTAAAGGATTAAGAAGAACATTATCATGGCATGTGCGGTTTAAAAATGATAAAGTAGAAGTAATGAAGAAGAAGTAACCATCCATCATGAAAGAAAGGCAGGTCGATGTCATGAAAAAGAGAACGATCCTCAAAGCCGTTGGGGTATTGGGAGCCGCGGCGGCAGCCGGTGCGATTGCCTATAAGTCGTACCAAACCGAGCAGAAGATGAAGAATTACAATTTGAAACTGAAATTCAAAGGCGAGGTCATCAAACTTGACGCCGAGTTCGAATCGGATTCGATCGCCGTCAATTTCACCGGGCTGGAATTGGATTTCACGCAGGCGACCTTGAAGGATAACCGTGGCGAACTGAAACTCTATGCCGAATTCGCCGGGATCGACATCCTGGTCCCCGCCGAGTGGCATGTCGTCGCCACCGGGACCAACAATAAGTCCGGGGTCAACAATGCCTTCGTCGGGGATCCGATTGAAGGACAACCTGTGCTGAGCGTGGTCTATGACTTGAATTTCGCAGGTCTGAACATCCGTAAACCCGAAGCGGAAAGCGAATAATCCGAAGCCACAAACCGATGTCCGCGAGATGTCGGTTTTTTTGTTTTCATGGATGAATCGAAATGTATCACGGCATGTTTTTCTTACATCTTTTCTTTCGCATTATCATCATTTACATTCCCCCGATTCATTGACAGCGCTTACAGGCGTGAGTAAAGTAAAGGTAGACCAAAGGAGATGCCTATGAAAAACTATCCCGCAGAACCGTTTCGTATCAAAGTCGTCGAGATGATGAAGACGATGAGTCGTGAAGAACGCGAGGCTGCGATGATCGAAGCCGGCTACAACACGTTTTTAGTCAAGAGCGAAGATGTCTACATCGATTTACTGACCGATTCCGGAACGACCGCGATGAGCGATAAGCAATGGGCCGGGATGATGATTGGCGATGAGGCGTATGCCGGTAGCCGCAATTTCCTTCATCTCGATGCCACCGTGAAAGAATATTACGGGTTTAAACACATGGTGCCGACCCATCAGGGGAGAGGCGCGGAAAATCTCTTATCCCGTTTGAAAATCAAACAAGGGGACATCATCCCCGGGAATATGTATTTCACCACCACGCGTTACCATCAGGAAGCCAACGGAGGCATCTTCAAGGATGTCATCATCGACGAAGCGCATGATTCGCAGTCCGAACATCCTTTTAAAGGGAACATCGACCTGCGCAAACTCCAGGCGTTGATCGACGAATTCGGGGCGGAAAAGATTCCTTATGTCTGTTTGGCGGTCACCGTGAACCTGGCGGGAGGTCAACCCGTGTCGATGCAGAACATCCGCGAAGTCAGCGCCTTATGCAAAAAACATAAGATCGATATCTTCTTCGATGCGACGCGATGCGTCGAAAACGCATATTTCATCAAGAAACGCGAAGAAGGATACCGTAATGTGTCCATCAAAGAGATCCTACAAGAAATGATGAGTTACGGCGATGGTTGCACCATGTCCGGTAAGAAAGACTGCATGGTCAACATCGGCGGGTTCTTGGCCATGAACGACGATGAGTTGTTCGCAAGAGTCAAAGAACTGGTCGTCGTGTTTGAAGGCATGCCTTCCTACGGCGGCATGGCCGGCAGGGACATGGAAGCCATGGCGATCGGGATCAAGGAATCGGTCGTCTACGCCTACATCGCCCATCGCGTCGAACAGGTCGCCTATCTCGGGGATCGTTTGATGGAAGCCGGCGTTCCGATCGTTCGTCCGGTCGGCGGACACGCGGTGTTCCTGGATGCCCGTTTATTCCTTCCGCATCTCACCCAAGACCAACTGCCGGCCCAAACCTTGGCGGCACATCTCTATATCGAATCCGGTGTCCGTTCCATGGAACGTGGCATCGTCTCCGCCGGTCGCGACAAGAAAACCGGGGATCACCATCGTCCCAAACTTGAACTGGTACGCTTAACGATCCCGCGCCGCGTCTATACCTATGCGCACATGGATGTCGTGGCGGATGCGGTCATCGACCTCTATCATCACCGCGACGAAATCACAGGGCTTGAATTCGTCTACGAACCCCCGATGCTGCGTTTCTTCAACGCACGCTTCAAACCGATCGAAGCGAAATAAAGGCGAATCGACATCTATGGCACGACGGATCGGACAAGGAACCATCAAAACGGTCATCGCAGAAAATCAAGATGAAACCATCTTGGTTTTTCGTGTAAGCCGATCCCATAAGGAGAAGAACGCATGAACATCAGCATCGAACAATTACGCTACGCGACTTATTTCGCGCCTCGAGGACGCATCCGACTGCAGAATCTGGGGAACCAGATCAGCCAAAAATACCTTCAACCCAACGATAAACTCATCGGGGTCATCGGGGATGCGGGTAGCGGGAAATCGCTTTGCATCAAAGGCATGTTCCCAGGGCTTGAACTCACCAACGACGACGACGGCATCAACGTCAGACCCTCGCCGTTGATGCGCGACTACCAGAATGCGAATTTCAAGGCACACACCTATCATATCGACGTCCGCTTCGAGCTGGCGTTCACCCAGATGTACGAATTGATCGATGCGGTCAAAGCGGCGTTGAAAGAGAATTGCCGGGTGGTGGTCGAACATTTCGACCTCGTCTATCCTTCGATCGGGAAAAACGGCGACATCCTGATCGGCATCGGCGAAGAAGTCATCGTCGTCCGTCCGAACCTGTTCGGACCGGAACCCGAGGATGTCCGCAACACCGTCTTTAAGTCATTGCGTTATCGTCGTATGGCGCATAGCGCGGAAGATTTGTTGGTCCACATCCTTGAAAACGAATATCACTTGGTATGCGACGGGCATGGGGATGTGAAACACGGATTCATCCTATCCTTCACCAAAAAACCGCGGATATCTTTGGCGGTGTTGGAGAAGAAAGTCAAACAACTGATCAAGAAGGATCTTTCGATCACCTACCTCGATCCCACCCACATCAAGATCGGGACCGACATCGTCCAATACTGCACCGGACCGCGGACTCATGTGACCCATACCGCGCAAATCGAGAATTTCAGGTTATTGGACGAATATGTCTATGATGAACAGAGGGAGTGCTACGACATGGTCGGGATGGTCACGGAAGAAACGATCCGCGACATCCACAGCATCAACCATTTCGGGGAGTAAGGAGAACCATGGAAAAAACAACGGTCGTGATCGGCGTCATCGGCGCCGACGTGCATGCGGTAGGGAATCGGATCATCGAATATGCGATGAACCAAGCCGGGTTCAACGTCGTGAACCTGGGGGTCATGGTGAGCCAGAAGGAATTCGTCGACGCCGCCATCGAAACCAATGCGAAAGCCATCATCGTCTCCAGCCTCTACGGACACGGCGAACTGGATTGCCGGGGCTTAGGCGATGCGTGTAAGGAAGCCGGGCTCGACGTCCTCCTTTATGTCGGGGGGAATCTGGTGGTCGGCAAAAGCGACTTCGAGGTCGTGGAGGAGAAGTTCAAGAAAATGGGGTTCGACCGGGTCTATCCGCCCGGTAGCGATATCGAACAAGGGATCCGCGATTTGACGGCGGACCTGAAAAACAAAGCGTAATATGCCGACGTATCTCCTATTCGACGTCGGATCGACCTATACGAAAGGCTGCATCGTCGACATCAATCAAGAAAGAATCCTCGCCCAAGCGAGCGCTTTGACCACCGCGACGACGGATATTTCAATCGGCATCCAAGCGGTCAAAGACCGGATGAAAGACGTGCTATCAACGGTCAAGATCGACCAGACCCTGGTCTGCAGTTCCGCCAAGGGGGGGCTGAAGATGATCGCGGTCGGGTTGGTCCCCGACTTGACGTTGAAAGCCGCGACCTTGGCCTGTTTTAGCGCCGGGGCGAAAGTCATCCAAGCGTTTTCGTTTATGCTGAATGATCAAGAAATCAAACAAATCGAAGATTCCGGTTGCGATCTTCTTTTATTGACGGGTGGAACCGACGGTGGGAACCGCGACGTCGTGCTTCATAACGCTTCCAAACTATCAAAACTGAACCGTAAGTTCCCCGTCGTCTATGCGGGAAACAAATCCTGTCAGGATGAAGTCAAAGATATCTTGACCAAGTGTGGGTTTGAAGTGACTTGTTGTCCCAACGTCATGCCGGTCTACGGTGTGTTGGAAGTCGAGGAATGTCGCGACAAGATCCGCGATCTCTTCCTCTCTACGATCGTCAAAGCCAAAGGGTTGAGCGAACTGAATTCACTCATCAAGGAGATCGTCCTCCCGACCCCTTATAGCGTAATGGAAGCACTGAAACTACTTTCCAGCGGGACAAAGAACGAAAACGGGATCGGCGACCTGATGGCCGTCGATATCGGTGGTGCGACCACCGACGTCTACAGTATGAACAAACAGTTCGTCGTGAAAGACAACGTGGGATACAAAGGGCTCAAGGAACCGCTGCAGAAACGAAGCGTGGAAGGGGATTTGGGCGTACGATTCAACGCGCATAGCGTCTATGAATTGAAATCGGATGAAGTCGACGATGACGGGATGAAGGACTATGTCCAAAAGATCGAAGAAGGCAAGATCGATTCCTTCGACACGGAAAAAGATTCCCGACTCGCCGCCTGGTGTTGCGAGATCGCATGTCAACGCCATGCCGGTCGGATGGAAACCTCGTATACCCCGATGGGGGTCGGCTATTACCAATCCGGTAAAGACCTGCGCGATGTGCGCATCCTGATCGGGATCGGCGGACCGATCCTTCATTCAAAAACCCCGGAGAAGATCCTGAAGAATGCGATATCACAGGCGTCGCACCCTGAAGTCCTCTTGCCGCTTCAAATCGATGCCTATCTGGATCGAAACTATGTGGTGAGCTGCCTTGGATTACTGGCAAGCCGGCATCCCGATGTTGTCTTACGTCTACTCAAGAGAAATGTGGAGAAACTCAACGATGAATAACGGAAAAATTCCAACCCGCGCGTTCTTGGAAATGCGCAAGGAAGTCTTGAATCAATGGATCACGGGGAAAGAAGTCGTCCTGGACGAAGCCATCGCCTACCAAGCCTCGATCCAGGCGGAGAAGCGCTTTAGCGCACGCTTGGCGAAAGCGATCGTGGAGAAAGAAACCTTGGTGCAACCCCGTGCCGGCGTCGCACTCCCGGCCGAACACATCAAACTGCTCAAGCACCTGCAGGACGAAGGGACGGCGGATCTTTTACCGACGACCATCGACAGTTATACGCGACACAACCGCTATCACGAAGCGCAGACCGGCATCGATGAAAGCGTGCGTACAGGTAAATCGCTCCTAAACGGCTTCCCGGCCGTCAACCATGGCGTATCCGTTTGCCGCAACATCGTCGAAAGCCTGAATGTTCCGCTACAAGTCCGCCACGGAACCCCCGATGCAAGATTGCTGGCCGAAATCACCCTGGCGGGAGGATTCACCTCCTTCGAAGGCGGGGGGATCTCCTATAATATCCCTTACGGAAAAAACAATTCCCTGGAAAAAACGATCACGGATTGGCAATATGTCGACCGCTTGGTCGGCTACTATGAAGAAAAGGGGATACGCATCAACCGCGAACCCTTCGGACCCTTGACGGGCACGTTGGTCCCGCCTTGCATTTCACACAGCGTCGCGATTCTGGAAAGCCTTTTGGCGGCACAACAGGGATGCAAATGCATCACCGTGGGATATGGACAATGCGGGAACCAGAACCAGGACATCGCCGCAATCCGCACGCTTGAAAAACTGACGAAAGAATACCTCGGCCGTTTCGGTTACCGCGATGTCGTCGTATCGACCGTCTTCCACCAATGGATGGGTGGATTCCCGCAAGACGAAGCCAAAGCCTACGCGGTCATCGGCTGGGGCGCCGCGACCGCCGTCTTGTCCGGTGCCACCAAAGTCATCGTCAAATCCCCGCATGAAGCGTTCGGCGTACCGACCGCGGAAGCCAACGCCAACGGATTGAAAACCTCCAAACAACTCACCGTGATGCTGAAAGACCAGATCGCCGTCGAAACGCCGTTATTGGTCGCCGAGATGGACATCATCGAAAAAGAAACCCGCAGTATCCTTGAAGCGGTGTTGAAACTCGGAAACAACGATTTCGGCCTAAGCGCACTCCGTGGTTTTGAAGCCGGCTTGATCGACGTCCCGTTCGCCCCGGCACAATGCAACGCCAACAAAGCCCTTCCCGCCCGCGACAACAACGGGGCGATCCGTTTCTTGGATTTCGGTAATCTTCCGTTCGACGAAGACATCAAAGCGTTCCATCGCCAAAAACTACAAGAAAGAGCCGACGTCGAGCGTCGCGACGTCAGTTTCCAAATGGTCATCGACGACATTTACGCCGTAAGCAAGGGACGTCTCGTCGGACGTCCGAGATAGGGGAAATCATGAAAATCATCGATGTTGTCACAAGCCGGGGAAGAACGGGGTTCTTCTTCGATGACCAAAAAGCCATTAAAAAAGGAGCGAAATCCGACGGGAATTTCTATTTGGGGAATCCCGTGACGTCAGGTTTTACAAGCATTCGCCAAGCCGGCGAATCGCTGACCATTTTGCTTATCTTGGAAGACGGACAAGTCGCGATGGGGGATTGCTGCGCCGTGCAGTATAGCGGATGCGGAGGGCGCGACCCCTTGTTTTTGGCGAAGGAATTCGAACCGGTCGTGGAACAAGGATTGAAACCCTTGTTGGTCGGACGGGAACTGCTTTCATTCAAAGAGTTGGCGAAAGAATTCGATTCCTTCATTTATGAGGGGAGACTGATCCATACCGCGCTTCGCTACGGCATCACCCAGGCGCTGCTGGACGCGGTCGCCAAAGCGAACCATACGCAGATGGCCAACATCGTCGCGAAGGAATACGGGACCACCGTCAGCGAAACCCTCATTCCGATCTTCAGCCAAAGCGGGGACAACCGCTATGACAACGTCGACAAGATGATCATCAAGGGAAGCCAGGTTCTACCGCACGCCCTCATCAACAACGTCGAGAAGAAACTCGGTCTCAACGGTGAAATCCTGCTTGACTATGTCGGTTGGCTAAGAAAACGAATCGACGAGTTCAAAACGGATGAATCCTACCATCCCGTCCTCCATATCGATGTCTACGGTACCTTCGGTGCGATCTTCGGTCGGGATTATGAGAAGATGTGCGACTATATCGCGACACTACGGGAAGCCAGCGGAACGTATCGGCTCAGAATCGAAGGCCCGGTGGATTTCGACGACCGTGAAGCCACGATGGTCGGACTCAGGGGAATCACGGCGATGCTCGATCGAAAAGGGATCGACGTGGAAATCGTCGCCGATGAATGGTGCAACACCCTCGAGGACATCAAGTATTTCGCCGACAACCGTGCCGGACACATGGTCCAAATCAAAACGCCGGATTTGGGCGGGGTGCAGAACATCGTGGAAGCCGTGCTTTATTGTAAAGAAAAAGGCATCGGCGCCTATCAAGGCGGGACATGTAACGAAACCGACATCAGTGCGAAAGCCTGCGTCCACATCGCCATGGCGACCTCGCCGGTCCAAATCCTGGCGAAACCCGGGATGGGCGTGGACGAAGCCTACATGATCGTATACAACGAAATGCAGCGGATTTTGGCATTGAACGCAGCCTTGAAAAAAAGATAGAATGAGTCATCCCAAGAACTTCTTGGGATTTCCTTTCTCAATTTCCACGTCAAATAGTGTATGATAAATAGGATAAACGAGGTGAACCGATGAAAACCCCATTTCTAGTCAGATTGATAACCCGGATGAATTACGGCGCATTCATCGAAACATGGAAAAGCGTCAAGAAAAAGTCGAAGAAGAACGGCATATTTCTCTTCTTTGACATGATTTATTGCGGACTTGTCTACCAAAGCGGATATATCGAATATGATATTTTCCAATTCTATCGACTCAATGCCAAACAACGTGATTCCTACATCACGCGCGGAAGATTGAATACCATGATCCGTCGGTTGAATGATCCCAAAAACTGGAATCAACTCGCAAACAAAGCGGATTTCGATGAGAAGTTCAAGGATTTCATCCACCGTGATTTTTTAGATCTGCGAAACGCGACGGTCGAGGATGTTTGGAAGTTCGTCGAAGGCCGCGAGTATATCATCGGTAAGGTGCTCAACGGAAGTTGCGGTAAAGGGATCCATAAACTTAAGATCTCGGACTACCATGATGCACAATCGTTGTTTGACGATCTTCATAACAAAAACATCGGGTTGATCGAGGAATTGGTCATCCAACATCCCGTGCTTGCGGCCATCCATCCATTTTCGGTCAACACGTTGCGTGTCATGACCATCGTGGTCGACGATGTCGTCCACATCCCCTGTGTCTACCTGCGTATCGGTAACGGAAAGCACGTGGATAATCTGAACAGCGGCGGGTNNACCCCCTGGTCGCCGTCGACAAGGACGGTCATCCCGCCACACTTCATCCTTTGACCGGTACGGCGATCGTCGGCGCACAGATGCCGATGTTCGATGAAGTCAAGGAACTCTGCCGTAAGGCGGCGCGTGTCGTCGAGGGCATCCGCATCGTCGGATGGGACGTCTGCGTCACGGAAAAAGGACCGCTCTTGATCGAAGGGAACCCATTTCCGGGAAACGACCTGACGCAACTCCCCGCCCACATGTTGGACGGATACGGTCGATATCATCAGTTCATGGACATTATAGAAGGACGAATCAAAACCCCTCAAGACTAACTCTTCCACCTAAGGAAGAGTTTTTTTAGGTGATTTTCCTTTGGTTTCGTACCTACGGAGGGGTGAACCATGAAAACAGCACGTATCCTCTTGTATCCGGATGAACAGCAGGAAGAACTTCTACAATCGATGGTCGACAACTATGCTTCGCATTTAGTCAAAAGGATTTCCGGTTCAAACGAAGGCATAGGCTCCGCCTCTTCGCTCAGTCCGTCCACCCTCGCTCAACTCGAGCGGGATGTCCTGCGAAGACGGCGAAAATCGAAGGCGGACTGGAAACCCATAACCGCATACTGCCGATGGGGCGACGATTATCTGCTACGCGAACCTTTTCTTTATCTTCCTCGGACTCAAGAGGCATTCATCATGATTCCCTGCATGATCCGTCCGTTTCAAAAGAAACTGTTGGAAGGTGAGTTTCCGCCGACGTTGACGCTGAAAAAGATGAAAAAACACTGGTTTGCGTATCTCTTGGTGGATGAACATCAAAACCGCGAATAATGGCGAAATCCTTTTATTGTCTTGCATGCTAGGTTACAATAAATAACAGAGGGCAATACAATGAAAAAACAACAAATCGGAATCGTCGGCATGGCCGTCATGGGGAAAAACCTGGCGCTAAACATCAGCGACCACGGTTTTTCCATCTCCATCTTCAACCGTACGGTATCGACGGCGCAGGATGTCGCCCGCGAAAACCCGCATTCGGACATCGTCGTCGCAAAGACGGCGGAAGAGTTCGTCGCTTCGCTTGAGACACCGCGCAAGATGATATTGATGGTCAAAGCGGGAAAGGCGGTCGATGAAACCATCGCCGCGTTTCTGCCTTACCTTGAACCCGGTGATCTTTTGATCGACGCCGGGAATTCGTATTACCAAGACACGATCCGTCGTCAGAAAACATTGGAAGAAAAGGGCTTCCGATTCATGGGGATGGGCGTTTCCGGAGGCGAAGAAGGGGCGAGAAAAGGACCGGCGATCATGCCGGGAGGTCGTAAAGAGTCCTATGAATTGGTGAAGGATGTCTTGGTGGCGATCGCGGCAAAAGCCGAAGGGGAAGCCTGCACCACCTATATCGGATCGGACGGGGCGGGTCATTATGTCAAAATGGTCCACAACGGGATCGAATACGGGGACATGGAGATCATCGCGGAAGCGTATAGTGTTTTAAGTAAACTGGGTAGGTTCACCAATCAGGAACTCGGCGAGATTTTCACACAGTGGAACCAAGGGGAGTTAAACAGCTACCTCATCGAAATCACGGCCGCCATCTTCAAGGAAAAAGACGACTTAAGCGATGCGGATCTGATCGATGTGATCAAGGATACGGCAGGTCAAAAGGGCACGGGTATCTGGACTAGCAAGGAAGCCATGGATCTGGGCATCGACGTCTCCGTCATTTCCTCGGCGGTCAATTCGCGTTTCATTTCCGCCTTTGACCAACAACGCGAACTTGCCTCGAAGCAGTTGACGGGACCAAACGTGAACCTTTACGCCGATCGCGGACTTCTGGTCGAAAAAGTGAAAAGCGCGCTTTACGCGTCCAAAATCGTCTCCTATGCGCAAGGGTTTTCTTTGTTGAAAGCCGCGGCCAAACAATATGGCTGGGAACTCGACTACAAAGCGATCGCCAAGATTTTCAGAGGCGGTTGCATCATCCGCGCCAAGTTCCTCAATCGGATCGCCGAGGCGTATGAAAAGAACCCGCAACTTGAAAACCTATTGCTTGACGATTATTTCGCCAAGATCGTCCGCGACGCCCAACAAGATTGGCGCGAAGTGGTCGGCCTAAGCATCGCCAACGGCATCCCCGTATCCGCCTTCGCGGCCGCCATCTCTTATTATGATGCGTTTCGTACCGTACGCTATCACACCAACCTGATCCAGGCGCAGCGCGATTTCTTCGGCGCGCATACCTATCAGCGGACCGATCGCGACGGGTTCTTCCACCATCAATTCCCGGGGACGGAAAATGAGTGATCAACAACGAACAGTATTTACGATCTTCGGTTCGACCGGCGACCTGACCTACCGGAAACTCCTACCCGCATTCTATAACCTTTCGCACAGGAACCGTCTTGCGGAAGATTTCGTCTTGCTTTGCGTGGGACGGAAAAACTATACGACCGAACAATACCTCGAGATCGCATTGCCTTGGCTTAAAAAAGGCGTGCGGTTCAACTTCACCCAAGAAGCGTACGACGCATTCAAGAAGCATGTCCGATACGTCGTCATGGACATGAGCGATCCGGGGCAATACGTTATCCTGAAGAAGGATTATGAAACCATCCAAGCCTCCCTGCACCTCTATTACCTGGCGGTCGCACCGGAGTATTTCGAAAAGGTCGCGCGATCCCTTCGCGACGCCGGGATCCTGGACGACGCGACCGGACATCGCGTCATCGTCGAAAAGCCGTTCGGGAAAGACCTGCAAAGCGCACGTGAAATCAACCGTACGATGACGGAGATCTTCGGCGAAGCCAACGTCTATCGCATCGACCACTATCTCGGCAAGGAAATGATCCAAAACATCATGACCTTGCGTTTCGCCAACGGGATGTTCGAATCGGTATGGGACAAAGACCATATCGATTTCGTCCAGATCAGCGCCACCGAAACGGTCGGCGTCGAGAACCGGGGACCCTACTACGACCAAGCCGGGGCATTGCAGGACATGGTCCAAAACCATCTCTTCCAGATCCTCTCCCTCATCGCGATGGAAGCCCCGAAGAGTCTGGATGCGAAAGACATCCGTGAGAAACAAATCCAAGTACTAAGAAACATCGAAGGATTAAGCAAAGAAGAGATTACCCAGAGCCTGGTGTTGGGTCAATACGTCGCAAGCAGGGATCACAAATGGATCGCCTACACCGACGAAGAGAAGGTTGCGAAAGATTCGCTGACCGAAACCTTCGCGGCCTTGCATGTCACCTTGAAAGATCCCAATTGGACCGGCGTCCCGTTCTATATCCGTAGCGGGAAGCGTCTGCGTCAGAGGGCGACGTACGTGGTGATCGGGTTCAAGCGTCAGCACAACGACCTGTTCGCCGCACAGAATCCTTCCCAGGATTTGTTGCTTATCAAAATCCAGCCGGAAGAGGGCATTTATTTCCGCTTCAATGCGAAAAAACCGGGGTACGGCAGCGAAATTTCACGCGTCTCGATGGATTTCTGCCAGTCCTGCAATTTCGACAACCGCATCAACACGCCGGAAGCGTATGAACGCTTGTTGGATGAGGCGATGTCAGGGGACGACACCTTGTTCACATCATGGCAGCAGGTCGAGACGACTTGGCAGTTCGCACAAGTCATAAGCGATGCCCGAAATGAAGGCTTGATCAAACTCCATCCTTATCCGGCAGGGACCGACGGTCCGCAGGCCGCGCATGATCTACTCATGAAAGACCATCGACGCTGGATCGACTACGAACTCTCCGAATACAGCGAAACATTACAACACTATCCCAACGATTAAGAAGCATCATTGCTTCTTTTTTCGATTCGAACTACAATAGACGTAGGAAGTGATGCCATGAAACGGAAACTGGGAGTCGCCTTATCCGGAGGCGGGATGAAAGCTTATGTGGAAATCGGCGTATTACGCGTACTTGAACAGAAAAACCTGAAAATCGACTGCATCTCGGGAACGAGCATGGGTTCGGTCATCGCGGCGCTGACCGCATGCGGGGCAAACGTACAAGAATTGACGAGAATCATGCTTGAATTGGAGAAACAGTTCATCGACAAGCAGGTTTTCCTGCGCCCGAATCTCAGGGTGTTGCCGTTTGCGAAAAACAAGGCCGACGGGTTCATCGATGCGGAAATCATGGAGACGCTTTTTCAGAAACAGTTGGATCAATTCAACGTCACGATGATGATGGATGTCAAGATGCCCTTGGTGATCACCGCGGTCGATCTGATCAGCGACAAGCTGGTCATCTTCACCAATGTGCCCAACTACTTCGCCAATAAAAAAGAGTGGATCATCGTTTCGGATGTCCGACTCGCGGATGCCGTACGTGCGTCCTGCACCGTACCCATCGTCTTTAATACCAAGAAACTGCTGGAGATGCAGCTGGTGGACGGCGGAGTCAAAATGAACCTGCCGGTTTCACCCTTACGAACGCTTCGATGCAACCGCATCCTTTCGGTTTCTTTGGACAACGAGGTGGAATATCAGGAAAGTTCGCAGTTGATCGACGTGGCGACGCGCATCATCACGATCATGGCGAAAGACATCAATACGCGTGCCAAGAAACTCGCGGATTACAACGTCAACGTCGACGTCAGCAACATCGCGATCTTCGATGTCGGAAAAGGGGACCAATGCATCGAAGTCGGCTACGGAACCGCCAACGAGAAGTGGGGCGAGATCGAATCGGCGATGGCGATGAAAGGCGTGTTGGGGACGATCAAGGAAGAAATCGATAAACTCATCTAAAAAGACAGGTTCAACCCTGTCTTGTTTTCTTAAGGAATTTACGATGCGCGGTAATCAGGGGAAGTGCCTCAAGCTCTTCCTCGCTTACCCATAACAGGGGTGCAAACGGTACGTCGGTTTTGGCGCGATAGTACGTCGTTTCCCAGACTTTGTGGCTGAACACATGTTTCTGCGACTCGATGCGCTCGATGTCTTTCAACGATGCAAGATCGATCTGGGAAGCGACGGGGAAACGGTAATACCCCGCCATCAACCCGTCATCGCTTTCGCCGCTGACTGCGATTTTCCCGTCGTTATCCATAATGATGAAACAATCGTACTTCTCGGTGGGAACTTTCGCTTTCGCCTTTTTGATCGGATATCGCTCTGCCGTTTTGTCCCGATCGGCAAGGCAATGTTCCCTCACAGGGCAATGATCGCAATCCGGCGATTTCGGCGTACAAACCAACGCCCCCAACTCCATCATCGCTTGCGTGAATACGTGGGGGATCGATCCGTCGATCCAATCTTTCATCTTGTCGTCGACGATCGCTTGGGCGGATGCGCTTGAGATCTCGGATTCGATCTTCATCAACCTGGACACGACCCGTGAAACATTCCCGTCGATCGCCGCCACTTTCTCGTCATAGACGATGGATGCGATCGCCGCGGCCGTATACGGGCCGATCCCGGGGATCTTCAGGATTTGCGCATAGGAAGTCGGGAATTCGCCGTTTTCTTCTTGGACGAGCATTTTCGCCCCGTTATGAAGATTGCGGGCACGGTTATAATAGCCCAAGCCCTCCCACATCTTCAAGACATCGCCCTCCTGCGCGTCCGCTAGGCTTTGTATTGTCGGCCAACGGTCCATCCATCGTTCATAATAGGGCAGCATCGTCTCGATGCGGGTCTGTTGGGCCATGATTTCACTGACCCATACCGAATATCCCTCGCGCGTTTTACGGAAGGGGAGTTCACGGCAGTTTTCAAGATACCAACGCTGGAGTTGGGTGACGAAATTTTCCATACGGATAGTATACCATCCCGTTGAACGCAAAATAAAAGCGAATGACTCGCTTTTATTTTTGTTTCGGTTCTCAACCGCCGATTTTTGGAGGGAATGAAGAGATGTTTGTTAAGGATGGGGTTGAGAACGATTGAAGAGAGAACAATCATTGACAACACCGTCCGTTGTCAAGTTGTTACTTACAGTATAACGTAACTTTCTTGACGACTCAACCAAAGCAACCGTGAACGGGATGAAATTCTCGTGAAATCAGGCGTTGAAATAAGACTCCGCCAACCCGTCGAAAACGACTCTTCCTTCACTGAGTTCGATGACGCGTTGACACATCGCCTGCGCGAATGGCAAGTCGTGGGTGATGATGATCAAAGTCAATCCACGTCCATGGAGCGACTTCAGCAATTCTTCGACTTTCTTGGTGTTTTCTTTATCCAAAGATGACGTCGGTTCGTCGATCAACAGGATTTTCGGATTCAACACCAACGCCCGCGCGATCGCGATCCGTTGTTGTTGACCCCCCGAACACTGGTACGGGAATTTCGCGATTTGGTCCTTCAACCCAAGGACATCCAGGAGTTCGACCGCCGTTGCGATGCATTCGCTCTTGGGCTTTTTGGTCCGCAGTCGCAACGGCATGACCAAATTGTCCAGAACGCTAAGGTGCGGAAATAGATTGAATTGCTGGAAAACGACACCGAGTTCGCTGGCGACCTTGTCCGACTTCTTCTGCTTGATGAACGCCGGTTGGTTTTCGATCAGGTATTCGCCTTCATCGGGGACAAGCAACCCGCTGATGATCTTAAGCAAGGTCGTTTTTCCGCTTCCGCTCAGACCCAGAATCCCGAGGATTTCGCCTTCGTTGACCGAAAACCCGATCCCTTTCAGAATCGGCTCTTGATCATAGGCATAGGTAATGTTTTGAAGTTTCAGCATGGTTCCACCTACATTTGTTTCAGGTATGTCTTCTCTAGACGTTTACCGACGGATACGACCATGAAGCTAAACAAGAGATAGAAGATCCCCGCGATGACCAAGGCGTCGACCCGCAGGTCTTTGCCCACGATTTCCTTGGCGTTGCGAAGCATTTCACCGATGGCGATGGCGGCAAGCAGGGAAGTGTCCTTGACCAGCGTGATCGCTTCGTTGATGAGCGGTAATAGCGTATTGCGAAACATTTGCGGGAGGATGATGTTGAAGATGATTTCACGCTTCTTCAACCCTAATACTTGTCCTGCCTGCCATTGTCCAAGCGGGATGATCGCCAGTCCGCTTCGGAAGATCTCCGCGAAATAGGCGGCGTAGTTGATGACGAAGGTGACGGTACCGGCGAAGAATCGGTCCATCCGCATCGGAATCAACAAGGGGATCGCATACATCGTCACATAGAGTTGCAAGAGCAACGGCGTACCGCGGATGATCCAGGTGAACACGCCGATGATCGGTCGCGCCGGTTTCACCATATCCGCCAGTAAACCCAAGACTAAGCCCAAGGGCAAAGCCAGCGCCATCGTCAGGAGATAGACGGTCAGCGAGGTTTTGAATCCTTGGGCGATCGGGGGAAGGATTTCGAGCCAGTATTCCATATCAGCGCAGCAACAAGTCTTCGCCGAACCATTCGACCGAGATGGCGGAACCTGTGCCGTCTTCGGACATTTCATCGAGGATCTCATCGACTTTGTCGCGCAAGGCTTTGTCTTCGAGTCTGAAACCGATGCCGTAGTTTTCCGAATTGAAGACTTCATCGGCGACACGGTATCCTTCGGGGTTTTTCGAGACGGCGTAACGGGCGAAGATTTCATCCGCGACGATCGCATCGATCCCGCCGGCTTGAAGATCCAGGATCGCTTCGGTGATGGTCGTGTACTTCACCATTTCATCCAAGGAAGAGAAGACGGCGTTGCCTTCAAGGGCGGCTTGCCCCGAGCTTTGGATTTCGACGCCGACTTTCAGTCCGCCTAACTCGGAGATCGCATCGACGGTGGATGAACCCAAGGTCAAGATGACGATCCGATTATCGAAATAAGGCTTGGAGAAGAGGATTTCTTTCGCACGGTCTTCCGTGATCGTCAATCCGTTCCAGATCACGTCGATGTTGCCGGAGTTCAATTCCAATACTTTGGCGTCCCAATCGATGATTTGGAATTCGACGTCGACACCCAGACGTTCTGCGACTTCTTTGGCGATTTCGATGTCGAAGCCGGTGACGGTGCCGTCTTCGGTGAATCCCATCGGAGGATATTCGGTATAGCCGACAACCAGTTTGCCTGCCTTTTCAAGGTCGCTCAAGCTGGTGTCTTTCGTTGTGTTGGCGGCGCATGCGCTCAGCATCACCACCAGGATCATCGTCAATAATTTTTTCATACATGTTCTCTCTTTCTCTGTATAGGTGCCATTATACTTTAACACTTTAACAAAGTAAAGAGATAAAGCATAAAAAAGCGAAATTATTTTTTCGCTTTCAAAATCATGCTTTTGTATCCGCCGTTGCCGTGTTGCAGACATCGGTTCACGCGTGAGATCGTCGCGCTGCTCATCCGTGTCTTGTGTTCGATCTGTTCGTAGGTTTCACCCATCATTAAGAGCTTGGCCACTTCCAATCGATCGCGCATATCCGTGATCTCCCCGATCGTGCACAAATCGTCGAAAAACGCATAGCATTCTTCCACTGTTTCCAGTTTCAAGATCGTTTCAAACAGATCGTCGAATTTTTCATCTTTTCGTATCGTCATCGGATCACCTCTTGCTTCAGTATATCAAAGCAGGGGAGAGAAAGGAATCGAAATCGTTCTTGATAAAGAACGACCAAGTGATACAATGGTTCAAGAAGGAAGTGGACCATGCTGAAAGAAAGAATCAAAACGATTTCCGTGCTTCTCTATGGTTTGACATTGATCGTACTTGGCAGCATCCTGCTGATCCGGACGCAATGGATGATCGACCTGTTGTATCGGATCAATCTTTTCGCGATCCTCGGCCTTAGCGCTAGCCGCGTGTTGACCGGGATTCTGGAAAAAGACCGGAATAAGCGGACCAATGGCGTGCTTTACGGTACCTTCATCTTCATCTTGTTTCTCCTAGTGTTGAATTTCCCGATCTTCTTCGGCGCGATGATCCCTTTTCTCTATGGTCTATGGGCTTTGTTGAGCGCGGTCGTCAAGTTCATCACCTGGTATAACTTCCATGTGGATAAAATCTACAATCGGATCTGGGCGTTTCTGGACGCTTTCATCACGTTCATCTTCGCGATGCTGCTGATCCTTGATCCCTTACCCGGCGTCCTACGCTTGACCTATGTCGCGAGCGCGTATCTTATGTTCTATGGTAGCATGCAGTTGTTCTCGGGCATCAATCTTCTCCTCAACGATCTTCTCAAAGACCGCTATAAGATTTTCCTTCATTTCCCCTTACCGATGTTTATCTCCGTCCTTCTTCCTTCACGCATCTACAAAGACCTCCACAAACCTTCATCGAGAACGATCGATTTCCGTCAGAATGTCGATGATCCGCAAGCGGAGGACGAACTTGAAATCTTCATCCATCTTAAGGAAGGGAATAAGGAAGGGTTGGGGCATGTGGATGTCAGTTATCGCGATTTCATCTTTTCCTACGGCCTCCATGATCCTCTGAACCGTCATCTCAACGGTACCTACGGCGACGGAGTTCTAATCCAAGCGAATCGGAAACGTTTCATCGAATACTCGATCACGGGGGAGAATAAGACGATCGTCGCCTTCACTTTGAAACTCAACCTCCAACAGATCAAGCTTATGGAGGAAAGGGTGATCGGTCTGCTGGAACGGACGGAGCCATGGTATCCGCGGTGTTTCATGGATGATTCGATCAACGATTATTCATCCCGCATTTATAAAAACACCGGGGCGAAGTTCTACAAATTCACCAACGGGAAGTTCAAAACCTACTTCTTCGCAAGTACGAACTGCGTCCTGCTGGCCGATCATTTCGTCCAGTTCAAGGGTTTGGAACTCGTTCGACTCAACGGGCTCATCACACCCGGCAGTTATTTCAATTTCCTCAACGAAGCCTATCAGCGTTCTTCACCGATGGTAACGCGTCGGATTGTGTACGAAAAAATGAAAAAGAATGCAAATAATGCTCCACTAGTGTAACTTTTCATCTTGAAGCCGACTAGTATCGCGTCTATAATGAACTTACGAGATGGCTGAAGGTGATCGAAATGATGTGGATCGGACTTGGAGCACTGGCATTCGGAATACTCACCCTGTTTGACCTTCATAAGATCAAACCCATCCATCCGGTTTTCAATCTCAGTTTCGCCTTGGGTTGCCTCTTGTTGGCGACATCGACCGGAGTGTTGCTTTTCACCCGACCGATGGAATTCTCGTTTCCGGCTCAGCCTTGGTTTTGGGTGTTGGCGATCGTCGGAGCGGCCGAGATGTTCTATGCATTGTTCTTCGCACTACCGTTTGATACCACCTATGTAGAAGGCACTCGCCCCATGAAAGTCGTCGATACCGGACTGTATGCGCTTTGCCGCCATCCCGGTGTCTGGGGGTTCTTTGCATTCTATCTTTTTGCGTCTTTGGCATCCGGCAGCGGGGATCTGTTGGTCGCTGGGATCGTGTGGACACTCCTCGACGTACTGCATGTCACCATGCAGGATTTCTGGTTTTTCGAGAAGACGCTTCCTGGGTATGCGGAATACCGCAAATCCACACCGTTCTTGTTTTTCGGGATCAAGCAGATCCGTAATTGCATCCGTTCGTTTTGAGAGGGGAAAGCAGCATGAATTTCGACGCAATGCTAAGAAACAAGCAATATGAAGAAATTTGGCAAAAATATTGCAGTTTTTTAGACTTGTCGCTTTCTCAATACATGACCATTCAACGTAGCCTTCTGATGGAGCAGGTCGAGCTGTTCGCCAATTGCGAACTGGGCTTGAAGATCATGAAGGGTCAGCGTCCGCGGACCGTCGAAGAATTCAGACGTATGGTTCCGCTGACCAAATATGAAGATTATGCCGAGTTTCTTCTTTCCAAAAACAACAATGTGCTTCCTTCCAACGCGGTCGTCTGGATCGAGACGACGTGGGAAGGCGGGTTGGCGCCCGTCAAGGTCGCCCCATATACGGAAACCATGATCAATTACCATCGGGAAATCTGCCTGACCTGTTTCATTTTGGCGTCGAGCACCGAAAAAGGGAAGTTCAACTTGAAGCCAGGGATGAATTTCCTCAACGGAATGGCCCCTCTGCCTTATATCACAGGCTTATTGCCCTATACCATCCAAGGTGAATACAGCGTCAATTTCTTTCCTTCGATCGAAGAAGGCAACAAGATGTCGTTTGGACAACGCAATAAAGAAGGGTTTAGGATGGGCATGGAAAAGGGGATCGACCTTTTCTACGGCTTAAGTAGCGTCATCGTACGGATGGGCGAACAATTCTCCGAAGGGGGGAAGGGTTCGAAAATCAAGATCATGAACTTCAAACCCGGCATGCTTTATAAATTCGCGAAAGCTAAGATCAATAGTAAGATCAGCCACAAACCGATGCTTCCCAAAGACGTATTCGATTTGAAAGGCTTTGTTTGTGCCGGGACGGATACGGCCCACTTCAAGAAAAAGATCGAAGACTTCTGGGGGATCAAACCGTTGGAGATTTTCGGCGGCACCGAAGCGACCTGCATCGCGTGCGAATCGTGGAGTAAGAACGGATTGATCATGTTCCCCAACGTCTGTTTCTACGAATTCATCCCGATGGGCGAATTCTACAAGAATCTTGAAGACCCTGAATATCAATGCCGAACGTACTTGATGGATGAAATCAAGGAAGACGAATATTATGAAATCGTCATCACGACCCTGAAGGGCGGAGCCTTCGCGCGTTATCGCATCGGGGATATCTTTAAATGCGAGTCCATGTCCCGTCCGGAAGACGGCATCATGCTTCCGCATTTCCGCTATGTCGACCGTATCGATCCGATCATCGACCTGGCCGGATTCACCCGGATCACCGAAGCTACGATCACGGAAGTGTTGCATCTTTCCCATTTGCACATCGACCAGTGGTTCGCACGCAAGTCCTATGACAGCGAAAAGCGTCCGTTCATCAACCTNNAAGGAAAACCTCGAAATCTATTTCAAATACATCGATGAGGATTACAAGAATTTGCGGAAAATGCTTGGGATCGAGCCCCTTAAGGTTACCGTCCTTCCCTCAGGCAGTATCCAGAAGTATCAGAACACAATCAAGCACAAAGTCAGCAAAGTCAATCCGTCCCATTACGATGTGACGGAGATCTTGAAAATCGCCTTCCAAGGGTCGGGAGGGATCTTCTCATGATCGATCAACTCCTGGTCGTATTGTATTGGGGATTACCCAGTCTTTCGTTAGCGTTCGCCCTGACGATTTTGATCATTCTGGGATTGTCGAAGAAGGACAATCTCATCAAATCGTTCATGTTCATGATGATCAGCATGGCGGTCTGGTCTTCGACTTCCTTGCTGATGAAAATGAACGTCGCGCCGGGCACCTTGTTCTGGAACCGCTTCATGGTCGCTGCCTTGGTCATGATCCCGTTTGGCGCCTATATCTTCTTCACCATCTACATCCGGATGAAACGCCGTTTGTCGATCTTCTTCTGGACCATTATGATCGGCATCATCCTCGTCCTGAACTCGATGGGGTTGACCACGTTGACCGCTGAAATGGTCGCGACACCTGGAGTATCGCCCTACGTCGAACTTCAATATGAAATCGGCATCGCTTCGTATTTCTGTTACGGAGCCATTTTCGCACTATTGGTCGTGTGTCTGCTTCTCGCCCGTAAGGAATATAAGAGCGCGAAGCCCTATACGACCGGACTGAAGAACATCATCATCGCGCTGTTCGTCCTGTTTGTCGGATTCGGAGCGAACTTGGTCCCAGTCATCGGGAAATATCCGATCGACTTCGCGGCCGGGGCGATCGCTTCCGTCTACTTCATGACCGCGATCTATAAGAACCGCGTCCTTGAACTGAAGTTCGTCATCACCAAAGCGGTCATTTTCACCGCCTTGTTGACAGCGATCACCATCGGAAGCATCTACGCCGTCAACGCCTTGATTTCAACCTTCAATGCGATGAATACCGGCTTGGATCAGAACTTGTTCATCCTGGTCGTCACCTTCGTCTCCTTGTTGGTTTTCCAACCGTTGTTCAAGATGATCTACAACCTCGTCAACAATTTCTTCTACAAAGATGAAAACCGTCGTAACAACCTGATCAAGCATTTCACCCTGCGTATCGCCAATAACCTCGACTTGGGTTTGATCATCGAAGACTTGATGCGTGTCATTTCCGAAGTCAGTTCCAACGAACGCAACTATATCTTCTTGCGGAACATGGATGAAGACCGCTTCGATTTCTATGCCTCGGGTAAGAAACTCGACCGCGTCGCGATGAGCTTCGCCAATACCCATCCGATCGTCCGTTGGTTCGAACAGACCGACGACATCATTTTCAGTAAAAACATGGATACCCATCCGTTCTTCAAGACGATGTGGGACACCGATCGGATGCAACTGAATCAAATCCTCATGGAAGCCGCCATCCCGTTGAAATACAACAGTAAATTGATCGGGATTTTGGTGATGTGCAGCAAGGATATCCGTTCGATCAAGGACATCGACAACATCGAGCAGCTTTCGATGGTTTGCGTCACCGCGTCGATCGCGATCTCCAACGCCCGTCTGTATGAAAAAGCGAAGACGGAAGCCCAGATGGATGCGGTCACCTCCGTATTCAACTACCGTTATTTCATGGATAAACTCATTTCGGTCACAGCGGATCGAAAACGCGGTACGACCGCGGTTTGCCTGGTCGGTCTGGATATGTTTACAGTCTACAACGACATCTACGGACACTATGCCGGGGATGCGGTCTTGATCAAGATCGCCTCGATCATCAAGCAGGTCTGCGGGTCCTACGGCACCATCAGCCGCTACGCCGGGGATATCTTCGCCGTCGTGCTGCCGTTCATGGATACCAAGCAGTCCTATGAGATGATGGAGAAGATCCGGTCCCAAGTCGAAGGGACGTCGATGTCGCCTGAAGAAGACACACCCCGCCACGTCACCGTCAGTATCGGGATCAGCGTGTTCCCCAACCAATCCAAAGATGATAAGGAATTATTGAAACATACGACCTTGGCGTTGTCCGAAGCGAAGAAGACCGGTCGCAACAAAACGGTGATCTACAATTCCGAAATGGAAGAACTGGGACATAGCACCAACGAGAACGACGAGAACCAGATGGCGACGATCTACGCCTTGACCGCGGCGATCGATGCGAAAGACCACTTTACCTTCGGGCATTCACAACGTGTCGCGAAATACGCGACGGCGATCGCCGAAGCGATGGGGGCCAAGTCGGAAGAAGTCGAAATCATCCGCCAAGCCAGTCTGTTACACGACATCGGGAAGATCGGGATTTCGGAAAACGTCCTCACTAAGATGACGCGTCTGACGACGGATGAATATGAAACCATGAAGAAACACGTGGATTTGTCGATTACGATCATCAAATACCTGCCTTCCTTCAACAAGGTTATCCCGAGTGTCATCGGGCACCATGAACGGTGGGACGGAAAAGGCTATCCACGTCGCATCAAAGGCGATAACATCGCGTTCGGCGCACGTTGCATCGCGATTTCCGACGCTTTCGACGCAATCACGTCCGACCGCCATTACAAATCCTACATGAGCATCGAATACGCCTTGGAAGAGATTCTACGTAACGCCGGCAGCCAATTCGACCCAGTGATGGCGGAGATGTTCGTCCGACTGGTGAAAGAGGGAAGACTCATCGTCGAACCCACCCGCAGTAACCAATACGCCAAGACGTCCAGTTTCGAACAAACCATTTCCTAAAGGTCCGCAAGGACCTTTAGTCGTTTTCACAGTATTTCACAGGACTTTTGTCTATCCTAAAGGGAGGAGGCAGATATGCAAACAACGAAAATCTCAATCATCGGCGCAGGCTTCGTCGGATCGACGAGCGCCTTCGCCATCATGGACGAAGGGTTGTCCAGTGAAATCGTACTGGTCGACGTGAATATGGAGAAGGCGGAAGCCGAGGCGATGGATCTTCGCCACGGTGCGGCGTTTGTCAAGGCGGTCGATATCGTCAGCGGTACGATCGAAGATACGAAGAATTCCGATTTGATCATCATCACGGCGGGGATCGGCCCCAAACCCGGTGAATCCAGACTCGATATCCTGAAGAAAAACATCCCCATCTTCAAATCCATCGTCCCGCAGCTTGTCAAGTATAGCCCCAAAGCCATCTTCCTTGTCGTTTCCAACCCGGTCGATGTGCTGACGTACCTTACCTATACCTATTCCGGTCTTCCTTCCAACCGGGTCTTCGGTTCGGGAACCGTTTTGGATACCTCGCGTTTCAAGTCCATTCTATCCAAATCTTTCGATGTCGACGCCAGAAACATCCATGCCTACATCATCGGCGAGCACGGGGATTCGGAAATCGCCGCATGGAGCGCGACGAAGATCGCCGGGATGAGCGTCGATCAATACGCCCTTGACGTCATGGGCAAGCTCGAGCCGGGGTTCAAGGAGCGGATCCACCATGAAGTGAAGAACGCCGCCTACGAAATCATCAATCGGAAAGGATATACCAACTACGCCGTGGCCTTATCCGTTCGCAGAATCGTGGAAGCGGTATTGCGCGACGAGAAGTCGATTTTGACCGTCAGCGCCTTGTTTAGCGGTCAGGAGGGGATATCGGATGTCTACATGGCGATGCCCTGCGTGGTCTCCAGAAACGGCGTAGAGCGCATTTTACCGATCCCTTTGGACCCCTATGAGAAAGAAAGCCTCAGAAAATCTGCCGAAATCCTGAAATCTTCCATCATTGACATCGAATCATTTCAACCAGGCTAAAAAGGTGCTATAATAAAGTGTCTTTTGAAAGAAGGGTTCCAATGAGTCATATCAAGATGATTAATATCGCCGTCATTGCGCACGTCGATGCCGGGAAGAGCACGCTGGTCGATGCCTTCCTTGCCCAAAGCAACGTATTTCGTAAAAACGAGGAAGTCGTAGAACAGGTCATGGACAGCAATGCGCTCGAACGTGAACGCGGCATCACCATCTATTCCAAAAACTGTTCCGTCTATCATAACGACGTCAAAATCAACATTGTCGACACGCCCGGGCATGCCGACTTTTCAAGCGAAGTCGAGCGGATCATCCGCACCGTCGACACCGTCATCCTGCTTGTGGATGCCAGCGAAGGGCCGATGCCGCAGACCCGCTTCGTCCTTCAGAAGTCGCTCGAACTCGGATTGAAACCGATCCTCCTCATCAACAAGATCGATAAACAGGACCAACGCGCCGAAGTCGTCGTGGATCTGGTCTATGACCTCTTCCTATCGTTAGAAGCAACCGACGAACAGCTGGATTTCCCGATCCTTTACGGTATCGCCCGTCAAGGCATCGTGAAACATCATCCCGACGATGAATCCGATTCGATCGAACCCCTTTTCGAAACCATCGTCAAACATGTCGGATCCTATCCGGATTATGACGATGAACCCGTACAAATGCAGGTCAGTTCGTTGGCGTACGATGAGTACATCGGACGCTTAGGGATCGGACGCCTTTACAAAGGGGTATTGAAGGTCGGCCAAAGCGTGATCATCGCGAAAGGTAAGTCCCAGGTACGTCAAACCGTATCCCAACTCTTCATCTATGAAGGCTTGAAGCGTGTTCCGGTCAAGGAAGCGCAAAGCGGCGAAATCGTCATCATCGGCGGGATCGCGGACATCTCCATCGGGGATACGCTCTGTGATCCGCAAAACGTCAACCCACTGCCTTTGATCCCCATCGAAGAACCGACCTTATCCATGAATTTTCTGGTCAACACGTCTCCGTTTGCGGGTAAGAGCGGCAAGTACGTCACGTCGCGAAACATCCGTGAACGATTAACGAAAGAATTGGAAGTCAATGTCGGATTACGGGTCGAAGAACTCGAATCCACCGATAAATTCAAAGTCTCGGGTCGCGGTGAACTCCACTTGACGATCCTTGTTGAAAACATGCGCCGGGAAGGGTTCGAACTCGCGGTTTCCAAACCCGAAGTCATTTTCCGCTATATCGCCGGTGTCCGCAACGAACCGATGGAGCAGATCATCATCACCGTCCCCACCGAATATTCAGGCGTCATCATCACCAAAATGAACCAACGCAAAGCGCAGATGGTCAATATGGATGAAAAGAACGGCTACGTCATGATGGAGTGGCGTGCCGCCACCCGTGCCCTCATCGGTTATCGCGGCGAGTTCATCAACGATACCCGCGGAGAAGGAACCATGGTCCGTCAGTTCGCCGGCTATGGCGAATATGTCGGCGAAGTCCCGCAACGTCAGTTGGGTGCGATGATTTCAACCGAAACCGGAATGTCGATGACCTACTCGATCTTCAACCTTCAAGAACGCGGCCAGTTCTTCATCGGAGCCGCCGAACCGGTATATGAAGGTCAGATCATCGGGATGAGTTCACGCGACCTCGATATGGAAGTCAACCCTACGAAAAACAAAAAGCTGACCGCGATCCGTTCCAGCGGAAACGACGAAGCGATGCGCTTGGTCACACCGCGTCAGATCACCTTGGAATACGCCGTCGAATTCATCCGCGATGATGAATTGGTGGAAGTCACCCCCGATGCGATCCGTCTGCGTAAGAAGCATTTGTCTCTGATCGAACGCAAATCGGCCTATCGCAACGCACGCAACGAAGCGGAAGACGCCAACGAAGATTAACGGGAACATTTCCCGTTTTTTTATGCAGACATTGTATAAAATCGGTTGATTTTCACAATTAATAAAATGTTCACAAATGTCGGGTACTTGAGTTCTATATGACGGTCGGGTTATGCTATCATTGAACCATACGGAAAGATACTTTCCCTATTTTGGAGGCAAACATGAAATCACTTCAACTTTCACAGAATCTTTGGTGGATCGGATCGTTGGATCCCGATCTGCGCGGTTTCGATATCATCATGGAAACGGAATTCGGCACCACCTACAACTCATATGTATTGAAGGGTTCCGAAAAGACCGCCATCATCGATACCGCCAAACTGAAGACCTATGACCAATACATCGCCAAATTATCCGAAGTCGTCGACGTCAAAGACATCGACTACATCATCGTCAACCATACCGAACCCGACCATGCCGGGTCGATCGGGAAACTGATCCAACAGAACCCGGACATCACGATCGTCGGGACGCAGACCGCGTTGACTTTCCTCAAAGACATCGTCAACGCACCCTTCAATTCGATCGCGGTCAAGGAGAACGACACCTTGAGCCTGGGGGATCGCACCCTTCGCTTCATGATCCTGCCCAACCTGCATTGGCCCGATACCATGTACACCTTCGTCGAAGAAGACGGGGTGCTGTTTACCTGCGACTCCTTCGGGGCGCATTTCTGCGACGAGAACGTCCTTCTCAGCAAAGTCACGGACCGCGTCGGGTATGAGCGTTCGCTAAAATACTACTACGACATGATCCTCGATCCGTTCCCCAAACATATGCTGAAGGCGTTGGATCGCATCAAGAACCTCAACATCAAACTTATCGCGACCGGACACGGTCCGGTATTGGATCAGGAAATCCCTGAAATCCAGGCGAAATACAAAGTCTGGGCGACGCATGTCAACCCCAACCCGCGTAAAACCGTCATCATCCCTTATGTCAGTGCCTATGGGTACACCAAGGAAATGGCGATGAAAGTCAAAGAAGGCTTGGAAGCGACCAATGAACTGGATGTGCGGATGTACGATATGGAACATACGCCGATGAAAACGGTCGTGGATGAAATCTACAACGCGGACGGCATCCTGATCGGTACGCCGACCATTTTGGCCGAAACTCCGAGACCCCTATGGGATTTGCTTTCCATCCTCTATCCTCCGGTCCACGGAGGCAAGTTCGCTTCCGCGTTCGGGGCGTTTGGATGGAGCGGTGAAGGGGTTCCGCACATGTTGGAACGCTTGAAGCAACTTCGCATGAAAATGTCCGAGGGACTCAGCCTACGATTCAAACCCAACGAAGATAAGCAGAAACAAGCCTATGACTGGGGATTCACCTTCGGTCAGCGGGTCTTGGGCAAAGACAAAGTCAAAGTCGAGAAGCCCGTGATCCGGGCGTGGAAGTGCATCGTCTGCGGCGAAGTCATCCTATCGCCCGAACGTCCGGCGATTTGTCCGGTCTGCGGGGCGCCGGCGGAACAGTTCGTCGAAATCCCGTATACCGAAATCACCTACAGCAGCGAAAGCAGGGAAAGCATTTTGGTGCTTGGAAACGGCGGCGCCGCGGTCAACGCGGTCGAAGCGATCCGTTTGAGAAACAAAGTCTGCGACATCGAAATCGTCGGCGAGGAAGACCAATTGGCCTACAACCGTCCGATGTTGACGAAGGAGTTCTTCGGGGACTTCAAGAAAGACGAATTCCTATTGAAACCCGAGAAATGGTATCGTGAAAACAACATCACTTTGACCTTAGGGACCAAAGCCGTGAAACTGAATGCGGAAAACAAAGAAGTCGTCTTCGACAACGGCGAAGTGCGCGGATACGACCGCTTGATCATCGCGACCGGGGCGGATTGCTTCGTTCCGCCGATCACGGGTGCGCAACGCGACAACGTCGTGAAGATCCGTCATCTGCAGGATGTGGCGAAAATCAAGGAACTCATCAAGTCCACGAAACGCGCGCTGGTCATCGGCGGCGGGATCTTGGGCCTGGAAGCCGCGTGGCAGATGAAGCGCGCCGGCTTGGACGTCGTGGTCTTTGAAATGCTGCCGGCGTTGATGTTAAGGCAACTCGATGAGACAACCTCTCAAAAACTGCGTTTATGGACCGAAGGCAAGGGGATCGAGATCCACACCAACGTCCAAATCAAGGAAATCACGGGTGAAGGTGCTCTTGCGGATGGAATCCTCTTGGGTGACGGACGTAAGTTCGACGGCGAACTGATCATCATTTCCGCCGGGGTCCGGGCGAACGTCGAGTTGGCGAAAAACGCCGGCATTACGATCAACCGCGCCATCGTCGTCGACGAACACATGGAAACCAACATCAAAGGCATCTATGCGGCAGGGGACTGTGCCGAATTCAACGGATTCAACTGGGCGATCTGGCCGCAGGCGGTCGACATGGGGAAAGTCGCCGGGGCGAACATCGTCGGCGATACCGTCACCTATACCCCGATCCTACCCGCGGTGAGCGTACATGCCATGGATACCGATCTCTTCGCGATCGGGGATTGCGGGAAAGACCCCAACAAGACCTACCGCACCCTTGAAAGCAACGACCTCGCCAAGCCTTCCTATGCCAAGTACTTCTTCAGTGAGAACAAGTTCGTCGGCGGGGTCATCTTCCATGATGTCTCCAAAGGGATCTTCCTGACCGAAGCCCTCATGAACAACTATTCCTACGCCGATTTCCTCAAAGAAGAACCCAAACACTAGAGCGACCTCCCGCAAGGGAGGTTTTCTTATCGACTTGCAAAAGCTGGCCCACTATGTCAAAATAACCATGGAATTCACAGACAGGTAACACAATGGAAAAATTTTGGTTGGAAATCACACATGAATGCAAGCAATCCGGAGCCCGTACCGGGATCCTTCATACCCCCCACGGCGATGTCTTGACGCCGATGTTCATGCCGGTCGGCACGCTCGCGACCGTCAAGTTCCTTTCACCGGAAGAAATCGAGGAAATCAAATCCGGGGTAATTTTGTCAAACACGTATCATCTTTGGCTTCGTCCCGGCGACGAGATCGTCCGGGATGCCGGCGGACTCCACACCTTCATGAACGTCAAGAATCCGATCCTAACGGATTCAGGCGGCTTTCAGGTCTTTTCCCTGAGCGATTCGCGTAAAATCACCGAAGAAGGGGTGACGTTCAAGAACCATCTCAACGGCGATACCATGATGCTGTCGCCGGAGAAATCGATTCAGATCCAAAACAACCTCGGGGCCGACATCATCATGAGTTTCGATGAATGTCCGCCGTTTCCGGCGACCCATGACTATATGAAAGCGAGTGTCGAGCGTACCTTGCGTTGGGCACAACGCGGGAAGGACGCCCATCAGCGTCCCCATGACCAAGCTTTATTCGGCATCGTACAGGGCGGGGAATACGAAGACCTACGCGAATATTCCGCCAAAGCCTTGGTCGACATGGATTTCCCAGGCTACTCGATCGGCGGGACGTCGGTCGGCGAAACCAAGGAAGTCCTCTACCGGATGGTCGATTACAGCGTAAAATGGCTACCCAAGGATAAACCCCGCTACCTCATGGGCGTCGGATCCACCGACGCGATCCTTGAAGGTGTGTTACGCGGAATCGACATGTTCGACTGCGTCCTTCCGACGCGCATCGCGCGACATGGCACCCTCATGAGCAACCAAGGCCGCATCAACATCCGCAACGCCAAATATGAACGCGACTTCGGACCCCTTGATCCCGAATGCGATTGCTACACCTGCAAAAACTATTCAAGGGCGTACCTGCGCCATTTGATCCGTTGCGATGAAGGCTTGGGACAACGTCTTTTATCCATCCATAACCTTCGTTTCTTGATCAAATTGACCG
>DOUE01000003.1:0-5975 GCA_003520745.1 Erysipelotrichaceae bacterium
GGGTGACAGCGTGACGCATCCCCTCTACATCGAACTGATGGGCAAATATGCGAACCTGATCTTGGTCGACGATACGGGCAAAATCGTCGATGCCCTGAAGAGGATCCCGCCGTTTGAGAATACCAAGCGGACCATCCAACCCGGCGCGATGTACAGCGACCCTGAAATCCAAGACAAGCGAAATCCCTTACTTAGCAACGACATCGATCCTGAACTGACTTTCACCCAACAATTCCACGGTGTATCGCCCTTGTTGGGACGGGAAATCCAATATCGGTTGTTACACGGTGAAACCTTCAGACAGGTCATGGACCAAATACGGGACAGCCATTACCTGTATCTTAGCGAAGATAAAAATGAAACGCAATTTCATTGCCTGCCGTTGACGCATTTAGGGGTGCCCTACCGGCAATTCCCGTTGATGACGGGATTGGATGAACTTTATTTCCAGAAGGAAGAGCGCGAACGCATCCGCCAACATACCGGCGACCTTTTCAAGTTCGTGACGCGCGAAATCAAGAAATACACGCAGAAACTGCCGAAACTGAAGGAAGCGTTGGATGAGGCGTTGGATTGCGAGAAGTGGCGCACGATGGGGGATTACCTTTATGCTTTTGGATCGAATACCGAGAAAGGCAGCACGTCGATCGACGTGCCCTCCTATGAAGGCGACGGGATGATCACGATCCCCTTGGACAGCAAGTTGGATGGGAAGGGAAACGCGAAGAAGTATTTCCAGAAATACCAAAAAGGCAAAAAAGGGCAGGAGCATTTGCTTCAGCAGATCCAGATCTGCGAAAACGAGATCGCCTATTATGAAGGACTGAAGGAGCAACTGGAAATCGCAGGGGTGAACGACGCGATCGAGATCCGCCAGGAATTGGCGGAAGCGGGGATTTTGAAGGCCATGCCTTCGAAAATCCGGCGTAAGAAGAAAAGCCTTCCCCAATACCTCAGCTTCGTTTTGGATAACGGGATACGGATCCATGTCGGCAAGAACAACCTTCAAAACGACTACATCACCTTCAAACTTGCACGCAAGAACGACACCTGGCTGCACGTCAAGGATCATCACGGGGCGCATGTGGTGGTGGAGACCGATTCGCCCGATGAGACGACCTTGCGTACCGCGGCGATGTTGGCGGCGTATTATTCGCAAGCGAGGACATCCTCGAGCGTACCGGTCAACTACTGTAAAGTCTCTTCGATCAAGAAGATCCCCGGGGCGAAGTTGGGGATGGTCGCCCTTGGCGCGTATAAAACCATCTATATCGATCCCAACGAGGATTTCATCCTGAATCTACTCAAAAACAACAAGACCGCCTCATAAACCGAGGCGGTCTTTCTGTAGTAGGATCGAACTTTTCTTCACACTCGCCACATCCGGAACATGACGTTTCACTTCTTGCCAAAACAAAGGCGAGTGGTTGAGATGCTTCAGATGCATGAGTTCGTGGATGCAGACATAGCGGATGAAGCGGGGTTCGCAGGCGATCAACCGTGTATTCAATGTGATTTCACCTTTTGAAGTACAGCGTCCCCACGAACGCTTCATCGTTCGAAAACGCAATGTTTTCGGTGAAATCCGTGTTTCGGTCATCGCTTCGCTAAAATACCCACCAAGAACATCGATGGCATGTTGGCGCAGGACGGTTTCAAGAAGCACCCCTTGCTTGACGACGATGCCTTCGGGGCGGAGCGTCGTTTCTTCCCCGTAGGTCACTTTCGTTCTACTTCCGAGATACCAGATTTCATCAGTGTCCAACTTCATGCGTTCGATCATCGCCAACCGCTTCTGTACCCAGGATTGCTTGGAAGAAATCCATGTCAGCGTCTTTTCAAGATCCGCCTCGAAAGGCAACTTGATGATCAGTGCATCCTCATCCACGTTCATCGAAAGCGTGCGACGACGCTGCGGGATGAACGTCGCCTTGATTTGGCGTCCATTGACTTGAAGCGTTAAACTATAAGGCTTGGACCGCATCAGTTGCTTTGTAGGATGATGGTGGAAGCATGTCCAAGGAAGGTGCGTCCGTCTTTGCACTTCACCTGGATGATGTCGCTGTTTTCGTAGTCTTTCCACGAAGAGATGTCGCAGACGATCGTTTCGCTTCCGACGTTGATGTAGGCGACGTCGTATTTCCACGTCGTATCGATGATCTGCAGGTTACAGCCGCTTAAGAATAGGGCTCCGACCAAAACCAAGAGGATTTTTTTCATTTTTATTGTCTCCTTCGGTGAGGAATCACCGTTAGGTTTAGTATACGAAGACCTCTCCATCTTTACAAGGGCTCGAAGGAAGGATACATCGCTTTTCTACTGGATTTTAATCCGATTTTAATCCGAAACATGTCCTGCGGAGATTTCCGGATATGCTATACTGAAAGCAAAGAAGTGGATGAAGATCACCTCAAGGAGGATCCAAATGCAACCGAAATACTGGATCGTCACCGGTGCGAACGGGCATTTCGCCAACACGCTGGTCCGTGAATTGACGAAGCGAAACGACAAGGTCGGCGCTTTCGTTTTGCCCGGCGATCGAAGCGATGCGTTGAGCGATCTTTTAATACGGCGCTTCGAAGGCGATGTCACGAAGATCGACGATCTACGGCGTTGCATCGATGCGGCGGAGGTCGATCCGAAGGACATCTGCGTCGTGCATGCGGCCGGGATCGTCTCGATCGATTTCAAGGAGAAAGACAAGATCCATAAAGTGAACGTCGAAGGGACGCAAAACGTCGCGACCGTTTGTCTGGAAAAAGGGGTCGGACGGATGGTCTATGTGAGTTCGGTCCATGCGATCAAGGAAGTCGAGGATCAAGGATTCATCCAAGAGACGGATCGTTTTAGTCCGGAGGATGTGGAAGGCTTGTATGCGAAATCGAAGGCGCAGGCGACCTGCAATCTCTTAAAACTTCAGGAAGAAGGCTTACCGTTGACCTTGGTCTTCCCTTCCGGGATGATCGGACCCAACGACTACGGGTGTAGCCACATGACGCAGATGGTCATCGATTTCGGGACCGGGCGTCTGAAAGCCTATGTGAAAGGCGGGTATGATTTCGTCGATGTACGGGATGTCTCAGAGGCTCTGATCAAGATCGTCGAGACGCGCGACGCCGGCGACCATTACATCCTTTCCGGGGAATATATCTCGGTGAAGGAGATCGTCGACGTCTTGGCCGGGGTTTTCCCTGAAATCAGCAAAACGATGAAGTTACCCTTGGGGCTGGCGAAATTGAGCGCGCCTTTTGCGGAAATCTATTACCGCATCCTCAAACAGAAACCTTTGTATACGCGCTATTCCCTTTTCACCTTGGCGAGCAATTCGAATTTCTCCCATGCGAAAGCCACCGAGGATCTCGCGTATCGGCCACGCAAAGCGACCGAGTCGCTGAGGGACATGGCGTTATGGCTGATCCAACAAAACCGCATTAAAAAAGGATCCTAGTCGGGATCCTTCGTTGTTTCTTGGAGCGTTGGGAAGCGACGGCTGCGTTTCAAGCGCATGAAGAGATAACCGCCGGTCAGTAAGGGGACGTAGAAGGTAGCGAAGCGCCAGAAGATCATCATACTCGCGGCGCCCGATTTACCGATCACCGTCGAGAAGACCAGGACGAACAAACCTTCGGTCGCCCCGCTGGATCCCGGTAGCGGGACGAAGGTGTTGGCCATCGTCACAAAGGAAGCCAGGGCGAGGAAATCGATGAACTGGTTGAACTTCACATCCAGCCCCAACAACTGCGCGACCACGAACGGGGTCGAAAAATAGATCGTGAAGCGTAAGGCGTACAACCCTGAGATTTTCCAAAACAACTGTTTATTTCCGGCGACGGCTCCGACGGCGTCGTGGAAGTGGATCATCTGTTCGTTCCAGGAATCGACGATCTTTTCCTTATTCTTGATGAACCTCATCTTGCCCAGCATCGTGATCGCCCAGGAGAAGATGAAATGATAGAGTTTCGGGAATTCGACCATGATCCAAAGGACGACGATGACGATGACGTTGAACAATAGCGCAAGCGCGAACGCGAAGGTGATGGAGGCGTTGGGGAAATCCGCCATCTTCCATAAAAACAAAATCAAGGTTTCAAGGACCAGGACGATCTGATAGATGTAGAAATCCATCCAGATCAAGCCCGCGCCTTGGGTGGCGCTCAGTCCTTGTTTTTTAAAGGTGTAGGTCTGGGCGAACTGTCCGCCGGTCGAAGATGGCGTAATCCCGGAAACGAAGGTTCCGATCAATCCGTTCATCAATCCGTGACGGTAGGGATAGCGTTGATGGAGGGACTTCGCCATCAAGGTCAAAATCAACCCATAGACAAGTTGCGGGGCGAGACCCCAAAAGACGATCACGCCGATGCGCCACATGGGCATCGCGATGACCGTCGCCAAGACTTGCTCGTAGGAATCATATAACGCGAACCAAAGACCGAAGAAGGTCAAGGTCATGATGAGCAATAGGTTGAACAGATAGTTATTCAGAAGCTTTTTCATTGTTTTCTCCGTTGATACTTATTTATTCTACACGCAACGGGTCAAACCCGCAAGGGACTAATAGCCCAAAGCTTCCTTCACGAAAACGATATGGATCCGTCCGGGGACGTGGCTGCGCGATAAAACGACGTTGGCGCTGCAGATCCGTTGGGCGACGTTGCAGTCGACGCATTCCCCGACCAAGCGGCACGGCGTATCACGGTCGAGCCGCTCGCAGTTCATCGGGGCGGCTTTCTGGCGTATTCTTTCCTGTGCTTCTTCACGGGTGAAAACCAGCTTGTTGATGCCGACGACGACATACACTTTCTTGGGTCCGAAGATCAGCGCGGAGACGCGGTTCCCCGTCCCGTCCGTATTCACGAGTTCCCCTTCCAGGGTGACGGCGTTGCTTGACATCAGGAAGACATCGGCGCTTAACCCGCGCCGAAAGGCTTCGTTGACATCGATGCCGGGTTGATAGCGGTCGATGAAGGAAACATGTCCCGTACGTAGCCAATCGATGACGCCGCACGCGGCCAAGGTCATCGACCCCCCGACCGCGACGCTCGACCCTTGTTCGATCTGCGCTTCAAGAAACGGAAGGACGTGTTCTTTCTTTTCTAGGATCGATGTCTCGAACTGATGCAGACGCAGGTTGCGGATCGCACGATCCAACTGTTGGTTGATTATTTTTTCCGAATGAATGTCCATGGGTTCACCTCGCTTTTAGTATACACTTGTTTCTTTGCCCGACACAACGACTCCTGTAGACTCGATGAACATCCTGTGAAAAAAACGTCCCTTTCAGGACGTTAGTTGAGTCTGGTTTTGACTTTCACCGTATAGTCGTCATCCGTCGTATCGACGATCAGGGTGACGTCTTCGGGGGGATTGTCGGCGATGATCAGACGCGCGATTTTGGTTTCGATGGCTTTTTGGATATGCCGTTTCATCGGCCGCGCCCCGAACTCGGGGTCGAAGCCTTCTTCAAGGATCCTTTCGTGCGCGCTTTGCGTCACTTCCAGGGTATAACGGCGATCGGCGAGCCGTTGGACGAGTTCGTTGATGAACTTGTCGGCGATTTTCGCCAGCACCGCCTTGTTGAGGGCGTTGAAGACGACGATTTCGTCCAGACGGTTGACGAACTCGGGCTTGAAGGTACGTGCGACCTCCTGCAGGTAGTGCGTTTCACGCAGATCCAGGTTCTCCTCAAACGCGTAGTGCGCTCCCAGATTGGAGGTTAGGATGATCAAGGTGTTCCTGAAATCCACATGGATGCCTTTGTTGTCGGTGAGTTTGCCTTCGTCGAGGACTTGAAGCAGGATGTTGAAGACATCGGGATGGGCCTTTTCGATTTCATCCAACAGGATGATGCTGTAGGGTTTACGTCGTACGGCTTCGGTCAATTGACCGCCTTCGTCATAGCCGACATAGCCCGGAGGGGCTCCGATGAGCCGGGAGACGGAATGCTTTTCCATGTATTCGCTCATGTCGATGCGGAT
>DOUE01000003.1:6023-25685 GCA_003520745.1 Erysipelotrichaceae bacterium
CGACGACGAAGCGTGTCTTCCAAATGCATCAGTTTATTGCGTTCGGTGGACAGAAGCTTGGAGACTTCGATGTGGGTCCAGCGCGAGACGATCTTCGCGATGAGTTCTTCATCCACGATTTCCTGAATCAATGAATCTTCAGTGATGCGCTCCGTGCTTTCCTTGATCTTCTTTTCCAAGGTCGGGATCGTNNGCTTCGTAACGGGTTTCGTTCTGCGCCTTCTCCAACTCCAGCCTTGCTTTTTCGAGTTGCTCTTTATCGTTCTTCGACGCATCCAGGATTTCTTTCTCCTGTTGCCACTTCGAATAAAGCACTTCCTTGCTTTCTTTGAGATTGGCGAGTTCTTTTCTCAGTTCATCCAATCTCTCGAGTGTCCGATCATCCGTCTCTTTTCTTAGCGCGGTTTCTTCGATCTCCAGCTGCATGATCTTGCGTGTGAGTTCGTCGAGTTCGGCGGGCATCGAGTCCATTTCGACGCGGATCGAGGCACAGGCTTCGTCGATCAGGTCGATGGCCTTGTCGGGGAGGAAGCGGTCGGTGATGTAGCGGTTGCTTAACACCGCGGAGGCGACGATCGCTTCATCCAGGATCCTCACGCCATGATGGCTCTCGTAGCGGTCTTTGAGCCCTCTTAGGATCGAAATCGTATCTTCCACGGTCGGTTCATCGACCTGGATCTTTTGGAACCGTCTCTCCAGCGCCGCGTCTTTCTCGAGGTGCTTGCGGTATTCGTCGTAGGTGGTCGCCCCGATGCAGCGCAGTTCCCCGCGGGCCAACATCGGCTTCAATAAATTGGCGGCGTCGATCGCGCCTTCCGCCTTACCGGCTCCGACCAGGTTATGCAATTCGTCGATGAAGAGGATGATCCCTCCGTCCGACGCCTTGATTTCGTTGAGGACCGCTTTTAGACGTTCCTCGAATTCGCCCCTGTATTTCGCACCGGCGACCAATGCGCCCATGTCGAGTTCGATCAACTTCTTTTCCTTTAAGCCGAACGGAACGTCGCCTTTCATGATCCGCCACGCCAAACCTTCGACGATGGCGGTTTTACCGACCCCGGGTTCTCCGATCAAGACCGGGTTGTTTTTCGTTTTCCGCGACAAAATCTGGATGACTCTGCGGATTTCTTCGTCGCGCCCGATGATCGGGTCGATCTTTCCGCCCTTGACTTCTTCGACCAAGTCTTTCCCGTATTTGCTTAGCGCCTCCAGTTGGTTCTCGGATCCGGGACTGTCCATTTTATGTCCTGCGCTGCGCGAAGCCTGCGCCTTCTTGAGTTCTTTCTTGTCCAACGCAAACGATTCGACCAACCCATGCATCTGTGACCAGCGGTTGAACAAGAGCGTGATGAAAAGGGTCGAAGCGCTCAGGTACTTTTCACCGCTGCTTTCCGCCTCGCGTTGGGCATCGATCAGACTTTGGTTCAAATCCGACGAGATGACCGGTTGTCCGCCTTGGGAGGTCGTCGCGATCCGGTTCAATTCCGCATCGATGTATTGGATCAGGCTTCCCTTATCGAGATTGACTTTCGCCAGTAATCCATCGGCTACGTCGTCGTTGAGGATTTCACTCAACACATGCCCGGTATTGACTTCGGGATGACGGGAGGATACGGCGAGTTGGATGGCACGCATCAGGATCTGTTGGAGTTTTTCGGTAAACTGCTCGAAGTTCATGAGATTCACCTCCGTTTTGGCACTCTTGCCACTCGACTGCTAACAAACGTTTTTTTGAAAGGTAACGGAATCCGTTACCTAAAAGTTTTCTTGAATTTATCGAAGACGCTTTCTTTGTCTTGTAGTTTACGAAGTTTTTCGTAGAGTTCCTTTTGTTCACGCGAAAGTTTATCGTCGACTTTGATCTGGACTTCGACGTATTGATCTCCGACCTGGCTTGAACGCAAATCCTTGACCCCTTTTCCTTTGATCCGGAACTGGGTGCCGTGCTGCGTCCCCGCCGGTATGGTGAGTTCGACATCGCCATGGACGGTCGGAATGTCGATCTTGGTCCCTAAGGTCGCATCAAGCGATGAAATCGGGACGTTGACATAGATGTTTTTCCCGTCGCGTTGGAAGAATTTATGCTTCGATACGAGGATTTCGATGAAGAGATCCCCGTTGGGTCCGCCGTTCTGACCTTTTTCACCTTTGCCTGAAACGCGAAGTTGCTGGCCGGATTGGATGCCCGCCGGAATCTTGACGTCGACGGTGACATGCTTGTGTTCATAGCCTTTGCCATGGCATTTGGTGCAGCGGTTGAGGATTTTCTTACCTGTCCCCTGACATTCGGGACAGACACCGGAGGACTGGAAGACACCGAATGGCGTCCTTTGCTGGGTGGTGACGGAACCTCGGCCGTTACAGGTCGGGCAGACTTTGACATCGTCCTTGCTTCTGGCCCCGCTTCCCATGCATTCGCTGCAGACTTCGTCCACATCGAGTTGGATCGAGGTTTCTTTTCCGAAGATCGCATCCATGAAGTCGATCTTCATCTGCATCAGCCGGTCCTCGCCTTTGGTCTGTCCGTTGGACCGGCGTTGGCCTTGGTTGAACCCTCCGCCGAAGAACGAGCCGAAGATGTCGTTCAGGTCTTCGAAACCGCCGGATTGAAATCCTCCGAAGCCGCCGTTAAAGCCGCCGAAACCCGCACCGTCCATGCCCGCATGACCGAATTGGTCGTAGTTGGCTTTCTTCTGCGGATCGCTCAGCGTTTCATAGGCTTCCTGCACTTCTTTGAACTTCACATCGGAGCCGGCTTCTTTGTTCATGTCGGGGTGATATTTCTTCGCCAACGTCCGGTACGCTTTTTTAACGTCCGCCTCGCTGGCGTCTTTATTGATCCCCAACACCTCGTAATAATCGCGTTTTTCTGCCATAGTCCCTCCGTAAGGCAAGCCTAGGGTGTCCTAGGCTTGGAAATTAGTTCTTCTCTTTGAAATCGGCGTCGACCACGTTGTCGTCGTTGGCCTTGGTTTCTTGTCCGGCTTGTTGTTGATCTTGCTGTTGATACATCGCTTCGGCCATGTGGTGCGCCGCCTTTTCCAACTCGTCGATCTTTTCTTTCAAAACCTCGATGTTGTTTTCATCCAGGGCTTTCTGGAGTTCATCGCGCAGCTTCACGACTTCTTCTTTTTGTTGTGCGCTGACGTTCGCGTTTTCCGTTTCAAGCGACTTGTTGATCTGGTGGATGAACTGTTCCGCCTTGTTCTTCAGTTCGGCTTCTTCTTTCAGACGTTCGTCTTCGGCACGGTGTTCTTCCGCGTCCTTGATCATGCGATCGATTTCTTCATCGCTCAAACCCGACGATCCGGAGATCGTGATGGATTGTTTCTTCTTGGTGCCTTTATCCAACGCCGAGACATGGACGATGCCGTTGACGTCGATGTCGAAGGTGACTTCGATTTGCGGAATCCCGCGCGGCGCGGCCGCGATGCCGTCGAGTTTGAATAAACCCAAGGACTTGTTCGCATTGGCCATCGGACGTTCGCCCTGCAGGACGTTGATGTCGACCGCCGGCTGATTGTCGGCCGCGGTGGAGAAGACTTGCGACTTGGAGGTCGGGATGGTCGTGTTTCTGGGAATCAGAACGGTCATGACACCGCCCATGGTTTCAATGCCCAGCGATAACGGGGTGACGTCAAGCAACAGGACGTCTTTGACGTNNCCCCGCCGATGACGGCGCCTTGGATCGCGGCTCCGATCGCGACGACTTCATCCGGGTTGACGGACTTGTTGGGTTCTTTCCCCAATTCGCGACGGATCACTTCGACGACGGCCGGCATACGGGTCATCCCGCCGACCAACAGGACTTGGTGGATGTCGTTCTTGGTCAATCCGGCGTCTTTCAAGGCCTGACGAACCGGTTGGATCGTACGATCCAACAGATGACGGGTCATATCTTCGAATTTCGCACGGGTCAAGGTCGTATCGATATGCAAGGGACCGTTGGCTCCCGCCGAAATGAACGGTAAGGAAATCTGCGAGCTGACGGAGGAAGAAAGTTCCTTCTTCGCTTTTTCAGCGGATTCTTTGAGGCGTTGAAGCGCCATTTTATCGGAACTTAAATCGACGCCGTTGTCTTTCTTGAAGTTTTCGACCAACCATTTCACGATGACTTCGTCGAAGTCGTCGCCACCCAGGATGTTGTCCCCGGCGGTCGCCAAGACTTCGAAGGTCCCGTCGGCCAATTCAAGGATGGATACGTCGAAGGTACCGCCCCCTAAGTCGAAGACAAGGACTTTCTGTTCTTTATCGGTTTTATCGATCCCGTAGGCCAAAGCGGCGGCCGTCGGTTCGTTGATGATGCGTTCGACTTCCAATCCGGCGATCTTGCCGGCATCTTTGGTCGCCTGACGTTGGGCGTCGTTGAAATACGCCGGGACGGTGATGACGGCACGCGTCACTTTTTCGCCCAGGTAGTCTTCCGCATAGGCTTTCATGTATTGCAGGATCATCGCGGAGACTTCCTGCGGGGAATAGGTCTTCCCTTCCATCGAAACGGTTTGGTTGGTGCCCATCTTACGTTTGATGGAGGAGACGGATTCCTTGTTGGTGACCAATTGGCGTTTGGCGGAGTCCCCGACGATGCGTTCGCCGTTTTTAAACGCGACGACCGAAGGCGTGGTACGGTTGCCTTCCGGATTGGTGATGACTTTGACTTCCCCGCCTTCCATGATGGCGACGCAGGAGTTGGTGGTACCTAAGTCGATACCGATGATTTTATTGCTCATGTTGTTTCCTCTTTTCTTTTATTCGCTGACTTTGACCAGCGCCGGCCGCAGGATGCGGTCTTTGAGTTTATATCCTTTTTGGAATACCTGGACGACTTGGTTGGGTTCGACACCCTCGACGACCTCGGTGCTCAACCCTTGATGGAAGTTGGAATCGAAGGTTTGACCCTGTGGGTCGATGACCTCGACGCCTTCTTTCTTCAATGCGTTGATCAATTGGTTGAAGACCATTTCGACACCCTTGGCAGTGTTCTCATCGACACTCCCCAATGCAAGCATCGCCCGCTCGAGATTGTCGATCGCCGGCAGGATGTCGACCGCGAAACTTTGGATGCGGTATTTCTGACGGGCTTCGAAATCCGTTTCCAAGCGTTTGCGCAAATTCTGCGTATCGGCATAGGCTTTGAAGTATTCGTTCTGCAGTTTCTTGTTTTCACCTTCGAGTTCCGAAATCTTCAGTTCGAGTTTTTCGAACTCTTCCTTGGAATGCCGGTGTTTCTTATGTCCGTGTTCTTCCTTGACTTCTTCCGTTTTGATTTCTTCTTCAGGCGTTATCTTCTCATTCTCAGTCATGACGTCCTCCTTTGCCATAGATTTTCTCGATCGCCTCGCTCATGAAATCCATCAAAGCGACGACCCGATCATATTCCATCCGGCTGGGTCCGACAACCATGAGTTGTCCCGATTCGCCTTCATTGATCGTAAATGTGTTGGTGATGACCGCGACATCGTCCATCCAAACCAGTTTGGAATGTTCGCTGCGGATCAAATTCAAATCGCCTTGGTTTTTCCCCAAGTTGCGCCATAGCGCACTGTTCTCGAGCATCCCCATCAACTGCCGTAGTTTCGTGATGTCCGCGAATTCCGGCAGGTTCAACATGTTGTTGGTTCCGGAAAAGTAGAAATTGTCGTTGGCGAACTTCAGGAAAGCGTTGAAGAACGCTTGGAAAACCGATTCATAACGTTTGACCTGTTGCGCCAAGATCGGTTCGATCAGACGCAGTTTCTCGATCACGCGCAATAGCGGTGTCCCGCTCAGCCGTTCATTCAAGATGCCGCAACATTTCTGCAATTCCTCGACCGAAACTTCCTCGCTGAACTTGAACAGTCGGTTCTCCGTATGTCCGTGGCTTGTGATGAAGACGGCGACGGCGCTATGCTCGTCGATCGGGAACAGGTTGATGTGTTCCAAGGTCTGGTCGCTGCCCTCGGGTCCAAGCACCACGGCGGTGAGCTGTGTCATTTGGGATAGGATGTCGCAACTGCGTTTGATGACTTCCTCGACCCGCATCTCACGGTCCGAGAAGACCTCGCGAAGCGCCAGTTCCAAACGGTCGTCCTTGCGTTGCACCATCAGATGTTCGACATAATAGCGATACCCCTGGGTCGACGGGATCCGTCCGCTGGAAGTATGGGTCTTCTCAAGCAATTCCATTTCTTCCAACTCCTGCATTTCATTGCGGATGGTCGCGGAGGAATACGGCATGTTGTATTTTTCCAATAAGGTTTTCGAACCGACCGGCTCCGCTGTCGCAATGAACTCTTCGACGATCGCTTTAAGTATTTCGATCTTTCGTGGTGTCAGCAAAGGACTCACCTCCTTAGCACTCTTGTACTAGGTCTGCTAATATTATAAACGGTGTGTTTAGCACTGTCAATAATTAAGTGCTAAACAGGATAAAAGAAAACCACCCTTTCGGATGGCGAATCGCTACTTCTTGGTGAATTTTAAGATTTGATAGACGGCTTTCCTGTCCGACGTGACCGTCTTGATCAATATTCTCCCATCCGAAAGTCTCGTCGTCTCGACATTGGTTGTTGAACTTACCCCATCGATGGCTTGATACTCGATCGTATCGCCAACGACCGTCGCGATGTAGAGGTGCTGCAATGGAATGAAATAGGCGTAAACGAGTGCGGAGTCATCGTCGATCGCCTCGAGTGTTTCTATGGGCGATTGGAAGTTTTGAGAAGCGATGCGGTTCCCGTTGGATGGATCGAAGACATCCAACCGATCACCATAGACATTCGAAGAATAACTAAAGTTCATTACCGGGATAAGAATCGCGTTCTTCAGAAACACTAATCCCATCGCTTGCCACTCATACCGAATTGGCACCGGGTTACGTCGCGTAAACTGTTTTGTATTTATGTCAAACTGGACTCGATTATAGTAGCTTTGGTTATTCTCGCTGTAGGGAAAAACGATGTGATTACCATTCACTTCAACCAAATAGCCCTGGACATATCCGACAGGCGTCGACAAATCGTCCTTAATCGTTTTATGGAACAAGCTAAGTGACTCGGTGTTCTCTTCCATCGACATCCATGTCAATTCGTAGTTCACTTCCGTCGTCGATTCGTTGATTCTTTTCCATTCTTCTTGGATGAAGACAAAAGAAGAATCATCGAATTGAACCAGTTTCGGTGTATTCCGTTCTCCATAGGATTGCCCAGTCATCAATGTCTTTTTCACACCATCCCTGAACACCGAGATTTCGTAATTCCGAAATTCACTTGACGAGTAATCCTTGACGACTTCACCGCCACTTACGAAGATTCTATCTTCGAAAACAATGATTGAATTCACCCAAAAAAAATCCGCAGGACCGAGTTTGATTTCTTCAACCATCTTCTTCGAATTCAGGTCATAGGAAAAGACCCCTAATGAATAACATATGCTTCTGTTTACATTGACATTTGATTTCTCACACCCTACTTTTGAAAAATAGAGTATATTATCCACTTCAAAAAAAGCAGTCACATAATTGTCTTCTTCTAGACCGAAATCGACATCAGCTATGGATACATCGTATTTCAACTCCGTTGGCACATTGCTTTCCGGTCGAAATCTTTTGGGTAACATCGCCCTTTCAATCATGGAACAACCCGTCAACAACATTACACTGAGTATTATGATGATTTTTTTCATGAGTCCCCACTCCTGTCTCTTTCATTGTATCGCACGACAAAAAAAACACAAGATGGATTAAAAAAATCACCCTTTCGGGTGATTAGATTTTCATGATGTATAAGTGTTCAGGGTTTCCGTAATTTGTTTTCCCTCGGACTAAATACACCCCTTCCTGGATCTCCGTAATGAAGTTGCCATAAATGAGTTCATCGATCCGTTGATAGACGATCGTATTCTTTTCGAAGTTTCCAAGATAGAACCGATCGGTGATCGGTTTGCTTCGATCAAAATCAAACGCTCCGCTAAACAATCCGGTTTGACCGATGGTGACGGGATACACAAACATCATCCAACCCGCACCCTCGATTTGCTCCGCGACCTCGCCTCCAAGATCGTCGAAAACATGTAGTTTCCAAGGATTGTAGGCGAACGAGTCCACGGTGGATACAAACCAATGGTCATCGATGAACATCATCGATCGCGGGCTTCTCGACTTCCCTATTTTTATCGGGTCGAAGACTTCGACCAACATCGTGGACGTGTCCAATTTCCATCGACCGATCCATGCCGCCGAATCATGTTCATAGGCAAATGCGAAATATCCGTCTTCAACAACGATCGTCGACTCGCTAACCATCACCTGTTCCTTTGAATCTGTGACCAAGGCTTCGTATTCAAAGAGGTCCGTCGAGAACATCATGAAATCCGATGTCATACTATTAAGCGAGATCCGGGTGATGTCACGATTCCCAAGCTTATACGTAAGCTCCTCTACATATGCGATCGTCGATTCGTCCACTTTATAAAGCGAAGGGATATTTCGAAACTTGTCCAGGTTGTTTTCAGCGATCTTGGTTTTTTCCAGATCATGGATCCACGAAATCTCAAAGGTGCGCTTTCCTTGCTCTTTGAATAGATATCCCCCGGATAGGATGAGTTTCGAATCGAGCGTCATGATCGACTGTACGACAAATCCGTCGTTGGCAGGGATGGTATAGAGCGATTCCACCGTCTTTGCATCGAGGTCGTAGGCATAGACGCCGATCGATACCCTGTTTCCACTTTCAGGGTTGATTTGCTGATCGAGGGCGAAATAGAGTTTCTTCCCATCGGAATAAAACGCTGCGAGCGAATATGTTTCCGTATCCTTCAGTTCAGGAATGAATCGGTCGAATTCCAACTCCGTTAGCGTCACATCGGCGACCGGATCCGCCATGACGTTCCTTTCCGGTCGCTTCGCATCGGACATAAAATAACGTTGCACTTGAGCACAACCCGTCAACAACGCTAAACACAGTAGAATGATGATTTTTTTCATGAGTCCCCACTCCTTTCATAAATCATAACGCATGTAAAAAAAAACACAAGACAGGGATGCAAAAACCACCCCTGTTGGTAATAAAAATCACCCTTGCGGGTGATTAAATCGTTGTTCAGATAATACGGATTATTCGGCTTTGTTGTCGCTACCCAGGACTTCTTTGATCTTGTGCGCGACGACTTGCTTGACGTATTTACGTCCAATGGTCAAATAGGTGCGCGGATCGAAGACATCGGGTTTGGTGTCCATGACTTCGCGGATACCGGCGGTCATGGCCAAACGAAGGTCGGAGTCGATGTTGATCTTGCAGACGGCCGATTTCGCGGCTTCACGCAACATGTCTTCAGGGATCCCGATGGCATCGTCCAATTTACCGCCGTGCGCCATGATGATCTTGACGTATTCTTGCGATACGCTGGATGCCCCATGCAATACGATCGGGAAGCCCGGGATGCGCTTTTCGATTTCATGCAGGATGTCGAAACGGAGTTTAGGGGTTTGTCCCGGTTTGAACTTGAAGGCGCCGTGGCTGGTTCCGATGGCGATGGCCAAGGAATCGACACCCGTACGACGTACGAATTCTTCGACTTCATCCGGATTGGTGAACTGCGCGTCTTCATCGGAGACGTTGACCGCATCTTCGATACCGGCGAGTTTACCCAATTCGCCTTCGACGGTGACACCGTGGGCATGGGCGTATTCGACGACTTCCTTGGTCAAACGGATATTGTCTTCAAACGAATGCTTCGAACCGTCGATCATGACGCTGGTAAATCCGGAATCGATGCAGGCTTTGCAGATTTCGAAATCATCCCCGTGGTCAAGATGCAAGGCGATCGGAATGTTGGTTTCGATCAGAGCGGCTTCGACGAGTTTTTTCAAGTAGGTCGGATTGGCGTACTTACGCGCACCCGAAGAGACTTGCAGGATGACCGGTGATTTCAGTTCGTTCGCGGCTTCGACGATCGCTTGGATGATCTCCATGTTGTTGACATTGAAAGCACCGATCGCGTATCCGCCTTCGTAGGCTTTTTGAAACATTTCTTTGGTTGATACTAAGGGCATGTTTGTTGTTCCTCCTATGTTTCATTTTATTCCATTTTCCGCTTTTTTCATAGGGTTCGATGCGAATTGGCAACGGTTTTCAAGAATCTTTTCACAAGATTCCCAATCTTGCCCTTTTTCTGCTATCCTAAGGAAAAGGAGGTGGGGACATTGCGTTGGATCGTCTATGAAAACAATGAACTTGTCGCTGGGACTTCGCTTCGCGATGAAGGGTTCTCCACCGATGCTTTCGCCTGTGGAAACGTGGCCGCCTATGTCGGGGATGACGAAGCGTCCGTGATACGAAATCGAAAAGATCTGGCGGAAGCGGTCGGCATTCCGCTTGACCATTGGGTTTATCCGCAGATCACGCATAGCGACATCCTGGTCGAAGTGAAACGGCAGGACCAAGGGGAAGGAACCTTGTCAGCTTCCTTGAAGTTCCAGGGGGTCGATGCACTCTACACCAAGGAAAGAGATCTTGTGTTGTCCGTGTTCCATGCGGACTGTACGCCGATTTTGATCCATTGCCCGAAAACGAAGATCGTCGCCGCGATCCATGCGGGATGGCCGGGGACGATCAAGGAAATCGTTTCGAAATGCATGGATACGTTGATCGAGAAAGAAAAGGTCGAAGTCTCGACCCTTCGCGTCTACATCGGCCCGTGCCTGTGTCAGGAGCATCTGGAAATCGATCGGCCTGTACTCGACAAAATGAAGACGATGACCTTCGATGTCTCGCCGTTTCTGCGATATCGCGATCTTGACCATGCTTATTTCGATATGGTCGGATGCAATGTCCATCAGTTGGTTTCAAGAGGAGTGCCGATGGAAAACATCGAAATCCATCCGGAATGTACCTATGAGGATCCCCTTCGATTCTATTCCTATCGAAAAGAGAAAGTCACGGGGAGACACGTCTCGTTCATCGCGATGAAAAAATAGAAACGCCGAAACGTTTCTATTTTTTAAATTTGTTGACGACGTCGCCGATGATGGCCGACGGGACGAAGCGGGTCAGATCGCCGTCGTTCATCGCGATTTGCTTGACCGCCGACGAAGATAAGAACGAATACTCGGGTTTGGTCAAGAGGAACACCGTTTCGATGTCATGGGCGAGGATCATGTTCGCCGTGGCTTGCTGAAGCTCGTATTCAAAGTCCATGACGGCCCGGATGCCACGGATCAATACATTGGCACCGAAATCGCGTGCGACGTTGACCGCAAGCCCCGTTCTCGCATGGACGGTGACATTGGGCAGGTCCTTGGTCACTTTCTTCAACATCCCCAAACGCTCTTCCAAGGTGAAGGTCGTTTTCGTATTGGGATTCTGCATCACGACGACATCCAAAGCATCGAACAATCCCGATGCCCGTTTGATGACATCCAGATGTCCGAAGGTGATGGGGTCGAAGGACCCCGGATAAATCGCTTTCGACATGAGACTACCTCCTTAGGTAATGCAATGCGCTAACACCGTAGGACATTTTCTTTTCCAGGATAAAATCGGATATCGGCAACTCTTCTTCATCCAGTGTTTCCACGACGACGATGCCTTCGGATGCAAGCAACCCATATTCATCGATCAAACTCAGTATTTTCGAAAGGTCGACCTTACCGTAAGGTGGATCCAGATAGATGAAATCGAATTTCTTTTCTTTTTTCTTTAGATATCGCAGAGCCTGCATGGCTTCCATCCTCAGGATCATGCATCGTTCATCTTCCTTTAAGGCAACGACGTTCTTTTTGATGACGTCGATCGCCGCCGCGCTGCCATCGACCAAAACGGCACTTGCCATACCGCGCGAGATGCCTTCCAGGGCGACGCTACCCGTGCCCGCGAATAAATCCAAGACGACCTTTCCTTCGACCCAACTTCCAAGACGTCCATAAAGGGCTTCGCGGACTTTATCCATGGTCGGACGAGTCCCTTTCCCTTCCAAACTCAACAGGATCCTGGATCGATGCTTCCCTCCGACGATTCTCATTGAACAGACTCCGTTCTTTGTCTTGAAATGATGTTTTGGGCGATTCCTAACGCAAACAGGATCGACATCGTACTGGAACCGCCTTGCGAAATGAACAGTAAAGGGACGCCGGTCAGGGGGATCATCGCGGTCACACCGCCGATATTGAGGATGAAATGAAGCAAGAGATAAAGCGCGATGCCGACCAAGGTCATGCGGCTCTTCTCATCCGTCGCACGCATCGCACCGCGGAAAAGACGATAAACCAGCAAGACATAGAAAATCAAAAGAAGGCTGAAACCGACCATACCGGTTTCCTCGGCGATGATCGCCAGGATGAAGTCGGTACGGGCCGCCGGTAGATATCCATATTTCTGTAGGGATCTGCCCAATCCCACACCCAACCAATTGCCTTTCACGATACCGACAAGACTGCCGATGATCTGATATCCGCCGGTCTGGGCGACTTCGAACGGGTTGAAGGCGGCGAGGAAACGCTGGATGCGATAACCTCCGGCATCGAGACTCTTCAAAATCGCGATCCCGGGATCGCTCATCATGAAGGCGACGATCAGCGAAGCGAGTCCGAAAAGATAAAGCGAGGCTTTCTGGATGAACGCCAGTTTCTTATGGCTGGGGAGAAGGAAAATGAAATAGCAGATACCGATGAAGACGACGGAAGTTCCTAAATCGCTTTGGAAAAGCATGATCAGGAAAAACATCCCCAACATCGCATACATCGGGAACGCGATGATTTCCTGCGGTTTCTGCGCGATGTTGCGGGGGAGGTCGCCAAGATAGACCGCGAACATGAGGATACCGACGACTTTTGCGAACTCGGAGGGCTGGATCGTCATTTCTAGGGATCCTGGGAACGGGATACGGATCCAGGCTTTCGCGCCGTTGACCGCCGGGAACAATAACGTGACCGACAACAAGACGAACGTCACGATGACGATCGCGAAGATATGCCGGCGTACGAAGGCGAAGGAAAACCGCTTTGCGAGGAACACCATCCCGACATAGCCGATGACGATGTAGACGATCTGTTTGATCGCGATCATTAGGAGGTCCATGCTGGTGGACGTGATCGTCATGGAGGCGGAAACCACCATGATCGTGCCGAAAAGCGCCAGGACGAGGACGCAGATTTGAATATAGAGGTCGAAGCCTTTCGGCATATGGAGACTTAACTTTTGTTTTTTCGATGTCATGGGATTCCTCGGTCTCATTCTAACAAATTTCACCATTAAAAAGAAGTTGAAAGGACTTGAAGCAGAAGAACATACACCCCGGTGGACAGAAGGATGCTCACCAAGGGGTTTTTCCCTTTCCATTGCACAAGGGCCAACACGCTTAACGCGGCGATTTCGGGGAGGGCGTAAGTCGGTGAACCGAGTCGCGTATCCTTCAGGGAGTAAATGACCAATAAGCCCAGGATCATGACCGGGATGCGTTTTGACAGCTTGATCAGCCACAACGGCATCGCACGCTTTGAAAACAAGAGGAAAGGAAGCGCACGCAGGGCGAACGTCAGGATGCCGACGGTCGCCAGGATTTGCAGGTTATTCATGGTTTCTCCCTCCTTTTACCGCGATGATGTATAGGGTGATCGCGATGAGGGAGATGACGACGAAGTATTCCTTTGGGAAGAGGACCAAGGAGAGAAGGCAAAGTACAAGGGATGCGAAACCGTCCTTGCGGACGCTNNGAGCGGTCATCGCGAACTCGACCCCGTTGGTCGAAAACGGGATGAATCGATAGAGAATCAGACCGATGATCGATCCGACGACCCAGTAACTCTGGTCAAGAAGCGAAATCAAGACATAATACCGTATCCGATCGCTACGATCCATATCGAGCTTCTGCTGGGTCAATGCGAAAGTTTCATCGGTCAGGGCATAGACGAGGTACGCCTTCCATCCCTTGACTTCGCGATATTCCTCGATCAGCGGAAGACCATAGAAAAGATGCCTGAAGTTCACCAACAAGGTCAAGAGGACCACCGTAAGGAAAGCCGGCGCATGGTTCAGCAAACGCACCGTCACGAACTGCATGGATCCGGCGAAGATCACGAAATCCATGGCGATCGTTTCGAAAGCGGAGACCCCCGCGTCGCCGGCATAGACGCCGTACGCCGCGCCGACCACCAGGTAACCCATCATGACAGGCACGCTATCGATGAAAGCCCGTTTGAATATCTTCATGCAAGGTCCCCCTTTTCGTTGAATTTTACCACAGACCGTCGTTTGATTCATCATTTATCTATACAATGAAAGCAACTTAAGCTATAATGATAACGATAAAGAAGCGGTTTGAAGAAATCATCTCGTTGCCAATTCTTTTCCAACATGGAAAACCGAGGTTTTGATATGAGAATAAACTACGATACCATCGTGAAGGATACCGACCCGTCTCTACGGAATAAATCGGTGACTGTTCCGATTCCAATGATGAAAAAAGACATCGCATTGGGGAAATCCCTCTTGCGTTACGTACGCGATTCACGCGATGAAGAGAAGGCGGAGAAATTCAATTTGAAGCCGGCGGTCGGAATCGCGGCGCCTCAGATCGGGGTGCACCGGGCTTTGATTTGCGTATCGGTCGATGAAGAAGTCGGGGATGAGGTCGAAACCATCGAAATGGTCTTGGCGAACCCCAAGATCATTTCCCACTCCGTACAAAAAGCCGCGCTGAAATTCGGCGAGGGCTGTTTATCCGTCGAAGGTGAACATCAGGGTTATGTTTACCGTAGCGCACGCATCAAAGTGCGCGCTTTCGACGTAATGAATCAAGAAGAGGTCGAATTCCGAGCCAACGGCTATCTTGCGATCGTCCTTCAACATGAAATCGATCATCTGGGCGGCGTGCTCTTCTATGATCACATCAACGCAGAAAATCCCTGGGAAATCAAAGAAAACGCAATCATCATCGATTAGCGTGCGATAAAGGAGTCTTTATGAAAAAAACGAATACGAATTTGAGCATCGTGAACACGGTGCAGACGGAGTCTGAGGAAAAACGATATAACCGGGCCACCGACACCCTAGTTTATGCGCTTGGCGGATTGGGAGAAGTCGGTAAAAATATGTATTGCATGGAACATGACGATGAGATCATCATCATCGACTGCGGGATCCGTTTCCCGGAAGAGAACCTGTTGGGCGTGGACTATGTCATCCCCGACTATTCTTACCTTGTCCGCAATCAACATAAGATCGCCGCGCTGATCATCACCCACGGTCACGAAGACCACATCGGGGGGATCCCCTTCCTGATGCAGTCGGTCAAGATCGATACGATCTACGCCCCGCGATTCGCAGCCGCGCTGATCAACCGTAAACTGGAAGAGAGACGGATGCAGAGCCAGGTCAAGATCAAACTGATCGACGATACGTCCAGGGTCGAAACGAAACATTTCAAAGTGGGCTTTTTCAACACCGTCCACTCCATACCGGACAGCCTGGGTGTTTTAATCAACACCCCCAACGGAAGGATCGTCGAAACCGGCGACTTTAAGTTCGACTTGACACCGGTCGGATCCAATTCCGACTACCAGGTCATGGCGTACATCGGTCAAATCGGCGTCACCCTGCTGATGAGCGATTCCACCAACTCGGGCGTCAGCGGCTTCTCGATCTCCGAGAAGAAGGTCGCGGCTTCCCTGTTGGCGATCACGCGCAAAGCGCAGGGACGGATGATCGTGGCGACCTTCGCCTCCAACGTCTACCGTACGCGCCAAATCATCGAAGCGGCCATCACCTGCGGACGTAAAGTCGTCGTCTTCGGACGTTCGATGGAAAACGTCGTGCAGATCGGCAAGAAACTCGGCCATATCCCCTTCGGCGACGAACATTTCCTTGAGCCCGAACAACTTTCGCATACCCCCGCCAACAAGGTCTGCATCCTTTGCACCGGTTCGCAGGGCGAACCCTTGGCCGCCTTGTCGCGGATCGCCAACGGCACCCATCGTTTCATCAAGATCATCCCGGGCGATACCGTCGTCTTCTCCAGCAGTCCGATCCCGGGCAACGCGCTCAGCGTGTCCAGCGTCGTCAACCGCCTGACCCGCGCCGGTGCCAACGTCTTGACCAACAGCCCTCTCAACTCGATCCATACCACCGGGCATGCGTCGCAGGAAGAACAGAAACTGATGCTTCAGTTGATCAAGCCGAAGTTCTTCATGCCGATGCACGGCGAATACAAGATGCTGAAGCAACATGCGTCCTATGCGGAAGAAACCGGCGTCAAACCGGAAAACATCTTCATCTGCGCCAACGGGGACGCGGTCGTCCTACGCAACGAGGAAGTCTTCCTCTCCGACACCCGCATCCAGACCGACGACATCTATGTCGACGGCAACGATGCGACCGGATTGAGCACATCCGTCCTGCGCGACCGCAAGATCCTTGGAGACAACGGCTTGGTCTCCGTCATCGTGACGATCGATTCGAGATACAACAAGATTCTCTGTCGTCCTTCGATCGTTTCCAGAGGTTTCGTCTTCATCAAGGAAAACCAAACCCTACTGAAGGAAGCCGAAATGATCGTTTATGAAGCATTGAAGAAAACGATGCAAAACAAGACGACCTTCGGTGATTTGAAGAACGCGATCCGCGGATCGCTGGAACCGTACTTGTATCAGAAAACACGTCGAAACCCGATCGTCGTACCCGTCATCCTCAACCAAAAGGCGGCGATGGCCGGCTACGCTAAAAACAAGTAAACGAAAACCGGAATCCCATGGACTCCGGTTTTTTATTTCGATTCAGTTTCTGATTTCGATGGACCCGAACATCGCCGAGTAATTGACGTAGATGGTCTTCGTAGCGGTGGGATCGTCGACGCAACGGTTCTCGAACCCTCCCAACATCGGGGTTCCGGTGGCGACGACTCGGACATCCTTGGGTAGAAGGCACTCGATCCCGCCGAACACGGCATTAAGCGTCAACGTTGCTTCGTTGCCTGTGAAACGGACGCTTCTGAAATCCATATCCGCCGAACCCAGCATCGCGGTGACTTCGCAGGTCGAAAACGCTTCGTCGACGACGCGTTCATCCAACCCGCCCAGAAACGCGGTATAGGTCTTCTTGGCGCTCTCGTTGCGAGGATTCGTATCGCGACCCAGGTTGATGTGGATCGGCTCTTTGGGGAAACGGATTTCCGGGACACGACGTCCAAACAACAAGGCCAAACCCAAAGCGATGACGATTGCCGGCAGGATCATGAATTGCGGGTCGTTCCCCATCAGGTAACCGAAGGCATGCGCCAGATAGACACCGCCGATGATCAGAAGGAACGTCCCCCAGACGGTAATGCGTCGATGTTCGACCATCGAGGCTAATCCTAGTAGGATCAAGGCGCTTGGCCAGAGGTAGTTGATTAAATTGGTAAAGTCGTTGATTTGAAAAACCTTGAAATTCGCAAGCAGGATCAAGATGCCCCCTGCGATTAAAACCAAACCGAACAATCGTTTCATAGCGGAATCCTCCTGCATTTATTATAGACGATTCAACGGTGCATGCAATCCGTTTCTTCCCTTTTTGCGTGAACACCGTTATAATTACGATTACGGAAGGAGGAAGAAACATGCGCAAGAAACTCATCCTCATCGGGATCCTCGCGACCTTGATCATCGCCGGATACCTGCTTTGGCTGGATGCCACCGTTTGGTCGATCCATCGCTATCCCGTGAAATCGTATGTCGTCCAGAACGAACAGCTTCCTTCAACCTTCGCGAATGTCCGGATCGTCTTCATCAGCGACCTGCACGCTTTCGCCGAGGGCAGGACGGATGATTTCGAAACCGTCTTGACGAAAATCAACGCATTGGCCCCCGACATCGTGATCTTCGGAGGCGACCTCGTCGATGAGTCGGCGGTCACGCTCAGAGAGGACCAACTCAACGAACTCTCCAACTTCCTGAAACTGATGGACGCGCCGTTGGGTAAGTTCGCCGTGTTGGGACTGCAGGATATGGCACGGGAAAGCGTCCTGACTTCCCTCTATACGCAAAGCGATGTGGAACTTCTCGATCAGAAAGTGGTCGAAATCTATAACGGTTCGGGGAAAAGCATCCGCTTGGCCGGCATTCTACCGGATCTCTCACTGCTCGACCTTTCTTTCCTCGGCACCTCGAGTGAATCGTACACCGTGCTGGTTTCCGCCTTGCCGGATGTCGCGGATCGCTTGGGCGGCGTCGATGCCGATTTGATCCTGAGCGGATCGACCCATGGCGGACAGGTGAGACTTCCGTTCTTCGGACCGCTTTACACCAGCGGTGAAATGAACTATGTTTCCGGAAGACATCAGGTCGGCGGTTCGACCTTGATCGTATCCAAAGGATTGGGCACGACCGAATTCCACGCTCGATTCTTGGCCGATCCCGACATCCTGTCGATCCGGCTGATCCCATAAAAAAGAGACGTTCCTCGCGGAACGTTTTATTTTAGGAAATTCAAGACAAGGTTCGCGGTCGCCGGGTTGCTGGCGGTCGGGATGTTGGCAAGGACGGACAGGCGCAAGAGGGCTTTCACATCGGGGTCGTGGGGCATCGAAGCCAAGGGGTCCCAGAAGAAGATCAAGACGTCGATCTTGCCTTCCGCGATCTTGGCGCCGATCTGCTGGTCGCCGCCTTTGGGTCCGCTTAGAAAAGCGAAGACGTCCAGTCCGGTCTCTTCACTGATCTTGGTGGCGGTGGTGCGTGTCCCGCAGAGATCGTGTTGTTTCAAGATCTCCATATGGTTTTGCGCCCACGTCACCAAATCTTCTTTACAATGGTCATGTGCGATCAAGGCGATGGTTTTTTTCATGGGTTTCCTCTTCGTCTATACGACGATGTTGACGAGCTTGTCTTTGACGACGATGATTTTGCGGATCGGCTTGTTTTCGATATAGGGTTTCAACGCATCCAGGACAAGGGCTTGCGCTTCTAGTTCTTTCTCGTTGGTCCCGATCGCCACGACGATCTTCGCCCGCAGTTTCCCGTTGACTTGGATGACGACTTCGATCTCGTCTTCCACCAACATCGCTTCGTCATAGGTCGGCCAGGGTTCGTAGGCGATCGTGTGATCGGCGCCCAGGTATGCCCAGAGTTCTTCCCCCAGATGCGGGGCGAAGGCGCTGAAGAGTTTCACGAAGCCCTTCGCGTAGTCCAGATAGATCGATTCCGCCTTGAAACAATCGTTGATGAAGATCATCATCTGCGAAACCGCCGTGTTGAAGTTCAACGTTTCGATGTCATGGGTGACTTTCTTCACGGTGAAATGGTAGGATTTATCCAACGAATGATCATTGACTTCGCTGAGTTTGTTGAGTTCGGTGAAACAGCGGTGGACGCGGTCGAGCCACTTCCGTGTCCCGTCCAAACCGGTCGGGTTCCACGGGAGCGCGGCTTCCAGCGGACCCATGAACATTTCATAGACGCGCAGTGAATCCGCCCCGTGGCTTTCGACGATATCGTCGGGATTGATGACATTGCCTCTGGATTTCGACATTTTCTCGCCGTTTTCACCCAGAATCATGCCTTGGTGGAAGAGTTTGGCGAAGGGTTCCTTCGTTTCGACCAAGCCGCAATCATAGAGGACTTTGTGCCAGAAACGGGCGTAAAGCAGATGCAGCACCGCATGTTCGGCGCCTCCGACATAGAGGTCGACCGGCAGCCAATGCTTCAAAAGCCTCGGGTCG
>DOUE01000007.1 GCA_003520745.1 Erysipelotrichaceae bacterium
ACGATATTTTAAAGAGCCTTTTTAGTTCTTCACCCCATGGTGGGCGGGGTGTGAATTGTAGTTCAGCGCACTGAACGAGTAGCCCTCATGTTTCGCATACGTCAGGATGTTCCGCAACGCTTCCAGCGTGCTTTCATGTCCGCTACTGTCATGCATCAGCACGACATAGTTCGCGCGTGTACCGAGTTGTTTCAACACGTAGTTGGTAATGAATTCCGCATCGTGTTTCCCGGCATCCCCCGAGGAAAGGTTCCAGTCGAAGTACTGGATGCCTTTTTCACGGATCGACCGGGTCAGGATCGTCATGATCCCCGGGTTGAAGTTGCTGACCGTGTTGGAACTGCCGCCCGGGAAGCGGTAGAGCCGCGTCGTTTCGCCGGTCAGGTTTTTGATCCAGGTCTGTTCGGCGTATAGATCCTGGAAGAAGGCTTCCTCCGAAGCATAGATCCTTGAATAGACATGGGAATAGGAATGCATCCCGATGCTGTGGCCTTCACGATATGCCCGTTGGATGACTTTGTCGTAGCCCGACTTCTTGTTGATGAAGAAGGTGGCCTTCACGTCGAATTCCGCCAAAAGGTCGAGTAAATCGTCGGTGAGGTAACTGGGACCATCGTCGAAAGTCAGAAAGATCGTCGAGGCGCCATGCGATTTTTTCACATGGATCAATTGGGTGAACGTGGCGGTATTGCCCTTGGAATCCATTACCGAGAAAGTGAGGGTCTGGTCGCCGACCACGGACGTGTCGATGATCCTGTCCGTTGTGACCAAGGCGCTCAAATCGCCCTCGCACCAGTCGGTGGCCACGATGTTTGGAAGCGGACCGCCTTCAAGAACCGATACTTCGTCAGGTGCGTCGAAGACCGGCGCGTCGATATCGCGCACATGGATTTCACGGACTTGACTGACGGAATTCCCCGCAAGATCCGCGACATGATATGTGATTTTGCCATCTTCGGAAGTGATTTCGATCGTCGGTGTCAGGTCGCCGTCGACGATATCGATTGCGCGTGCGCCTTCATCCGTATAGTCTTGTCCGGGGCAGACATCGGTGATAGTCTTTCCGTTGAGGAGAAGGCTCGGAGGGGTCGTGTCGACGACCTTGATTTTCCGCGTGGTCTGCGCGACGATTTCCTTGCCGTCGACCAACAGGTAACGCATGCGGTAGGTCCCGGGTTTTTGAGGGTTCAAGTCGGAAGAAACCGCGAGTTTCGCCGATTCGCCGCTAAGGAGCGAAACCCCGGGTTCGAGATAGGGTTGACCGGCTTCCATTACGAAAACCGACGGACCGACGATGTGGATCCGCTGCGAAGCGCACGATGTGAGAAGGGTGATCATAAGGATGATCAAGATGGATTTTCGCATGGTATTCTCCCACCCGAATTATATCATTTCAAGTCAAAGAAAAACACGTTTTGAACGTGTTATTCTTCGGGGTCGAATTGGCTTTGGTAGAGTTTCGCATAGAACCCGTCGGCTTGGATGAGGGATTCGTGGTTGCCTTTTTCAACGATGGCGCCATGGTTCATGACCAGGATCAGATCCGCATCGCGGATCGTGGATAAACGGTGTGCGATGATGAAGCTGGTGCGTCCACGCATGAGTTTCTCCATCGCTTTCTGGATGAGGACTTCGGTGCGGGTATCGACCGAACTGGTCGCTTCGTCCAGGATCAGGATCGAGGGGTTCGATAGGAAGGCGCGCGCGATCGTCAGGAGCTGCTTTTGGCCCTGGCTGATATTGGAGCCTTCTTCGTTGATGACCATCTCGTAGCCGTCGGGAAGCGTCCGTACGAAGTGGTGCGCTTTGGCGGAGTCGGCGGCGTGGATGATTTCATCCATCGTCGCACCCGCACTGCCGAAGGCGATGTTGTCCTTGATGCTGCCGTTGAACAACCAGGTGTCCTGCAACACCATCCCGAAGGTGTCGCGTAAATCGTTGCGTTTCATCTCGCGGATATCGACGCCGTCGATCTTGATCGCCCCGCCTTTGACGTCGTAGAAACGCATCAGCAGGTTGATCAAGGTCGTCTTGCCGGCGCCGGTCGGACCGACGATGGCGATCTTCTGTCCCGGTTTGACATCGATGTCGAGGTTTTGGATGAAGATGTTCTCGTCGCTGTAGCCGAAGTCCACGTTCTCAAACGACACATGGCCTTGGACGCGTTCCAGTTTGACCGGGGCGTCGCTTTCATTCACTTCTTCTTCCTCGTCCAGGAACTCGAAGACCCGTTCGGCCGCGGCCACCGTCGATTGAAGCACGTTGGCGATCTGCGCCGTCTGGTTGATCGGCTGGGAGAAGTTGCGGGTATATTGGATGAACGATTGGATGTCCCCGATGTTGATCTTGCCGTCGACGACCAGATAGCCGCCCAATACGCAGACCGCGACATAGGAGAGGTTGCCGACGAAGGAAATGATCGGCATCATCATACCCGAGATGAACTCGGCTTTCCAGGTGATCTCCGTCAGTTCGTCGCTGCTCTTGTTGAAGGCTGTGATCGCCTGTTCTTCGCCGTTGAACACCTTGACGATGTTGTGGGCGCCGAAATTCTCCTCGATCATCCCGTTCAACGCGCCGAGTTTCGCGGAACGCTGACGGAAATACTTCTGTCCGAGTTTAACGATGTTCATGATGAGGAAGAGGGAAATCGGTAGGGAGACGATGGAGATCATCGTCATCTGGACGTTGATCGACAGCATCATGATCAAGATCCCGATGACCGACGCGACGGACGTTACGACTTGGGTGACGGATTGGTTGAGCGAATTGGCGATGGTGTCGACATCGTTGGTGATGCGGCTCAAGATATCGCCAAACGGCTCGGTATCGTAGTATTTAAGCGGTAAGGTATTGATTTTATCCGTGATTCTCAATCTTAGGTTAAACGTGATCTTCTGCGAAACCCCGGACATGACGAAGGATTGGATGTAGGTGAAGGCCGAACTCAGGAAATAGAGCCCGAGCATCAACAGCAACATCCTGCGTACATAGTCCAGGTCGATCGCCGCCCCCGGGATCTTCATCATGATCGCGATGAACCCTTCGACGATCTTATTGGTGATTTCACCCAGGATTTTCGGGGAGACGATCGAGAAGATCGTGCCCAGGATGGCCATCACGATGATGACGATCAACTGTGCCCAATAGGTTTTGGAGAAGAACACCAGTCTCTTCAGCGTACCTTTGAAGTCCTTGGCCTTCGCACCGCCGTGCATCGCAGCCATCGGGCCGCCTCTCATGCTCATGCCAATTCCTCCTTCGTCAACTGCGACGCCGCGATTTCGTAATAGACGGGGCAGTTTTTCAATAAATCCCGATGCGTGCCGATGCCGGCGATCGATCCGTTTTCAAGGACGACGATCTGGTCGGCCGACATGATCGTACTGACGCGCTGACCGACGATCAAGACCGTCGCGTCGCTTAGTTTTTCATGGATCGCCTTACGTAGGGCGGAATCCGTCTTAAAGTCCAATGCGGAGAAACTATCGTCGAAGATATAGATTTCGGGTTTTTTCACCAACGCCCGTGCGATCGACAAGCGTTGCTTCTGGCCGCCGGAAACGTTGGTCGCGCCTTGCGCGATCAGATAATCATAGCCGCCTTCTTTTTCAAGGATGAAGTCCTTCGCCTGGGCGATCGACGCCGCATCCTCGAGTTCTTCCTGACTCGCTTCGGGTCTTCCGTATGTCAGGTTCGATGCGATCGTCCCCGAGAAAAGGACGCCTTTCTGCGGGATATAGCCGATCTTGTCATGCAGGTCGCTCTGTTTCATGGCGCGGATATCGACGCCGTCGATCTTGATCGACCCGTCGCAGACATCATAGAAACGCGGGATCAGGTTGACCAAAGTCGATTTCCCGCTGCCCGTCGAACCGATGAACGCGGTGGTTTTGCCCGGACGGGCGGTGAAGGTGATATCGTGCAGCACATCCTCGTCGGCTTCCGGATAGCGGAAACAGACGTTTTCGAACTTGACTTCACCGATGCCGCGTACGGCTTGGACCGGTTGGTCGGGATCGATGATCTGCGGTTTCGTGTTCAGAACTTCGGCGATCCGTTTACCGGAGACCGCAGCCCGGGGATACATGATGAAGACCATCGACATCATGACGAAGGAGAACAGCATCTGGGTGGCGTATTGAAGGAACGCCATCATGTCGCCGATCAACAGGGAACCCGTGTTGATTTTCTCGGCGCCGACCCAGACGATCAAAATGGTGGTGAAACTCATGATCAGCATGATCCCCGGCATCATGAAGGACATGATGCGCTGCAGGATCGTATTGTTGTCGCGGACCTCGATGTTGACGCCGTTGAATTTGTCGGCTTGCGTGTCTTGCGCGTTGAACGCGCGGATGACGCGGATCCCGGTCAGGTTTTCACGCGCGGTCAGGTTCAGTTTATCGGTCAGCTTCTGCACCCGTTCGAAACGCGGGGTGACGAAGGTGAAGATCGAGGCGATCATGAAGACCAGCAGGGGGATGACCACCGCGAAGATCCACGACATGCTTGAATTCAGCGCGTTGGCTTTCTGGAAGCCGATGATCGCGTACAACGGGGCGGAAACGACCATCCTAAGCATCATCGTGATCATCATCTGGACTTGTTGGACGTCGTTGGTGTTGCGGGTGATCAAGGAAGCCGTCGAGTACTTGTCGAACTCGATCAGCGAGAAATTCTCGATCTTCAGGTAGAGGTCTTTGCGGATCTTGTTGGACAAGCCCGAACCGACGCGCGCCGATAAGAAACTGGTGATGACGGAAATCGTCGCGACCGTCAAGGCGATCGCCAGCATCTGGAACCCCTTGGTGTAAATGAAGTCGATGTCTTGCTTGACGATGCCGGTATTGATGATGTCGCTCATGTAATCCGGAAGTTCGAGTTCAAGCATCGTCTGGGTAAAGACGAGCACGACGATGGCGATGACCTGCATCCAATAGAAACGCAGGTAGCTAAATACTTTTTTCATCGGGATTCTCCTTGTTGTAGTCGGATAAGACGGCATTCGCCTTGGATAAGAGGGTAAACAGACTCAGGACTTCTTCCGGGCTGAATGCATCCATCAAAAGTCGGATCCGGTCGGTATAACAACCGAACCCGTTCTTGATTTCGCGCACGGGACCTTCCTGCAGGACGATCTTCGTCCGACGCCGGTCGCTGAAGTCGAACTCGCGCCGAATCAGCCCCTTGCTTTCCAATTCGTTGAGGATCGGCGTCAAGGCGGGACGCGAGAGATTCAATTCCTTGCTGAGCTCGGACGGGACCAAACTGGTCTCCCCCGACATGTGTCGATGGCCTAGCACCATCAGCACCATCATTTCGCTGGGACGCAGTTTCGCATCCTTGGGTTTAGGCCGGTTGAGACGGGAGAAACGATGGATCTGGTCCATCAATTGTTCAAGCGTGATTTCTTGGGACAGGACACCTCCATAAATAGTTAACTAAAATTAACTATTAACATTACCGTATTATACGCCTCTATCACTATCTGTCAACCTAGATGATAAAAAAGGCTGACTTTCGTCAGCCGAGCATACGGGGCATCGCTTTTTCAGCGACTCGTTTGGTGAGATAGACAAGCAGGAAGTCCAGTCCGATGAGGATCAGGAAAATCAGAAGGGAGACCCAGCCTTCGGTGGGAAGCTTGCCGATCAGGAAGAAGATGCCGAAGGAGAGACCGGCCGCGGGCACCATCGTGAACACGGCGTTGAGGTTCTGCTTGACGGCCGAGGTTTCTTGTTCCCACACCAGTTTCGGATGCAGGATATCGACGATCATCCCCAGATAATTCATGAAGACGGAAGACAGGACGGAAGCCGCGAACGCGATGAGGGTCAGATTCAAGGGAAGTTTGATGAACCATGCGACCGGTAGGATGAAACAGACGATCCCCAACAGACTGATGGTCATGCCGCTGAGGACCTTGGCGCTCATCTGGGCGAAATAGGACATCGGGATGTACTTCATGAAGTAGGCGTTCTGGCCTTCCCTGGAAATCGCAGTCGGCGTGATCAGGTTCAAACTCGTGATCACCCATCCGAAGGCGGCGCCCCCGGCGAGGATATAGAGCGACAATTGCGGTGTCCCCCAAGGGATGCTGTCGATGATCTGACGGAGTTCGCTCGTATCGCCCAGTTGCATCGAGAAGGATGCGATCATGATGCCCGGGATCAATACCGCGGAAAGGACGCAGTTCATCAGGTAGATCGGCGTACGGAACAAGAGTTTCAGTTCTTTCAGCGTATAGGTGAGGATGACGTTGCCGGAAACGGTCGATTTCGAATAGGCTTTGCCTTTCAGGCGTTTACGGTTGGCCGAGGTTTCGTTGACGCCGATCGCACCTCTGAAGTACACGATCTGCGCCAGGGCGACAAACGCCGCGGAAGCCAAAACGACGATCCCGACATAAATCAAGGTATCCACAAGGGAAATCTTCACCAAGGCTTCGACCGCGAAGCGGATGTTGGGAATGAAGAGATTGAAAACCGAGGTGAGCGAATTGTTGCCGCGCATCAGCAGGTCGATCAAGACATCCTGCGAGACGGTCGCGGCGGAGCCTGCGAGGAAATTGATGCCCAAGGCCAAACCCAGGGCGAAAAACATACTCAGGTAATTGAAGAAGTCGCGGTTCTTCGCGAACGGCACCAACCACATGATCGACATGATCAGGATGCTGGCGAAGATCAACGGGACCACCGGCAACAGGACCAAGACCACCAGCAGGATCGGATAGAAACCGACCGGGGGTTGGACCTTGACGATGTAGGCGGCCAACACGGGCAGTGCGAAGAAGAACAAGGTGAAATATTCGTAGATGACGGTGACGACGAATTTCGACGCTACGATCACCCAAGGTTGCAAGGGAAGGGCGAGAAGCGTTTCCACGTCCTTGGAGAAGTAATAGACGGAGGGGACAAGGAAAATCGCGAAGAAGAAGACGGTGATCGAGACGCCCATCAGGAGCAGGGCGACGACGATGCCGGTCTGTTGGATGGGGGAGAGGATGCCGATCAGATCCTGGGTGAGGAAATACATGCTGGCGATGGAAGGAAGCAGCGCGATGAGTATGAAGACGGGGAGGAATCGGTTCAGCGCGCTCTTTTTTTGCTTGCCATCGGTCATGCTGAAGGTGTTTTTTAGGTTGACCTTCACCAGGGCGAGGAAGTTATGCATTGCGTGTGACCTCGAGGAAGATCTCTTCCAGACTCATGTCCACGTAATCTTTCTTCAGGTTCTCAAGGGTTCCGAAATAAAAGATCTTCCCTTTGTTGATGATGGCGACTTTGCTGCACAGTTTTTCCGCGACTTCCAGGACATGGGTCGAAAAGAAGACGGTTTTGCCTTCACCGGCATGTTTGCGCATCATTTCTTTCAGCGCGAACGCGGATTGGGGATCCAATCCCGTCAAGGGTTCATCCAGGATCCAGATGTTGGGGCTATGCACCAACACGCCCATGACGACGATCTTCTGGCGCATCCCGTGCGAATAGGACAGGATCTTATCGTTCAGAGCGGCCGACATTTCAAACGTTTCGGCCAATCGTTGGATGCGTTCGCGGCGGTCCGCTTCGCTGACGTCATAGATGTCGGCCATGAAATTGAGATACTCGATGCCTTTGAGTCGCAGGAAAACATCGGGGTTGTCGGTAACAAGGCCGAATTGGCGCTTCGCTTCGATGGGCTGTTGAACGATGTCGATCCCGTTCAGCAAGACCCGACCGGTGTCGGGGGAAAGGATGCCGGTCATCATCTTGATGGTGGTGGTTTTCCCGGCGCCGTTGGGACCGATGAACCCGATGATCTCCCCGTCCTGTACGGTCAGGGAAATGTTGTCGACCGCTTTGACTTTGCCTGAGTAGACTTTGGTTACGTTTTCGATTTGAATCATGGTTTCCTCCTAGAAACGGATCAACGTCATCACTAAGATGACGGTGAATACTCCGAAGATGATGAATGACGTCATAAAGTCGCGGAAAGGGATGCTTTGTTCATTACGGTGCATGCGCGCCGAGTAGAAATTGTAGCCAAGGTTCGCGAGAACCATCCCGATGACGACCGGGAGTTTCGGCAAGGTGTAGTTCACTTTCCCGTCCAAACCCCATTGCATCGGCAGCTGTGCAGGAAGGTTGGGATAGAGGAAGACGACCAGGGCGACGAAACCGACCATCATCGTATACATGATTTTCAACTGAGTGGTTTTTTTCATAATTTCACCTCATGAAATCATTATAGACTTCCATTTCTGCGTTTTCAAAGGATTGTTCACGATTTAACAAGAAAAAACGCCTAATTTTCAAGGTTTAGGCGTTGTGTCAGGGTCGTATCGCGGGGTTGTTTGTCTTGGGTGGCGACGCCTTTGGCGAAAGCCTCGGGTTCGCCGATGAGAATCAATGCCTTGGATGCCCGTGTCACGGCCGTATAGATCAAGCGCCGCGTCAGCATGTTGCTGTATTCGCGGACACAGGGAAGCAAGACGATGGGGTATTCGCTGCCCTGGGATTTATGGACGGAAATGCAATAGGCCAGGGTGATGTTGATGAAGGTTTCGGAGGTGTATTCCACGATCCTTCCGTCGAAATCGACGATGATCCGGTTTTGTTTGTTTTCATCCAACGCCGACGGCACGATCTCGATCAGCGTCCCGATGTCCCCGTTGTAGACGTCGTCCGTCGGTTGGTTCTTCAGTTGCAGGATCTTGTCTTGCTCACGGTAGGTCACATAGCCGACCTTCATTTCGCGTTTGCCGTCATCCGGCGGGTTGACCATCTTCTGCATCGCATGGTTGAGCCCGTCGATACCCGCCACGCCCGAATACTTCGGGGCCAGGATCTGGACATCGTTGACGTTATATCCCTTGTTGAGGGCTTCGTTGACGACGTGGAGGATGACGTTCTTGACGTCATGGACGTCGCAGGGGATCCAGCGGATGTCCTTGTTGAAATCCGAGGCGTCCGAATGACCCTGACGGATCCGATGGGCCAGTTCGATGACATCCGAACCTTCTTTCTGGCGGTAGATGTGCGAAAGGGCGATGACGGGGAAGCGCGAACTCAGGATCAAGTCGCGCAACGTGCTTCCCGGGGCGACCGGGGGCAATTGGTCGCGGTCCCCGACGATCAGGATTTTCTTGAACTGCGCGCCCGCTTTCAGCAACTGGGCGAACAACCAAGGGTCGACCATGGAGAATTCGTCGATGATGATCATGTCGATGCTTAAGGGGTCGGTTTCGTTCTTACCGAAGGTGTTGGATTCCAAATCCCATTTCAGAAGGCTGTGGATCGTAAAGGAATCCGCGCCGGTCAATTCGCTCATCCGCTTCGCCGCCCGACCCGTCGGGGCGCAGCACGCGACGCTGGCGGAAGGGTGGAGATATTTGAAGAGGGCGATCATGGCACCGACGACCGTGGTCTTTCCGGTGCCGGGTCCACCGGTCAAGATCGTGCAGGGTTCGTCGAAGAAGGTCTTGATCGCCGTGACCTGGCTTTCATCATACAAAATGCCTTTGGCTTCCTGCAGGGCGGCTAAGCCCGTATCCAGTGCAAAAGGGTCGTAGGGATCCAACATCGACATTGGGAAAGTATCGAAATAACGCGTGATCGTCAGTTCGCTGTCGAACTGGGTGGGATGGTAGATGCGGTTTCCTTCGCGGATCAGTTTTCCTTCTTCGACGCATCCGTCGATCGTCGCTTCCGGATCGAAGTCGATCCCGTAGAGTTGGCGGACCAGCACATCGACCAAGCGATCGAAGACGACATAGCTGTCCCCGCTGCGCATGCATTCTTCCATGACGCAGGAAGTGGCGGCGGCTTTGACACGCCGCGGGTCATCGAGTTCGACCCCCATCGACAAACCCAGCTTATCCGCCGTCTTGAATCCGATCCCGTCGACCTCGTCGACCAATCGATACGGATTCTCCTGGATCAAGGTCAATACTTTCGGACCGTAGATGCGGTCCAGCCGCATGATGTTTCTTATCCCTAGTCCATGGGTCGTGAAGAAGCGGATCGCTTCTTCCTGGTCGCCCGGAAGCACCAAGCCCTCTTTGACCGCCTGTTTTTTCTTCGGTGTGGTACCGACGATCCCGTCAAGCAAGTCCGGGTCGTCGCGTAGCAGATACAAGGCTTGCTCGCCCAAGGTTTCCACGACGGTCTGGGCGTATTTGCGGCCGATCCCCGGAAAGAGCGGGGAACTCAGATACGCGACGACGCTCTGCGCGTCGGTCGGCAGGACCCTTCGCGCGGATTGGACCACGAACTGCATCCCGAAACGGGGATGTTCCTTGTATTCGCCGATCAGCGTATAAAGGACATCCTTCACCAACGCGGGGAAATAGCCGGTGATCGTGATGTCCTTTTCGGTCAATTCATAAAGACGGAACTTCGCCACGGTGAAAGAATTGCTTTCGCTGCGGAAGATGACCGTCCCGATTTTCCCTGTGATTTCATCGCCTTCGTACATAGCCACCCCTACGCCAGCATCGCGAGGATCATACTGACGGAATTATAGATAAAGTGAAGCAGGATCGCCCCGTAGAGGTTCCCCGTTTTCTCATACGCGACACAAAGGAAGACCCCTAACGTTCCATAGAGCGGGATGAACCAAAGTTCGGCGTAATTCCCCATCGTCAAGGCGACGCTGATGTGGATCAGCGCGAACGAAAGGGAACTGAGGAGGATGGGTAGCCAAAAGTAACCTTTGGACCTGAAATAGCGGTAGAACGCGCCGCGGAAGACCAACTCCTCGACGATCGGGGCGAAGACGATCGTCAACGCCAGGGTGAACATCGGGGACTCGGTGAACAATTGGTCGATCGCGTTCTCGTTGCCCGGCATCGCCTGTCCGCTGGCCCACATCGTCAACATCGCGACCGCGATGGACGTCAGATACATGAGCGGGAAGATGACCCAGGGGGTCAACAGCGTCTTGGTGAAGTTGTGGCGTAGACCGACCAAGGATTCCTTCAGTAAAGGCAAGGCGATCCAGATCGTGGTCACGAAGGTGACGGTGTGAAGTACGATCAAAGCCCATAGCGGGAATTCGACGGCTTCCGGTTGAAGCCCCAACACTACAAACGAGAGCAGGAAAGGATAGACGAACTGGTGTCCGATGAAATAATTCGCCGCTAAGAGAAACGCGCGTCCCAAACCGAAACGGAGGGAAGGGAGATCGAGTTCGGGATTACGCATGCATGGCCTCCGTGATCCGAAGATCGAGTGGTTTTCCATTAAGATAGACTTCTTCGATCACGCCGCCGCCCAAACAGATATCGCCTTGGTAGAACACCGCTTCCTGACCCGGGGTTACGGAGGAAACAAGATGGTCGAAGCGGACGCCAAGCAAGCCGTCTTCACGGGTATGGATCGTGACGGGATGGTCGCTTTGGCGGTAGCGGAACTTCGCCGTGACGTGAACCGGCGAGGATAAGTCAAGATCGTTGAACCAATTCAGTTTCGAAACCGTGCACTGGTCGGAAAACAACCAGGGGTTGTCCTCTTTGCGCGCTACGTACAGTTCATTCTTATGGATGTCTTTCCCGACGACGAACCAAGGTCCCAAGTCCCCGCCGATCCCCAAGCCTTTACGCTGTCCGATCGTATAGTAGAGCACGCCTTGGTGTTGTCCGAGGACTTGTTTGGTTTGGATATCGAGAATCTTCCCGCTCTTGGCGGGTAGGTAGTTCTTCAGGAATTCACGGAAGTTGCGCTCCCCGATGAAACAGATCCCGGTCGAATCTTTCTTGGTCGCGACGTCCAGTCCCAAATGGAGAGCGATCTTGCGAACCTCTTCCTTCTTCATTTCCCCGATCGGAAACAAGGTATGACGTAGCGCTTCTTTGGGCATCTGGCATAGAAAATACGTTTGATCCTTATTCGTATCGACGGCCCGTACCAGTTCGCTATGGTCGTCGAAATGCGCGACCCGTGCATAGTGACCGGTCGCCAGCCAATCGAAGCCCATCTTCTTTGCGAAATCATAGAAGGCGGCGAACTTGATGTGTTGGTTGCATAGGATATCGGGATTGGGCGTCCTTCCTCTGCGGTATTCTTCCAAAAACACGGTAAAAACATCGTCCCAGTATTCCTTTACGAAATCGACACGATGGAGTTTCAATCCTAAACGATCCGCCACGGCTTTCGCATCGTCGTAGTCTTTCTCTTGCGAACAGACTTCGTCGGCGATCGTCGGGTTTCCCAGAATATCGTTGTTGGTGAGGGAATCCCAGTTCCGCATGAACGCGCACTCGACCTCGTGGCCTTGCTGTTTCAGCACATACGCGGCGACGGCGGAATCCACGCCTCCCGACAACCCAAGTAGTATTTTCATCGCTTCACCTCAAATCTTGTTTATTATATCATAAAGAAGGGAAGAAAAAAGCGACCGCTGGGATCGCCGTTTCATGACTTATTTGGAAAGGCCGAGGGAACCGGCGACGCCGGGACCGTCACCCTTGCGGACATGTCCGCAGGTGGGGTAGTTGGGACAATTGGCATCGCAAGAGCTAATGGCGATGTTGCGCAGTTCGGCGGGGATGAACGCACCGATTTCTTCTTCATCGTAACCGACCAAGAAATTCCGTTCATTCAAGATGATGGGGCGCTTCAATACGGAAGGGTTCTGTTGGATGAAACGGACAAGTTCCTTGATGGAAAGCTCGTCCAGGTCGATTTTGCTTTCCTGGATGATCTTCGAACGTTTCGAGATGATGTCTTCCGTACCGTTTTCGCTACGCATCAATAAGTGTTTGATTTCGTTCTCGTTGAGCAAGGTGGAGAAAATGTTTTTTTCGATGAATTTCAAATTCCGGTCTTTCAGCCACTGTTTCACTTTGCGGCATGAGGCGCAACCGGGCGAGGTGTAGACAACGATCATTGGGAGGTACCTCCTTTTGCCATATTATATCATGTACCTTACATTTTGAAAGTGGTATTTAGCCAAAATAATGAAAATCATTCTCATTTTCACAGTACTTTCATTGTAATAACGCAGAAATATGTGAAGAGGGGCGAAATCCTCGGTTTTCTTCTTTTCTCAGCCTTGTTTCGACTCGATTCTTCCAAAGATTCGTCGTTGATCCTGTCTGTTTAGGGAAGGATTTGGGAAAATCCCGTCGTTTGCGTAGATCGATGCGCCCATCGGGGTTGCGACTTGCATTAATCGTCCGTTCATGGTTAAATATCCTAAAGACAACGAATGGATCGAAGTAGCCCGTTTTCCGGTCATCAGAGAGGTTTCGGTCGGTGCGAGAAACCCAAGGGGAAGGTGCGAAGTGGGGTCCGGGAGTCGAAGAAGGCAAGAGTCTTTTTCCGGGAGACCGTTATCCAGAAGCGGCCGAAAGGCAATCCGGGTGGTACCGCGCGATGAGCGCCCCTATGCGGACTTTTTTTATTTTAAGGAGGAAAACACATGAAACGGATGTTAAGCGGAATCAAACCCAGCGGTCAGCTGACCCTAGGGAACTACATCGGAGCACTCAAGGAGTTCGTCAAGTACCAGGAAGACTACGACATGATCGTGTTCATCGCGAACCTGCACTGCCTGACGGTCTATCAGGACCCCGAAGAACTACGCACCAATTTACGCGACACCATCGCGCTGTATCTTGCGTGCGGATTGGATCCGAAACGATCGACGATCTTCATGCAGTCGGATGTCATGGAACATGCCCAGCTCGGGTTCATTTTGAGCTGCAACACCTATCTTGGCGAATTGAACCGGATGACCCAATACAAAGACAAAATCGCCAAAGGGGAGAGCGCCTTGACGGCCGGGTTCTATTCCTATCCGACCTTGATGGCTTCCGACATCCTGATGTACGACCCGGATTTCGTGCCGGTCGGCGAAGACCAAAAACAACACGTCGAACTGACCCGCGACATCGCGGAGCGCTTCAACAACAAATACGGGGAAACCTTCAAAGTCCCGGCGCCGTTGATCCCCAAGATCGGTGCCCGGATCATGAGTCTGAGCGACCCGACCAAGAAAATGTCGAAGTCCGAGGAGTCCAATAAAGGATGCATCTATCTCTTGGACGATCCGAAAGTCGCAAGCAAAAAAATCATGTCGGCGGTGACGGACATGGTCAACCAAATCAACTACGACCCCGAGAACCAACCCGGCGTCAGCAATCTCTTGACGATCCTGTCCACCTTAAGCGGTCGCTCCATCGAAAACCTCGTGAACGAATTCGAAGGTCAAGGCTATGGGACCCTGAAGAAGGCGGTCGCCAACGAAGTGTCCCTCTTATTGGGTGACCTGCAAGTGAAATATAAAGAAATCCTGGCTTCCGGAATCATCGACGATGTATTGAAAGAAGGAAAAGAAAAGGCGGGCAGACTCGCCGGAGTGAAATTGAAGGAAGTCCAAAAGAGAATCGGTGCCGACCTGTAAAAACCATCCGTGCAAACGGATGGTTTTTTTAGCTGATGATCCCCAGGAAAATCAAGAAGGGGAGGACAAGCACCACGCAGATCAAGAGGATCTTGATGGTGTGGATGTCTTCGGAAATCGCCCGCAAATAAAACTCCTGCGACATCAGATGCACTTCATGGGGTCGATTCGCGACTTGATTGAACGTTTCGTTCTTCTTCGATTCTTTTTCTTCGACGCTCAGTCGGTCCCACGCTTCCTTATCAAGATGAAGCGGTACCAGCACCGCATCGCATTCAGGACATCTCGCGGTACCCAGCGGATCGCCGCTCCAGGCGGCATGGCAGTTCGGACAAGCATGGATGGTCGATTTCATAACGTTCCCCCCGATCTACCTTGATTATAATCATTCGCGTCGCCGACTTCAATCGACGCCGATTAGATTCGTTGACATTGTCCGAATCACATCCTATAATTCAATTGTATCAAATACAATTGAATCAAATAGAAAGGGACACTGGATGGAACCTTACGATCCGTTGAAACTGGAGAATCAGATTTGCTTCCCGCTGTACGCATTGTCGCGCGAAGTCATCAAGCTGTACACGCCGATCCTCGACAAGATCGGATTGACCTACACGCAATACATCGTGATGTTGGTGATGTGGGAGAACGAGACGATTTTGTTTAAGGATCTCGCCACGACGCTACATCTGGATTCGGGGACCCTGACGGCGGTCGTGAAGAAACTGGAGCGTTCGGGGTGGGTCACCAAGAATCGCACCCTTCAGGATGACCGTAGCGTCGAAGTGAAACTGACGCAACAAGGCGTTGAGGCGAAAAAGGATGCGGTGGAGATTCCGCAGCGTCTGTTTGCGAATTTCGAGGGCGACCTCGACGAGTTGATGCAACTCAAACTACTCTTGGACAAGACGCTAGAAAAACTTAACCAAACAAAACGGGTCGCTGACCGGAAAGAGGAAAGAAATGGGTTTCTATGATTATTCCGCACGTAAAATGAACGGCAAAGAAGTGAAAATGGAAGAATACAAGGGCAAAGTCGTGATCGTGGTGAACACCGCCAGCAAATGCGGTCTGACCCCGCAGTTTAAAGGCTTGGAAGAGTTGTATCAGGAATACAAAGGACAAGGACTGGAAATCCTCGGATTTCCCTGCAACCAGTTCTCCCAACAGGATCCCGGCAGCAATCATGAGATCGAAGAATTCTGCCAACTGAACTACGGGGTTTCATTCACGATGTTCGAGAAGATCGATGTGAACGGGGAGGGTGCACATCCGTTGTATAAGTATCTCAAGGCGCAGAAGAAAACGATCGTCGGATCGGAAATCGGGTGGAATTTCGCCAAGTTTTTGATCGACGCCCAAGGAAACGTGGTGAAGCGCTATCTGCCGACGACCGCGCCGAAAGACATGAAGAAAGACATCGAAAAACATCTCGGTGAAATCAAAGCGTAGGAACCCGCTTCGCACTTGGCAAAACGTCGCGATTATGCTATAATCCGAGCGTAAATCGTAACGAAGAAGAGTAGATGAAAGTTTGGGAGTCAGAGAGGGAACGGTCGGTGCGAGTTCCCCGATAACGATCGTCGAAGCCGCTTCGCAGAGGACTAACCTCCCGTTCGCCGCGTTAAGGCCTTGAGTTGCACGAAAGTGAAACAGGATGGTACCGCGTATCAAACGTTCCTGTACGGGAACGTTTTTTTATGCAATAAAGGAGAAACGAACATGAAGTATCGCAACAGTTGGGAAATCCGACAATTATTTCTGGACTATTTCGCCTCCAAAGGGCACATGGTCGAACCCGGGGCGTCGCTTGTCCCGATCAACGACCCGACCTTGCTATGGATCAATTCCGGCGTCGCCGCCTTGAAGAAATACTTCGACGGTTCCGTCCAACCTTCAAGCAACCGGATCGTCAACGCACAGAAATCGATCCGTACCAACGACATCGAAAACGTCGGGAAGACCGCACGCCACCACACGTTCTTCGAAATGCTGGGGAACTTTTCGATCGGCGATTACTTCAAGGAAGACGCGATCCAGTATGCCTGGGAGTTTTTGACCAGCGAGGACTATATCGGTTTCGACAAGGACCGGATGTATGTCACGGTCCATCCGTTGGATACGGAAGCGTATCGGATCTGGACGGAAATCGTAAAACTCGAACCCAAACGGATTCTGAAATCCGAAGAGAATTATTGGCAGATCGGGGAAGGCCCTTGCGGTCCCAACACCGAAATCTATTACGACCGCGGCGAATCGTTCGATCCCAACCACGAAGGCGAAGAACTCTTCTTCAATGAAAAGGAAAACGACCGCTACATCGAAGTATGGAACGTCGTCTTCAGCCAATACGACGGGAAAGAAGGCGTGGAACGGAGCGAATACAAGGAACTGCCCCAGCGTAACATCGATACGGGGATGGGTTTCGAACGTTTGGTCTGCATCGTCCAGGGAGGGGAAACCAACTACGACACCGATTTGTTCCTCCCGGTCATCCGGGTTTGCGAAACCTTGGCGAAACATCCCTACCAAGGCGAATACAAGATGGCGTACCGCGTCATCGCCGACCATATCCGCACCGTGACTTTCGCTTTGGCCGACGGGGCACTGTTCTCCAATGAAGGCCGCGGCTACGTTTTGCGCCGCATCCTGCGCCGTGCGGTCCGCTACGGCATCAAACTCGGGATCCGCGAAGCCTTCATGTACCGGCTGGTGCAGATCGTCGCGGAAAACATGAAATCGTTCTATCCCTACTTGTTGGAGAAAATCCCCCTGATCGAACGCTTGGTGAAGTCGGAAGAACAACGCTTCCACCAAACCCTCAACGGCGGGGAAAACTTGTTGATGAACTTGATCGAACAGGCGTCGTCCAAGGAATTGGACGGGGAAAGCGTATTTAAATTGTACGATACCTTCGGGTTCCCGGTCGAACTGACCAAGGAAATCGCCGAAGAAAAAGGCTATGCCATCGATATGACAGGATTCAAGCGCTGCATGCAGGAACAACGCGAGCGTGCCCGCAATGCCCGTGAAGAAGTCGAATCGATGGCGTCGCAGTCCAAAGATCTGATGGAATTCACGCATCCCAGCGAGTTCGTCGGGTATGAAACGTTCAGTGCGAGCGCGCGTGTCATCGGATTGTTTGTCAAGGGTGTGCAAGTCGACACCTTGGATGGCAGCGGCGAAGCGATCTTCGACATAACGCCGTTCTATGCCGAAAGCGGAGGGCAGGTCGCGGACATCGGGACGTTGACGTTTGAAGGCGGAAGCGGTTCGATCAACGACGTGCGTAAAGCGCCGCATAAGCAAGCCTTGCATGCGATCACCCTCAACGAGGGCATCCTGAACGTCGGCGACGTGGTCGAATTGAAAATCGACGTGAAACGGCGTAAAGCCATCACCGCCAACCATTCTTCCGCGCATCTTCTGCAAAGCGCGCTCAAGAAAGTGGTGGGGACGCATATCCAGCAAGCCGGGTCGTTCGTCGGCCCCGACTACATGCGCTTCGACTTCACCCATTTCGAGAAAGTCTCCGAAGCGCAGCTCATCGAAATCGAAACGCTGGTCAATTCGTTCATCTTCTCCTGCAGCCCGGTCGACATCAAGTATATGGACATCGAAGAAGCCAAACAGAACGGGGCGACCGCCTTGTTTGACGAGAAGTACGATAAGGTCGTCCGCGTCGTGACCATGGGGGAAATCTCCAAGGAACTCTGCGGTGGTTGCCATGTCTTTAACACCCAGGAAGTCGGCGTGTTCAAGATCGATTCCGAAGAGTCGATCGGCTCGGGAATCCGCCGGATCACCGCGAAAACAGGAATGGCCGCCTACCATGATTTCGTGGGATACAAGAACCAACTCAAGACCATCGCCGACCTGTATAAGGCGGGATCGACGCAGGAAATCGAAGATCGGGTAAAGCTAAGCGTCGAAGAGAACTCCGACCTACGCAAGGAACTGGGTCTTTCCAACCAGAAACTCGCCGTGCTTGAAGCCGAAGACCAACTCAAGAACATCGTCGTGATGAACGGGATGGACGTGTTGATCATCCAGAGCGACGGCGACGGCGATCGTTTGAAAACGATGGCCGAACATCTTAAAAAGAAAGTGTCCGAAGGATTGGTGGTCGTCGCCGGGGTTTGCGATGAAAAAGCCATGTTCGTCGTCGCATCCGGAAAGAAAGCGCAGGAGCGCGGGTTCAAAGCGGGCGACGTTGCCAAGCAACTCGCACTGCATACCCAGGGGAACGGGGGCGGTCGTCCCGATTTCGCCCAATCCGGCGGGAAAGACGTCGCGAAACTCCCCGAAGCCCTGGACATCCTACGCTCAAAACTCGCTTGATGCTTTCAATTTCAAGTAAAGTAAAGTAAAATAGAACCATGAGAAGGAGGGAATGTGTATGAGTAAACAAGCGACCGAGACGATGTCGTTCAAATCCGACGAACTCCGCCGATCCAACATCAAAGAAATCCTGAAAACCGTGAAGGAAGCGTTGGAAGAGCGCGGCTACAATTCGGTGAACCAATTGTCGGGATACTTGATTTCCAACGACCCGGCCTATATCTCCAGTTATCATAATGCACGTTCCATCATCCAATCGGTCGAACGTTATGAAATCATCGAGGAATTGGTTCGATCCTATTTGGACGAGAAAGAATAATGCGCGTCCTTGGATTGGATCTGGGGACGGTGACCTTGGGGGTCGCGGTCTCCGATGCCTTGGGCATGATCGCCCGACCATTGATTACCCTGCGTTTCGAACATGAGGATTTCCAGCATGCGATATCCCAGCTGCTGCCCATCATCAAGGAACAGGGTGCGAAGACGCTCGTGCTGGGCTTGCCGAAACACATGAACGGATCCCTGGGGGTCTCGGCGCTCCGTTCGCAGGAATTCAAACGGATGTTGGAAGAAGCCGCGGACGTGGAAGTCGTCCTGGTGGACGAACGTCTATCGACCGTCGCCGCGCAGCGGATGATGATCGANNGAGTCCGATTTAAGCCGTAAAAAAAGAAAACAGGTCATCGACCAGATGGCCGCGGTGCAGATCCTTCAGGGATATCTGGACCGGAAATAATCTTGGAGGAACCATGGAAGAAAACACGATCATTGTGACGGACGAATCAGGCAAAGAACTGACGATGGAGATTCTATTCACCTTCGAGGACGATCGCAACCATAAGAATTACGTTTTGTATTACGACCCGACCGATGAGAGCGGCGAAGTGTTCGCTTCCGCTTACGACGAAGAGGGTAATCTGATTCCGGTGACAAGCGAGGAAGAATGGGCGATGATCGAAGAAGTCTTCGAGGCGTTCAACGATGAGCACACCGATGAAGAAGATGAAACCGAAGAAGCGTAGACAAACCAAACAAGTACTGACCTTTTCGGTACTTGTTTTTCTTGCGTTCCTCCTTGTCGGCGCAGGATTGGGGTATAAATACATCAGCGATGCCTTATCCCCCGTGAGCGAGGTCAGCGAAGTCGTGACGATCGAGATCGTCGCCGGATCGACGGCGGATGCGACGATGAACGTCCTGCATCAGGCCGATTTGATCCATGACGAGACGATTGCGAAATACTACGCGCGCTATCTGAAACTGACATCCGTCAAAGCAGGGATTTATCGATTGGATCGATCCTGGACGCTGAAGGCGATCCTGGAGAAAATCAACGATCCCGCCGGGGCGGTTTCCAAAGACGTCCTCTTGACGATCGTGCCGGGCGATTGGGCGCGCGACGTGGCCGACAAGATCGAAGCGAAACTCGGCATCGACGCGGATGAATTGACCGCGCTATGGAATGACGACGCCTACCTGGATGAATTGGACGCGATGTTCGACGTCATCACGCCGGCGATCAAGAAGTCCGGCACCCGGATCAAACTCGAAGGGTATCTTTTCCCCGAAACCTATTTCATCAACCCGGACTGGAGCGCGAAGAAAATCACCGAGCGTTTCATCGCCCAAGCCGAAAAGATCTACGATCAGCACCAAGCCGAGTTCGACGCCTCGGGATTAACGACCCACCAGGTCATGATTTTGGCCTCGGTGGTCCAATTCGAAGCGTCCAAGCCCGAAGACATGAAGAATGTCGCCCAGGTCTTTCTGAACCGGATGGACATCGGGATGATGCTTCAATCGTCGGTCACCATCTGTTACGCCCTGTATGAATACGATAGCTGGAAAGACTGTGAAGCCGAATCCAACCGTCTGGTCGATTCACGCTACAACACCTACAAATATACCGGATTGCCGATCGGACCGATCACCAACCCGTCCGAGAACGCCATCGACGCCGTGTTGAACCCGACTCCTAACGATTATTTCTATTTCATCGCGGATGTCTACGGGGACGGCACGGTCTATTATGCGAAGACCTATGCCCAGCATTTAGCCAACATCGAGAAATATCTAAAGTGAGGTACGTTTTATGCGAAGAAGCGTGATCATCGGTATCGCGGGAGGAAGTGCTTCCGGCAAGACATCGATCGCCAAACGGCTCAAGAAGTCGTTTGAAGAAACCAATTCCGTCTTGATCATCCGTCAGGATGACTACTACAAGGACCAAAGCCATATGCCGATGGAAGAACGCGTGAAAACCAATTACGACCATCCCTTCGCTTTCGACAACGATCTTCTGACCGGCCATCTTCAACGTCTGCTGAACGGGGAAGTCGTCGAGAAACCGACCTATGATTTCGTCAACCATACCCGCAGCGACGTGACGGAGTTCATCTCCCCCAGCGATGTCATCGTGTTGGAAGGTTTGTTCGTCCTGGAAGACGAACCGCTGCGCCATTGCCTCGACATCAAGATCTTCGTCGATACGCCGGCGGATGTCCGCTTCATCCGACGTTTGACCCGCGACGTACGCGACCGCGGACGGACGCTCGAGTCCGTCGTCAACCAATACATGAATACGGTCCGTCTGATGCATGAGACCTTCGTCGAACCGTCCAAACGCTTCGCCGATGTCATCATCCCCGAAGGCGGGAGAAACGAAGTCGCCGTCGACTTGTTGGTGACGAAAATCGGAAGCATCATCAATCATAACTCCATCTAGGATCAACGAAAGAAGCGCGACGGGAAAGTCGTCGCTTTTTTTACGCTAGTATCGGGAAGAAGCATTCAAACAGAAGCGTCCCGATCGCTTTTATTCCGGTTTGCATTACGATGCGATTTTGCGATACCGCTTTAACATTCAATCGGAATATGCTATAATTCACAACAGTTAAAAGGAGTCGTAACCATGCCCCAAGAAAAAGTGCTGGTAACCCAAGAGGGTTATCAAGAGCTACTGAAAGAACAAGCCAACCTGATCCATGTCATCCGTAAGGAAGTCATCGAAGACCTGCAGGCTGCGCGCGCCCAAGGCGATTTGTCGGAAAACGCCGACTATGATGCCGCCCGGGATCGTCAAGCCCGCGTCGAAGCGAGAATCCGCGAATTAGAAATGATGTTGAACAACATCGAAATCATCGATGATAAAATGAGAGGGTCGAAGGTCGTCAAACTCGGTGCGAAGATCGTCATCCTCGATTTGGAGACCAATGAAGAAGAGTCGTACATCATCGTCGGTTCCGTCGAATCGGATCCCCTCAACGGAAAACTGTCCAACGTCACACCGATGGCCGTCGCCTTGATGGAACACCGTGTCGGGGACGAAGTCACGGTCGGCGTCGAAAACCCGTACCGCGTCCGCATTCTTTCCATCGATTAAGGGAAGTCAATCGAATCGACGTAAAAAAGAGCAGGAGGTGTCCATGAAACCGATCCTGCTCTTTGTTTTGTTTCTGCTTACCGCATGTACATCTGATTTTTTCCCTGCAGAAAAGGATTCGATCCGGGTATCGGTCAGGGGGGAAGTGAAGAATCCCGGGAATTTCGAACTGAAACCCTATTCGACCATCGAAGATTTGCTGAAGTACCTCAAACTGAACGAGAACAGCGACCTAAGTGCATTGAACCCCAACATCGTGCTCAAAGACGGGGATGTCTTGATCATCGAAGGGAAACAGTCGCTCGCCAAGATTTCCATCAACACCGCAAGTAAAAGGGATCTTGAAACCTTGCCGGGCATCGGACCGTCGATGGCGCAGAAAATCATCGACCACCGAAATTCACAGGGTTTGTTTCAACGAATCGAAGACATCATGAAGGTGAAGGGGATCAAGGAAAAACTGTTCGAGAAAATCAAAGACTTGATCCGGATATGAGACAGCGGATCTTGGCGGTCTCACTGTTGACCCTTTTCGCGATGCAAGTTCGACAACCGGCCTTGTTCATCTTGATGACAGGGTCGATCTTGGTGTTTCAAGCGGACCAACGCAAACGAATTTTCGTTTTTCTACTGCTTACCCTCATCGTCATCCGCCTCAACCTACACGTGAATTCTAACGTCTTTANNGTCGAGGACCCTTCGATCTATCATGCCTTCGACCGGGTGGTCATCGACGAGGATTTCAAGCCCATCGAGTCGAGGATCGGCGATTTCGGTTTCGTTGCTCGACAGTGGGCACGTGCCAACCGTATCCAAGGGATCGTCGATGAATCAAACATCGTCAGGTTCTGTCGAAATTCGATTTTACATTATCTTTTCTCCGGAGGAGTCGCCCATCACGATATGGCGTTTGTTTCCGCATGGCGCGACCTGATCTACGATACGACGCAAGACCACTCGATCACGGGTTTTATTTCGCTCGGTCTTCAGTTTTCTCTTTTCTTGTCTCTGATGCATCGGTTGACGCAACGTATCCGTCAACAAGGCATCGCGGAATGTGTCGCCTTCGGGTCGTTGTGCCTGTTCTCTTCTTTTTTCGCCTTTCCTTTAACATCGCTCCGTTTCATCTTTTTCTTTCTTTCATCCCGACTCTGCAGAGATCGTTACCTGTCTTTAAGTATGAACATCTTGTTCTTTTTCTTTTATGAACCCGCGACGCTCACCCAATGGACCTTACTTATCCCCTTGGTCTACCAATCCACGACGCTTCTGGTCCCCAAACCACGGCGGCGATTTGTCCGTATTGTGGTCATCGCCTTGGTTTTCATGCGTTCCAACGCCATCGTCGATCCGTTCGCCCTGTTACTTTTCCCGGTTCTCCGTACTCTGTACATGCTGATCTCCGGTTTGTTTTGGCTATCGCTTCTCCTCCCGAACTTGAGTTACTTGAGCACTTTTGCGTATCGGACGCTCGAATCCCTTTTGATCCGACTTCCGATCGAATCGTTTTTGATCACCGGTACGATCCCCGATTCTTTCCTCTTTTTGTCGGTTCTACTCTTAATCTCGCTATCTTTTCATCGTCGATACCGCTATCTGTTTATACCGATCCTTTTGATCGCCCCGTTTCGGATGTATCTTAATCCTTTCCCAAGCGTCGTCTTTCTGAATGCGGGACAGGGCGACGCGATGTTGGTTCGAAGTTCATTCGCCCGATGCACGATCATCCTCGATACCGGTCCCCCTTACGAAGAGAGAAACCTGCTTGCCACGCTTCGCTCCAAGTCGGTATCCGACATAGATGCGATGATCATCACCCATGCGGATGCGGACCATAGCGGAAACATGGAAGTGTTTCGCCATGAATTCGATATCGGAAGCATCGTGACCGGGAGAAAGGATGTGGAATGCGAGGGATTATTGCTGAAGAATCTTGATCCGGGGGTGGTGTTCGATGATGAGAACGCGGATTCTTTGGTTTATGCGACTTCGCTCAACGGCGTACGTTTTCTCTTCATGGCGGATGCGGATATCCGGAGTGAAGAAAGAATCATGAACCGATATGATCTGACCACCGACATCGTGAAGTTGGGACATCACGGAAGTCAGACCTCGAGTTCACAGGATTTCATCGGGCGACTTCAAGCGAAATTCGCAATCATAAGTGTCGGTAAGAACAACTACGGGCATCCCAGCCAGCTCGTCCTGCAACGCTTGGACGCTTTCCGGCTGGATTTTTTAACGACGCGCGACGAAGGGGACATCACCTTCACGCCGATTGGCGGATATGCGCTAATCACAAGCAGCGACGGAATGATCCAAATCCGTAAGTTCATTGAATAAAATCCAAATCCGGGCGGTAAAAGGGGACTTCATTTGGTATAATGTCAATGGTGATAACGTGAACTATTTGCTTTATGGAAGCGAGGCGTATCTTGTCCAAAAGAAACTTGATCTCTTGATAAAAGATCATGTCAAGGTGCAGGATACCATGAATACCATCGTCTATGATGCGTCGGAGAATGATTTTTCGATCCGTAAGGTCATCGAGGAAGCATCCACTTTCGCTTTTTTCAGCGAACACAAAGTCATCATCGTCAATAACAGCGTCTTTCTTACCCGGGGGACCACGCTGAGCGAACCGGAGTTGAAAGAACTGGAAGCCTATTTAGCGAAACCCAGCGATTTTTGTTCGATCGTTTTCATCCATCATGAGGAAAACATCGACACCAATAAAAAAGTGTACAAGATCATTAAAAAGTACTGCCGCGAAATCCATGAAAAGAAGCTGGATGCCAACGAATTCAAGTCGTTCCTGCGCGACCAGGCCAAGCAACGGGGTCTCCAGTTCGATAACGAAGCGTTCAACGAGTTGGCAGCCCGTCTGGATAATCAAATGGTCAACGCGATCCGGGAGTTGGATAAACTGAAACTCTACGGGGACAAGATCAAGACGGAGGATGTACGTGCCTTGGTTTCAAGACCCTTGGATAGCGAGACCTTCCATTTGATCAATGCCCTGATGGATAAGGACTTGACCCGCAGCCTCCATATCTGGAACGACATGGTCGTATTGAACGTCGAACCGCTGTCGTTCATGGGGCTGATCGCCAGTCAGATCCGCCTGATGTATCAGGTGCTCTCATTGCACCAACAAGGTTATCACCGTCAGGAAATCGTGAATACACTATTGAATTCCAACACGAAAGTGGATGTCTATCGGGTCAGTCGGTTGCTGAATCTCGCCCAGGCGGCGGATAGCGCGCGACTCCTCTATATCCTGAATGTTTTAGCCCAGCTTGACCAAAAAAGCAAATCGGGTTTGGTGGATAAGAAATTCGGCTTCGAACTCTTCTTGATCGAGGCGACGAGGTGAGTATGGAATCACTCAAGGAACTCTATAAAACCGGACCCGGTCCGTCAAGCAGCCATACCGTCGCGCCTTGGCGGGCGGCGATCCTGTTCAAGGATCGTTTTCCCGACGCCGTCAGTTATGACGCCGAACTGTATGGTTCGCTTTCTTTGACCGGAAGGGGACACTTCACCGATCGGATCATCATCGATACTTTTAAACCTAAACTCTGCAAAGTGAGTTTTAAGTTGCATTGGGAATACGATTTCGACAGTGGCGTCCGCTATCGGGCCTACAATTGGAAAAACGAAGTCATCGGCGAATGGAACGTCTTTTCGCTGGGCGGCGGAAGCATCAAGGTGGTCGAAGAGGATTTCGATTTCCAGCGTACCGTCTATCCATTCAAAAGCATGAGGGAGATCCTCGCCTATTGCGAGGAGAAAGGTCTTTCGATTCCGATGTTGGTCAAGGAATTCGAACCCGACATCGAAATTCATATGGTGAGCGTCCTTGCGAACATGCTGAAAGCGGTCGACCGTGGCTTGAATACGACCGGCATCCTGCCTGGCAAACTTATGATGCCGCGGGTCGCCAAATCGTTGAACCTGAGCGCTGAAAGGATGGATGACCCCGGGGAGAAAGACCGGATGCGGTTGGTTTCCTACGCCTATGCCAACAATGAGGAAAACGCTTCGTGCGGGATGGTCGTCACGGCTCCCACTTTGGGTGCCAGCGGAATCATGGCTTCCATCATGTACCATTACTACCATAACATCGGGGTTTCCAAAGCGAAACTGGTCCAGGCGTTGATGGTCGGCGGGATGTTTGGCAACATCATCAAGAGAAACGCGACGATTTCAGGCGCGCAGGGGGGATGTCAGGCGGAGATCGGTGTGGCATGCTGCATGGCGGCGGCCGCGGTAGCGTATCTGGATGATTTAGGGTTGAAACAGATCGAATACGCCGCCGAAATCGCGATGGAACACCATTTGGGGTTGACCTGTGATCCGGTCGGCGGTTATGTCATCATTCCGTGCATCGAACGTAACGGAGCCGCGGTGCTTCGTGCGATGGATGCGGCGATGATGGCGAAATACATCGGGAACGTCAAACCGAACCGCGTTTCCTTCGACATGGTCGTGCGTACGATGAATTATACGGGAAAGAAAATCCCGATGGAACTAAGGGAAACTTCCCTTGGCGGATTGGCGACGGAAATCGTGGTCAAACCGGATGAAGATTGATTTATAGGGATTCCCATGGAAACCAAAACGATAAGAAACAAGAAAACGATCCTCTTGCGGAAAGCCGTTCCCGAAGATGCGAAAATGATCGTCGATTATCTGAAAAAAGTGTGCGTCGAAACGGACAACCTTTCGTTTGGGTTGCAGGACATGCCGATTACGGTCGAATCCGAGATCGAATATCTCACCGCGATCCAGACATCGACCACATCCGTCCATTTCGTCGTGTTCTGTGACGATGAAGTCATCGCCACCTCCATCATCTCCGGCAAATCCCGGCCGCGCATGGCCCATGTCGCATCCCTGGGGATCAGCGTCCTGCGCGATTACTGGCATCTCGGTATCGGATCGTTGTTGATGAAGGCGATGATCGATTGGGCGAAAGCGGGCGACGTCATCAGGAAAATCAATTTAAGCGTCCGAAGCGACAACCAGGTCGCGGTCGCTCTTTATCGCAAGTTCGGATTTCGTTATGTCGGGACCTTGCATGATGAAATGAGGGTCGACGGACAATCCGTCGACTTGGATGAAATGGAACTCCTGTTTGATGACCATGACTAACACTACCCTTTCAAAGATCGCGCGTACATTCAATCAAGCGGGCCTTGGTTGGTGCGTCGGTGGCTCGCTTATGCTTCAATGCGCGGGGATCGAAATCCAACCGAAGGACATCGATCTTTTCGTTTTGCCCCGGGATTTCGATCTCGCCTTGGCTTTACTCAACCAAGACGGAGAAATGATTGAATTCGGACCGACGTCCGTCTTCGGGTCCGAGCGGTTCGCACGCGGCGTTGTTTTCAACGAAGAGGTCGATCTGATCGCCGGCATGCGGATCCTTGGTGAGGACGGATGGGTCGAATACGACATGGACCCGGCGACGTTGTCGAACGTCTTCGTCGAAGGGGAGAAGATCCCGTACGGGAATCTTGAAGAGTGGGTCGGGCTCTATGCGGCGATGAACCGCCTGGATAAAGTCCGATTGATCCAATCCCATCTGAAAAACAAAGGAGCATCCAAATGAACATCCTTCATACAAACAAAGAAAACCTTATTGCGGTCCATAAGGACGAACACGAACCCTATGAATACATCAAGCATCAGGTGACACCGCGCAAACCCGGCATGAAAACGATGGTCGCTTTCTATGAAATACCTCCGATGAAGGCGAACTACCCCTTGCACAGCCACCTGACGAGCGAGGAAGTGTTCTATATCCTGGAAGGATGCGGAACCCTTGAGACCCTTGAAGGAAACGTCTTGATCCACGCGGGCGATGTCGTCGTTTGTCCCTGCGGCGAAGGGAATGCCCATCGCATCGTCAATACAGGGGATCAACCTTTGCGTTATCTGGATGTGGATACGGTAGCGGATCTGGATCTCGTCGAGTACCCCGCATCTAAAAAAATCGGGGTCATCCGTAATGGATCCCCGAGTCGGTTCTATCGCAAAGATGACGATGTCGACTACTATCTCGGTGAATGACCGGGATTTTTTTTGTATAAAAAAATCAATCTTTCGATTGATCGTTTTGACTAGACGGAAGCTACGATCTTGGCCAGACGTGATTTCTGACGGGAAGCGTAGTTTTTATGATGGATACCGCCGGAAACGGCTTTGTCCAACTTTGAATTCACGAGATCCAAAGCAGTTTTCGCAGCGTCGGCATCTTTCGACTCGACGGCTTTCAAAACGGTTTTGATCGCGGTTTTCAGAGCGGATTTTTCAGATGTTACCGCGGCGCTACGCTTTAGATTCGTCAATGCGCGTTTCTTTTGGGATTTGATTTGTGGCATGCGTGCACCTCCTTGTTCTTTGTACCGTCTGATTATAGCAAACCCGCTTTTAAAAAGCAAGGAACAATGCAGACAAAGGTGACGGGGGGACGAAGACAAATCGTGAAAATATGCTATAATATCCGACGGGAGGCAAAAACATGGAAAAAAAGCGGATTATCTTTATGGGAACGCCGGATTTCGCCGTCGAAATGCTGAACGTTCTCCTGCAGGAAAACATGGATGTCGTCGCCGTGGTGACCCAACCGGACAAACCGGTCGGTCGCAAGCATGAAATCAAGCCGACCCCGGTCAAGGCGAAAGCCCTTGAATACGGAATTTTCGTAATGCAGCCGGAAAAAATAGGAAACATCGCCGAAGAAATCGAAGCGCTGAAACCGGATCTGATCGTGACGTGCGCCTACGGTCAATTCATCCCGCAGAGGATTTTGGAAACCCCGGTTTTCGGAAGCATCAACGTCCATGCCTCGCTTCTGCCGGAGTACCGCGGAGGCGCTCCGATCCATAAATCGATCATCGATGGAAAAGGGAAGACCGGCATATCGATCCAGCGCATGGTTAAGCGGATGGATGCGGGCGACGTGATGTCGCAGGTCGAAGTGGGCATCAGCGACGACGATACCGTCGGTACGCTACACGACAAACTGCAGCGTGCAGGAGTGGGTTTACTCAAAGCAAGCCTGGATATCCTCTTCAGTGGAAACGCACGTTGGCAGCCTCAAGACGAGTCCAAGGTGACCTTCGCTTACAATATCACCAAAGAACAAGAATTCGTTTCATTCAACCGTGACGTCAAGACGGTATATGATCACATACGCGGCTTGATCCCCTGGCCGGTCGGTTATTGCATGGTCAACGGGAAGAAAATCAAGTTCCATCGCGTTGGCTATCAACCCGGAAGAACGCAAGGGAAACCCGGAGAAATCCTGGGACTTGAAGAGGGCGCGCTTGTCGTCCAAGCGCTGACCGGCGTCCTCATGCTTTATGAAGTGCAGTTGGAAGGAAAAGGAAAGAGTAACGCAAGCGACTTCTTTAACGGGATCGGGAAAACCTTGGTCCATGCTTGCTTTGAGGAAACAAATGAAAGTTAGAACATTAACCATTACCGCGCTCTTGATGGCGATGGTCACCATCGTCACGATGTACATCGCATTCCCCATCTTCCAGGGTTATCTGAACCTCGGGGATGTCATGGTCATGGGCATGGCGGTCTTATTGCCACTTCCCCTGACACCGCTCGCCGGTGTCGCATCGATGTTGGCGGACTTACTCCTGGGATATGGCGTCTATGCCCCCTTCACCCTGGTCATCAAAGCCCTTGAAGCCTTATTGATCGGACTTTGGGTCCACAACCACAAAAACAAAACCGTGCCGGTCTACGTCTATCTGGCCGGCGGTCTCTGGATGGCGCTTGCCTATGGGTTGACCGATGTCATCTTAGCCGACAACCTCGGCGTCTTCTTTCTATCCTTCGGCTACAATGCGTTGCAGGGGATCGTCTGCGCCTTGATCGCCTTCCCGCTCTTTCGTAAACTGCGGGTGTTCCGCGATAAAATCTAGTCGGACGCAACGCTTCATCGAATCAACCATCACTTAAGGAGGAAACCACATGGATCAATCGAAAATTCGAAATTTCTCGATCATTGCGCATATCGACCACGGGAAATCCACGCTGGCCGACCGGATTCTTGAAATGACCCAGACGGTCGCTTCGCGCGATATGGTCGAACAAATCCTCGATAGCATGTCGCTGGAACGCGAACGGGGGATCACGATCAAACTGAACGCCGTCCAGTTGAAATACACTGCCAAGAACGGGGAAGAGTATCTTTTCCATCTCATCGATACCCCGGGTCACGTCGATTTCACCTATGAAGTATCCCGCTCCCTGGCGGCCTGCGAAGGGGCGGTTTTAGTCGTCGACGCGTCGCAGGGCATCGAGGCGCAAACCTTGGCCAACGTCTATCTCGCCCTCGACAACAACCTTGAAATCATCCCGGTCATCAACAAGATCGACCTGCCTTCCGCCATGCCCAACATGGTCATCGACGAAATCGAAAACATCATCGGGTTGGAGGCGAAGAATGCGCCTTTGATCTCGGCGAAGAGCGGATTGAATGTCGACCAGGTGCTCGAAGCCATCGTCGAGCGTGTCCCCGCGCCAGGCGGCAGCCCCGACCATCCGTTACAAGCCCTTGTCTTCGACTCGATCTTCGATACGTACCGCGGAGTCATTTCCTATGTCCGCATCAAAGAAGGCCAAGTCAAGGTCGGGGATAAGATCCGCTTCATGCAGACCAATTCCGAATACGAAGTCACGGAACTCGGGATCCGCACCCCCAAGGAAGTGAAGAAAGACATGCTTCAATGCGGGGAAGTCGGATGGATCGCAGCCCAGGTCCGATCGGTCAAGGACGTCCACGTCGGGGATACGATCACTTCGGTCGAAAACCCCGCTCCGACCCCTTTACCCGGATACCGCCAACTCAATTCCATGGTGTTCTGCGGACTCTACCCCGTCGACACCAACCGCTACAACGACCTACGCGACGCCCTGGAGAAACTCCAGCTCAACGACGCGGCATTGCGCTTTGAAGCCGAATCCTCCCAGGCTTTGGGTTTCGGATTCCGTTGCGGGTTCCTCGGACTCCTGCATATGGATGTCATCCAGGAGCGTCTTGAGCGCGAATACAACCTGAACCTCATCGCCACAGCGCCCTCCGTCGTCTACCATGCGTTCTTGACGGACGGAACGATGATGGAAATCGACAACCCCTCCTTTTTGCCCGATGTCCAGCGCATCGAGCACATGGAAGAACCCTATGTCAAAGCGACGATCATGGTCCCCAAGGACTATATCGGACCGGTCATGGAACTCAGCCAAAAGAAGCGCGGCATCTACAAGGACATGCATTACATCGATCCGACCCGCAACACCTTGGTCTATGAACTTCCGTTGGCGGAAATCGTCTTCGACTACTTCGATAAACTCAAATCGGCCACCAAGGGCTATGCTTCCTTGGATTATGAATTGATCGGGTACCAAGCCTCCAACCTGGTCAAAATGGACATCATGCTGAACACGGAAGTCATCGACGCCCTCTCGACGATCGTGCATCGCGACTTCGCCTACGGACGCGGAAAAGTCATCACGGAGAAACTCCGCAAACTCATCCCGAGGCAGCAATTCGAAATCCCCATCCAGGCCGCCATCAACCACAAGATCATCGCGCGCAGCGACATCAAAGCCCTGCGTAAGAACGTTTTGGCGAAGTGTTACGGCGGGGACATTTCACGTAAGAAGAAATTGTTGGAGAAACAGAAGGAAGGGAAGAAGCGCATGAAGATGGTCGGATCCGTCGAAGTGCCGCAGGAAGCCTTCATGGCCGTCCTTTCCATGGATGACGAATAACATGGAAGAACTGCTCGCGAATATCCAGAAGATGCGCCAAGACAAGGGGTGGGATCTCAGCGACACGCCGGAAATCCTGGCCAAGTCCGTCTTCGTCGAAGCCGGGGAGTTATTGGAATGTTATTTGGGTGAACCCGATTTGGAACACATCAAGTCGGAGTTGGCGGACGTGCTGATGTACGCCCTTTCCCTATGTGTCGACCTCGGGTTGGATCCCGTCGACGTCGTAACCTCCAAGTTCATGGACATCGACGCCCGCTACCCCTCGAAACCATGATCGAATCCCTCTACCTCCATGTCCCGTTCTGCGAGGACATCTGCGCCTACTGCGATTTCACCCGGGTGAAAATCCATCCGATCTTGGTCGAGAAATATTTGCTAACCTTGTTTGACGAAATCAAGGCGATCCCTAAACATCCGATGAAGACGCTCTATCTGGGCGGAGGGACGCCGAGCGCATTGGCGACGGAAGAACTGGAAGCCCTGTTTTCGTCCCTGGAAGGATATCATGATCCATCCACCGAATTCACGATGGAAGCCAATCCGGATTCGATCACAGGTGAAAAAGCGGAGTTAATGGTCCGCTACGGCGTCAACCGCGTCAGCATGGGGGTGCAGACTTTCGATGCGGATGAACTGGCCTTGCTGAATCGGACGCATACGGCGCAGGACATCGAAAACGCGATCTCTACACTACATCAAGCGGGCATCCATAACCTTTCGATCGATCTGATCTACGGTCTTCCCAGACAAACCCTTGAAAGTTGGGAAGCCACGCTTCGTCATGCGGTCTCCCTGGACATTTCGCACATTTCGCTTTACAGCCTGACCATCGAAGAACACTCCGAGTTCGGACGCAAAGGGATGAAACAATGCGACGGCGACCTTGAAGCCGCGATGTATTTCAAAGCCGTCCAGGTTCTTGGCGAACAAGGGTTCGATCGCTACGAAATCAGCAGTTTCACCAAAGATAAACCCTCAAGACACAATCTTGCCTATTGGCACTATGATGAGTTCTACGGACTCGGTCCCGGAGCGACCCAGATGACGGATCATCGCCGCATCGTCAAAACCACCAATCTGGATCGCTATGCCAAAGGGAAAACCGTAGGCGAAATCACGGAACTGAGCGTCGATGACGAGCAATTCGAATTCATCATGATGGGTTTAAGGTTGACGGAAGGGATCGATTTGGATCGCTTCGAATCCCGCTTCCATCTTCGGGCGGAAGAACGGTTCGCCCAAGCGATCCTAGAAAACGTCGCGAAAAAAAGGCTCGTCCTGACGACGAACCGCTTGGCGTGCACCGATGAAGGACTCGCAATGTTAAACGACGTCCTGCTTAGTTTTCTTCCCGATACGCCTTGATCAACGCCTGCGTACCCAACATACCGTGTCCTTCCTCAAGAAGCGTGCGGTATTTTTTCAACACTTCGGCCAATATCGGGAGATCGAGCTGGAACCCCGTCGCTTCTTCCATCACCAAATCCATGTCCTTGACGAAATGATGGATGTAGAAGCCGGGTGCCGTATCGTTCTTCAGGATTTTCGGACCATTGTTGGAGAGCTGCCAACTCCCGGCGGCTCCGGTCGAAATCGCCTGCAGCATCTTGTCCGCATCCAATCCCGACGCTTGCGCATACAGGATCGCTTCCGTCGTCGCTGCAATCGCACCGGCGACCGCGATCTGGTTGGCCATCTTGGTATGCTGACCGAAAGAAGCCTGTCCCATACGGCGGATGTTCTTGCCGAGTTTCTCAAATAACGGAAGGACTTCGTTGAACGCATCTTCATCCCCGCCGACCATGATCGCCAAGGTCGCGTTACGCGCCCCCACATCACCGCCTGAAACCGGTGCGTCCAATACGCTGATCCCTCGTGTTTTTCCTTCTTGATAGAGTCGTTGCGCAAGCTTGGGCGACGAAGTGGTCATGTCGACGCAGATCGTGCCCTTGGTCGCATGGCGCAGAATCCCGTTTTCACCCCCATACACTTCTTCGACATCCTTAGGGTAGCCGACCATCGTAAACACGATGTCCGCCCCTTTGACACATTCTGCCACCGAATCGAACCAGACCGCCCCGGCATCGATCAGATTCTGCGCTTTTAGCGGACTGCGCGTAAACACATTGACGGCATAACCCGCATCCATCAGATGCTTCGCCATCGCATTCCCCATCACACCCGTACCGATCCACGCTATTTTTCTCATTTTAAGTACCTCGAAGCCATTATATCACGTAGAAATCATGCCGGTCACTTGCCAAAGGGCGGGTTGTATGATATTCTGTTCATGCTTTTGTACTGGGTCTTTGGATTTCCTCATCCATCCACGCGGTATAGAAGGACTCAACAAGGAGGAGTACACATGTTATTGAAAGCTGAAAAGACCGCCATCATCCAACAGTATGCCCGTTTCGAAGGGGATACCGGTTCGGTCGAAGTCCAAGTCGCCGTTCTGACCGCTCAAATCAACCGTTTGACCGATCACTTGAAAGAACACAAGAAAGACTACCATTCGCTTCGCGGTCTGATGAAGATGGTCGGACGTCGCCGTAGCCTGATGGTCTATCTGCGCAACGAAGATGTCAACCGTTACCGTGAATTGGTACAACGTCTAGGTCTCCGTAAGTAAGTCGAAAAAGCAACCGCGAGGTTGCTTTTCTCTTGGATCAGGGCAAAATCAAGCAGAAAACATTCGTGGCGTTTAAGAAAAGGATATGCTAAAATGAATAAGTTAAAACAAAGAGGAGAAAACATGGCAAAACAAGTATTTAGTTTAGATTTCTGTGGAAGAAATCTAACCGTCGAAACGGGAGAAATTGCCAAACAAGCAGGCGGATCCGTATTGATCCGCTACGAGGATACGGTCGTTCTATCGGCCGCAACCGCAGCGAAAAGTCCGAAGGACATCGATTTCTTTCCGTTGACCGTCTTATATGAAGAAAAACTCTACTCCGTCGGGAAGATCCCGGGCGGATTCCTCCGTCGTGAAGGACGTCCGAGCGAACATGCGACCTTAACCTCGCGCATGATCGACCGTCCGATCCGTCCTCTGTTCGCGGACGGGTTCCGTAACGAAGTCCAGGTCGTCAACACCGTGCTTTCGGTCGACTACGACCGCTCGCCCGAAATGACGGCGATGTTGGGCGCTTCGTTGGCCTTGTGCGTCAGCGACGTCCCGTTCAACGGACCGATCGCGGGTGTCCAGGTCGGACGCGTGAACGGCGAATACATCATCAACCCCACTCTTGAAGAATTCGAAAAATCCGACATCAACCTGATCGTCGCGGGAACCAAGGACGCCATCAACATGGTCGAAGCCGGTGCCAGGGAAGTCAGCGAAGAAGCGATGTTGGAAGCGATGTTGTTCGGGCATGAGTTCATCGTGAAACTCTGCGATTTCCAACTTGAAATCGCAGCCAAAGTCGGGAAACCGAAGATGGAAATCAAACTCTATGAAGTCAGCGCCGAACTGAACGCGGAAGTTCGCGGATTCTGCCAGACGCGTTTGGAAGAAGCCGTCCGTATCCACGATAAACTCGAACGTTACGGGAAAATCGATGAAATCGAAGCCGAGGCCGTTGCGATGTTTGAAGCCCGCGCCTATGTCAGCGAATCCTTGAAATCCAAGACGTTGAAGCAGGTCAAAGAAGTCACGCACACGATCGTCGCGGATGAAGTCCGTCGTCTGATCACCGTCGAAAAGATCCGTCCGGACGGACGCGGCATCGCCGAATTGCGCCCGCTCAACAGTCAGATCGACCTGTTGCCGCGCGTCCATGGCAGTGCGATGTTCACCCGCGGAGAAACGCAAGTCCTCTCGGTCTGTACCTTGGGACCCTTGGGCGATAACCAGATCATCGACGATTTGACGGAAGTCGAATCGAAACGTTTTATGCACCATTACAACTTCCCGCCGTATTCGGTCGGGGAAACCGGTCGCATGGGTTCTCCGGGACGCCGCGAAATCGGGCATGGTGCCTTGGGTGAACGTGCTTTATTGCAAGTCCTACCCAATGAAATCGAATTCCCGTATGCGATCCGTCTAGTCGCCGAAACGCTGGAATCCAACGGATCCAGCTCGCAGGCGTCCATTTGCGCGGGCACCATGGCCTTGATGGCTTCCGGTGTTCCGATCAAGGCACCGGTCGCGGGCATCGCGATGGGTCTTGTCACCTGGGGTGACCATTACACCGTCTTGACCGACATCCAAGGGATGGAAGATCATTTCGGCGACATGGACTTCAAGGTCGCGGGGACCAAAGACGGCATCACCGCCATGCAGATGGATATCAAAATCGCGGGCTTGAACCGTGAAATCCTCAAAGAAGCGTTGGAACAAGCCAAGATCGGCCGTCACCAAATCATGGAAAACATGATGGCGGTCATCAGCGAACCGCGCGCCAACGTCGGAACCTACGCGCCGAAGATCGCCATGTTGACGATCCCGACCGATAAGATCCGCGAAGTCATCGGAGCCGGCGGCAAGATCATCAACCAGATCATCGCCGATTGCAATAACGTGAAGATCGATATCGAAGACGACGGAAGAGTCATGATCTACCATCAGGACCAAGCGTCCATCGACAAGGCGCGCCTGAAGATCGAAAGCATTTGCCGCACCGCGAAGGTCGGCGAAATCTACGATGGTAAAGTCGTGCGTCTGGAAGCCTTCGGAGCGTTCGTCGAACTGTTCCCAGGCACCGACGGCATGATCCATGTCTCCAAGATCGCCTATGAACGTGTCGAAAAACCTTCCGACGTCCTGAAAATGGGTGAAGTCGTCAAGGTCATCGTCACGGAAGTCGACGAAAAGGGACGCGTCAACGTATCCCGTAAAGATTTGCTTCCCAAACCGGAAGGTTATGTCGAAAAACCGCGCGAACCGCGAGGGGATCGTCCAGACCGCGGCGAACGCCGTCCGTATCAAGGGAATAAAGACAGAAAGTAAAACGGCGCAAGCCGTTTTCTTTTCATCGTACGCGTGGAATATGGTAAAATAACCTATATGAAAAGGAGAATCACAATGGATTTCTATCAATTGGCAAAGAAATATGAAGCGGATCTGGTGAGCGATCTGCAGGAAATCGTGCGGATTCCCAGCCTATACGATGAAAAAACGATCACGGAGAACGCTCCGTTCGGGATTGAACTCAGAAGGGCGTTGGACTGGTTTCTAGCGAAGGGAAGTGCAGAAGGATTCGAAGCGAAGGATTATCAAGGGTATGCCGGCTATCTGTCCTGGGGCGAAGGAGAGAAATCCTTGGGGATCCTGGGGCATCTGGACATCGTCCCGATCGGGGTCGGCTGGTCGAAGGAGCCTTTCGGCGCGGAAGTGATCGACGGCGTCATGTACGGACGCGGGACGGGTGACGACAAAGGCCCGACCATCGCGGCGTTCACCGCGTTGAAACTATTGAAAGACGCAGGGTTCACCCCGAAGAAGAAAATCTACCTGATCGCCGGCTGCGACGAAGAGTCAGGCATGGCGTGCATGAAACATTACAAGGAACATGGACCGATCCCTGATTTCGGTTTCGTCCCCGACGCGTCGTTCCCGGTCATCTACGGGGAAAAAGGGATCATGAACGTCAAGGTTACCGCGGCGGCTGAAAGCGTCGTCGTGAAGCTGGAAGCCGGCGAGCGACCCAACATCGTCATCGGCGAGGCGGAAGTCACGGTCGCCGGACTTCCCAAGGAAAATGACTTCGACTTCTACCTTGCGACCCAGGATGTGAAAGGGTCGTATCGGGTCGAAGACGGAAACACGGTCTATCATTTCGACGGTATCTTCAGCCATGGTTCCGTCCCGCAAGAAGGCATCAACGCCGCATGGCATGCGTTGAACTTCGTAGGCGGCGCCTATCAAGACAAGGTATCCCATACGGTCGCGTCCTTGTTGGCGGACTATCGCGGGAAACAACTCGGCATCAAAAAGAAGGGAAGCCACATGGGCGACTTGACGGTCAACCTGGGCATCGTACGTATGCATGAAAACGATGTTTCCTTCGTATTGGACATCCGCTATCCGCAAGAATGCGACGGCAATGAACTCTTCCAGACGATTCAGAAAACATTCTCCTCAAGTGGTCTTAATTGCGAGGTGCAATGCCTCATCGACAAAGGACCTTTGTTTGTGGATCCGAAAAGCGAACTGGTCAGTACGTTGGAAAAAATCTATCGTAAACACAGCCAGGATAACACGACCCCCTTATTGACGATGGGGGGCGGCACCTATGCCCGTACGCTCCCGAATTTCGTCGCGTTCGGAGCGGAATTCCCGCAACGGCCCATGATCCAAGGGGTCGGCGACGCCCATCAGAAGGACGAAGGCGTCGAAGTCGAAGCCTTGGTCCTGGCGACCGCGATCTATGCGGAAGCCATCTATGAATTGACGAGGTGACACGATGCGCATGCGTAAAAAGCCTTGGGCGAAGGCGTATCTCGAAACACTTCCCCAAGTGATATTCCAACCGGAAACCCGTCAGGGCGACTGGGCGAAACTCCTCAAACGATCGAAAATCCATGTGGAAATCGGTAGCGGGAAAGGGGATTATTGTACGAAGATGGCGGCGATGTACCCTGAAATCGGGTGGGTCGCGATCGAACGCGACGCTTCCGTCTCCGCGGTCGCGCTTCGTAAGTGCAACGGAATCCTCCCTGAAAACATGGTCTGGATCGTCGCGGAAGCTTCCGAAATCAGTACTTGGTTCGCGACAGGGGAGATTTCGGTCCTGCATTTGAACTTCAGCGACCCCTGGCCGAAGAAGCGCTATGCGAAACGCCGCTTGACTTCCCCCAACTTCCTGCCGTCCTATTTGACGCTTCTTGCGGACGATGGGGAAATCCGTCTGAAAACGGATAACACGGGTTTCTTCGAATATTCCGTGCTACAATGTGAGGGGTATCCTTTGGTGATGAACGAGTTTTCCGTCGACTTCCGACGCATCGAGCAAAACGAGGATGCCATCAGCGAATACGAAGCGAAATTCATGGAATTGGGACAGCCCATTTACCGTGCCGTATGGAGGAAAAAATGAACCTAAGCGAGAAAACCCTTCGCACCATGGAGGAATTGACCCAGCTTTTCGGGGTTAGCGGACAAGAGAACGAAGTCCGGACCTACTTGGCGAACCGATACAAAGAATACGGATTCGAGGTGATCTACGATACCTTGGGTTCGGTTTTCGCCGTGAAGAAATCGAAAAAAGAGAACGCGAAGACCATACTGCTTGCGGGGCATATGGACGAGGTCGGATTCGTCGTACGCGACGTCACCTCGACCGGTTGCCTTTCCTTGACCGCCATCGGCGGATGGTGGAACCAAACCTTGTTGGGTCAGCGCGTTCTTGTGAAGAATCGTGCCGGCAAAACTTTCAAAGGCGTGATCGGTAGTATCCCGCCTCATCTGCTTAGCGAAGCCGACCGTGCCAAACCGATGGAAATCAAAAACATGCTTGTGGATATCGGTGCGAAAGATAAAGAAGAAGCCGAAAGCTGGGGCATCCTGCCCGGAGACGGCATCGTCGTCGAAGGCCCGTTCGTTTTGATGGAAGGCGGGAAACGTTTGTTGGCGAAAGCCTGGGACAACCGTTATGGTTGCATCATGGGCTTGGAAGTGCTGGATGCACTGAAAGACGTCGATCTCGACGTCGACCTGGTGGTCGGTGCGACCGTCCAGGAAGAAGTGGGTCTACGCGGCGCCACGACGGCGGGTTACCTTGTGGATCCGGATGTGGCGATCGTCTTCGACTGTTCGCCCGCCAACGACACCAACGGGAAGAAAGATGAATTCGGACAACTCGGAAGCGGACCGCTCGTCCGCTTCATCGATGCGAACTACCTTCCCCACCGGGGATTTTTGAACCATTATATCGACGTATTGGAAGAAAACAAACTTCCGTATCAATATTACCAGTCGATGGGCGGCACCGACGCAGGGGCTTTCCATAAAGCGTTTGAAGGGGTGTTGACGTTGACGATGTGCATCTGCGCCCGCAACATCCATACCAATAGTTCCATCATCGACCAAGACGATTTCCTCAATGCCAGGACGGCGGCCATCGCGATGGTCAAGTCGCTGACACCGGAGAAAATCGAAACGTTAAAGACATCCAATCGCTAGAAAGGAGGGATCTTGATGAGAAAGATCGGGCTGATCCTCTTGGCCGTCTTGCTTGGCGGATGCAGTCTTAAGACGAATTCCATCAAAGCAAGGATCGCCGTCGCCTTGGACCGTGCTTCCGAAGTACGGTTGACCATGAATCAAAACCAAAACAAATCGACCTACGACTATTATCTTGCGCCGGATATCGGACGCCGCGAATCGTCTCTCTCCTCAAGCGTCCTCTTCGCGCACAACGTCAACATCCTGATGAATCTGGACATCGTATCCGTACTTTCCGACCGGTTCTATGAGACCGAAGGGAACGACCCGCTACGCAAATTCATCCTGAATACGACACCGGTCTATCAGCGTAGCGACGATGTCATCACCATCGATAAACGCTTGATGACCTACGTGGCGACGATTTCCCCCGTCGAAAACAACATCGTGTTGATCAGTCTGCAGACCCGCTATTTCCTGTTTACGGCGATCGCGCCGTTCGCATCCGCTCCGGACTTGCTTTATGACATGCTGGTCGTCTGCCGCACGGCGACGATTTCGCAAGATCAAATCATCCTTCTATATTCGAACCGGGAAACCATCAACTACCAAAAAGAGACGTTGGATATCTTTAGCCAACTCGCGCCTGAAAGCGGAAAAGTCATCGACATGATCTCCGTCGACAGCGATCAGCCAAGCAATGAATAATCAACGTTGAGAAAGGGGAAACACCATGTGGAAGAAACTTGCATCCTTGTTTTTCGAGGAAGAGGAAGAAGTCGTCGAAGAGGAAATCAAAGAGACCAAAAAGGTTGAACTTCCTCCGCTCGCCGTCAACGTCGAAAAGAAATCCGTGAGGATCGACCTCGAAACGACAGCGAAACCTTACGAAGCCGTGAAAAGCGAGACGACGGGTGAAGTCCCCGTCATCAAGGAAACGCCTAAGACCGCGACAAGGATCGACCTGTCCCCCGAACCCCAGATCAAACAACGCAGAAGCGTGAATGAAAACAACGTCGTCTATGAGTTCCAGCCGGTCATCAGTCCGATTTTCGGTGTGAGCGAAAAAGACAAGAAAACCGTCGTCGTCCAAAACGTCGCGCCTCAGCAACCGGTACGGCACAGTTCCCTGCAAACCATCATTTCACCGATCTACGGCGTCGCGAAAAAAGACGAGAAACATGAACCGGTCCTCGAGCCGGAATTCATCGTCGCTCCGTCGAATCCGACCATCGAAATCAAAAACCTTTCGCTCGACGAACTGCTACATGAAGAAACCGTCGAGAAAGAAAAAACCCTCGAACAATTTTCCTTATTCGAAGAGTCTACCCCGCAAGAATGAAAGGAGGGCGCGACATGATCTTTTTTATCGGAATCAAAGGATCCGGAATGGCTTCGTTAGCCTGCATGCTGAAAGAAATCGGGCATGAAGTCACCGGCAGCGACATCGAAAAGCATCTCTTTACCGAAGAACAGCTCCATCTCCACCAAATCCCCATCTTGCCGTTTGGAGCCGTCATCCCCGACCACAGCACCGTGATCATCGGCAACGCGTTCAAAGAGGATTTTCCCGACGTAATGTCGGCGAGACAAAATCCGACCTTGACCTGTTTCAGATACCATGAATATCTCGGACACCTGATGGAAGGCTATGTTTCCGTCTCGATCGCCGGATCCCACGGAAAGACGACCACCAGCACGATGATGGCCGCGATGTTGAACGTACATGACAAGACCGCCTATCTCATCGGCGACGGTCATGGACACTTGGAGAAAGACAGCAAGTTCATGGTGGTCGAATCCTGTGAATATCGTCGTCATTTCTTGGCGTATTACCCTGATTATGCGATCATCACCAATGTCGACCTCGACCACGTGGACTATTTCAAAGACGAAAAGGATTATCGTCTGGCGTATGAAGAGTTCAGCAAGAACGTTAAAAAAGAAGTGGTTTGTTTCGGGGACGACCCGCAAGTCCGCGGGTTGAACATCGATCGCCCCGTCCTATTCTACGGAGTGGAGGAAGGGAACGATCTTCAAGCGAAAGACATCGTCGAATCGACCCGCAACATGGCGTTCAACGTCGTTTTCCACGGAAAAGACCTCGGACGGATCCGATTGCCTTTCGTCGGACGCCATTTGCTTTGGAATAGTCTCTCATGTATCGCCGTCGGTTTATTGGAAGGCATGGATCTCGAGTCGATCGAATCGGGACTGAGCGACTTCAAAGGGGCTTCGCGCCGTTTCGTCGTCGAAGAAATCAAAGATAATGTTTTCATCGATGATTACGCCCACCATCCGACGGAAGTCGCGATCACGATCGCCGCGGCTCGCCTGCGTTATCCCGACAAGAAACTCGTCGCCGTCTTCAAACCGCACCGCGTCTCACGCGTACTGCGTTTCGCGGACGAATTCGCCCAGGCGCTCTTAAAAGCCGATTTCGTCGCCCTTTGCCCGTTCACAAGCATCGACGATAAAGAAGAGGGGATCGACATCGACATCACCTATCTTCAAGATCGGATCCCGGGATCCATCATCGTGGATGAAAACGAAGCCGATGCAAAAAAACTAGCCGGATTACAACCGGCCGTCTATCTCTTTATGAGTTCAAAAGACATTTATGGCTTAAGCGACCTCGTTAAGCGCTATCAATAATCTTGAAAATATTTACATCCTCGGTTATAATAGAACCGAGGTGAGAACCATGGACGAATTAATCCTTAAACTCAGTGAGTTATCAGCGCTCTTGCTCCCGATCTTGGGAGTCGTTGTGCTGATTTTTCTTATCCTACTTCTGCGCCAAACCCTAAACATCCTCAAACAAGTTTCCGGTACCGTCACAAAAGTGGATTCCACCATCCAAACCGTCGAAAACAGCCTCATCGAATTGAAAGGACCGCTCCATACGCTCAACAGGATATCGGGGAGTGTCGACCTGGTCCAAGACGCTACGGAGAATGCCATTAAAACGCTTATCGTCGCCGTCTCATCGAATTTCGACCTTATCAAAGATTGGATTACAGCTTTTCTCGACAAAAAGAAAACGAAAAACCAAGAGTTCCAAGAACCTCTTGAGTAAGGAGAAACCATGACCCAAAGAAACGACGATCCTTTGAACGAAGAGAAAATCATCGAAGCGGTTGAAGAAGCGGTTGCACAAGAAGAAGAAATCATCGGGGACAAAGTGAAAACGGAGAAACGTTCCGGGTTCGACAAGTTCCTGCACTCCGCGAAGGGATTCGTACAAGATGCGAAACTCCAGGAAAAATTCGAAATCTTGAAGGAAAAGACGGGTGAAGCCGTCGATCTCGCCTCCAAGAAGATCGATGAAATCCGCCATGACGAAGAATTGAAGGAGAAACTGAATTCGATGAAGGAGAACGTCGTCAACGCGACCGAAAAAATCGTCGATAAAGTCAAAGAGAACGAAGAATTGAATAAAACCTTGAATCAAGTCAAGGATGCGACGGTCGACGCGGCGAAAAAGAGCGCCGAATTCGTTTCCAACAAAGTGGAAGAAATCCGGGAGAACCCGGACGTGCAGAAAAAAGTCGGTAAAGCCAAGGATAAAACCATCGAGGTCGCCGAAAAAGCGGTCGACGGGTTGAAAAAATGGTTGAAGCCGGAAGATCAAGTCGAAAGCGAAATCGAAACACCGGTCGAAGCACCGGTTGAAGAAAACGAAGTAAAGGAAGAGTAACGAATCATGAAAAGAGTCACCATCTATGACGTCGCCAACGAGGCGAAAGTATCCCTGGCCACGGTCAGCCGGGTANNTAATCGTCCGTGAAGACACGCGTCTGCGCGTCGAAGCCGCGATCGAGAAACTCGGTTATAAACCAAACGCCATCGCGCAAGGATTGGCGCTGCAGAAAACGACGACGATCGCTCTGGTCATCCCTGAAGCGAGTTTCACCTATACCGGACAGATCATCAACGGTCTATTGGACGTGGCGAAAATCTACAAGTACAGCATCATGCTGCATACGACCACCGAAGGGATCGTGGACATCGGCGAAATCGTCGAAACCATCATCAAATCGCGCGTCGACGGCGTCGTCATCTACAACGACAAACTGATGGTCGACGAATTGGCTTCTCTGACGAAATACAATTTCCCCATCGTGCTGATCGGAAACAAAATGTCCACCGACAATATCTGTTCCGTTTACGTCGATTTGGAGAAAGCCGTCTATGAATTGGTGACCCAATACATTGAAAAAGGCCGTAAGAACATCGCGATCATCCAAGACCGCAAGAACAAGTTCGCCGTCGAACAGCTGATCAAAGGCGCCCAACGCGCATTCGAACGCAAAGGCATGGTTTTCGACAAGTTCATCGAAATCCCGCGCGAATACCGTTCTTCCTATGTTTTCCTAAAAGACTACTTCCGTACCAATACCCATGACTTGATCATCGCCCATCGCGATTCCCAAGCCCTTGCGGTAGCCAACGCGGCGAGTGAAAACGGCATCAAAGTCCCGCAAGACCTTGAAGTCGTCTGTGTCATCGACACGAAGTACAACGCCATGGTTCGTCCCCAGTTGTCCAGTTTCGCGATCCCGTCCTATGACCTAGGCGCGGTCGCGATGCGTGTGATGACCAAGATGTTGCATATGGAAGACATCGACGATCGTGAGATCGAACTGAGTTACCTGTTCACGCCGCGTCAGTCCACGAAGTAATTGACGATAAGGTTGGATTTGGTATAATTGAATGGCTTTGAAGAGGACAAGTAGTGGAAGAAGCATCCCAAGAGAGAGGGTGGCCGGTGAAAACCCTCGTTGCGGATTCCATGAATACACCTTGGAGCTTCCCCGTTGAAAGCGGGGACGTCCATCCGCGTTACGGATTCGAGGCCGAAAGGCAACTAAGGTGGTACCGTGCAGATCCTGCGCCCTTGGACGAGGGCGCTTTTTATTTGAAAAGGAGAGAAACCATGAACTTTTTGGAAGAATTACAATGGCGTGGATTAGTCAAGGATGTTACCGACCTGGAAGGATTGAAGGAGCGGTTGAAGAAACCGATCACGCTCTATTGCGGGTTTGATCCGACCGCCGATTCGTTGCATATCGGCAGCCTTCAGCAAATCCTGCTTTTGAAGCGTTACCAACAGCAAGGGCATACGCCTATCGCCTTGTGCGGCGGAGCGACCGGCATGATCGGCGATCCGCGTCCGACCACGGAGCGGAAACTCATTTCGCTGGAAGAAGTGTTGAACAACGCGAAAGCCATCGAAAAACAACTGGCGCTCTTTTTAAGCAGCGAAGGGGACAACGCCCTCATCGCCGTCAACAACTACGATTGGCTCAGTAAAGTCAGCATCCTGGATTTCCTGCGCGACTTCGGTAAACACTTCAACATCAACTACATGATCGCGAAAGACACGATCTCATCGCGTCTGGACAGCGGGATTTCGTTCACCGAATTCACGTATACGATCCTTCAGGCGGTCGACTGGCTTCATCTCTATGAAACCTACCGTTGCGAGATGCAGATCGGCGGGAGCGACCAATGGGGCAATCTGACCAGCGGCACCGAACTCATCCGTAAGAAGATGGGGGATCAATCCAAGGTGTTCGGCGTAACCTCGCCTCTGATCACCAATTCCGACGGGTCGAAGTTCGGGAAATCGGAAGGCGCGAACATCTGGTTGGATCCCAAACGGACCGACGCCTACCATTTCTACCAATATTGGCTCAATGTCGCGGATGCGGACATCATCGACTTCATGAAACGACTGAGTTTCTGTACGGTCGAAGAGATCGAACGATTTGCCTTGTCGGTGGCAAGCGAACCCCATCTACGGAAAGCGCAGAAGGCGTTGGCCGAAGAACTGACGAAACTCGTCCATGGTGATGAAGGGTATGAAACCGCTCTGCGGATCAGTGAAGTCCTCTTCAGCGGCGAATGGCGCAAGCTCGGCGTCGACGAACTTCAGCTCGCATTGACCGATGCGCCCCATATCGCGGTAAACGAAGACCGCTTGTTGGTGGATGTGTTGGTCGAAGGGAAGATCGCTTCGTCGAAGCGCGAAGCGCGTGAATGGATCGTCAACGGATCCATCACCGTCAACGGGATCAAAATGACCTCGATCGAAGACGTGTTGAAAAAGGAAGACGCGATCGGTCGGCAACTCAGCGTCATCCGTAAAGGGAAGAAGAATTATTTCGTCATCGAACATGACGCGGGAGAATAACCATGGATACGATCTATTTAACGATATTCGCCGGAGCGATCGGCGCCTTGGTCTTGGGCATGCGGATCTTCGAATGGAATAACCAACGTAAAATCTTGGCGAAAGCCGCCGATGCGGGACATCCTCTCAAACGCGAAAAAGTCTCGGTCAAACGGGTCTGGATCTATGTGGGCTTGCTTGGGTTCGCCCTGGTCATGATTTTCTTCATGGAAGAAGAACTACTCACGAAGGTCGCCCTTGGGATTTTGTTTGCGTTGATGCTGATGTCCGAAATCATCGGGATGTATACGTCCTACGCACTCTATGCCAACGAACGCGAGTTCATGTACGGGACCGAAGTCATGCGCTATAAAAGCATCCGGACCATGAAACAGAAGAATAAGAAAAACATGGAAATCCATGGCATGAACGGCGTTGTCATCACGGTTCCCAATGCCATCGCCGATGTCATCAAAGCGAAGAAAGATGCCAAAAAAACGCAACCGGTTTAATTCCGGTTGCTTTTCTTAACTAGAAGCAGGATGCCGACCACGATCATGAGAAACGGCCAGGGAAAGAGGGCGTCTGTCAAGCGTGAAAGGATCGGGAAAAAACGACCCATGAGCCAGTATATCCCGATCAATACCAGCACGAGTCCAAAGCGGCTGCGAGAGTCCATCGGTTCACCTCAAGTTCCATTTTAGCATCCTCGACGCACATTGTGAACACGCAATTCACTGTGGTATAATACACGGGAGGTGAATTATGAAAAAGATCGTTTCTGCCTGTTTGGTCCTCTTACTCGCGGTCGGATGCCAGTCCGCCACCGATAAGCAATATGAAGCCAACCTTCAGCGGTATGACGCCTACTATACCGCGATTTTAAACAACGACAAGTTCCAGGGAAGTTCGGAGTATTTCGATATATTCGCCGTCATGAACAAACTCTCGGATACGGAATATCGCTATGACGTCATCGTCGACAGTCCGCGTGTCGCCATGTACGATGTGGAAATCCTGGTCATCGAGAACGGCAAGTCGTTGGAGATCGCGGATGAAATCATGCCCTGTATCGGATTGTTTGAAGATTCCGACTTCAATCTCGTACCGTTTCAAATCAATCTGGACGCGGGATTCGCCGAAGGGTTCGGACTGAACGGCTTGGTCGAGAATCCGATCGTCAACCTGAAAGTCATGGTCGTTTGGAAAGACTACGCCAAAGTGCAGCAAAAACGGGAATATTTCGATTTGACTGTTCAATATAGCGAGCAGGTGCAAGAATGATGGATAACGTATCCCGTCGTAAACAATCGATCGTCGCCGGAGGGCTGACCAGTTCCGCCGGCATTTTCTTGTCGAAAGTGATGGGGATTCTGTACGTCGTACCTTTCACCGCGATCGCGGGTGAACACAACCTGACCTATTATGCCCGTGCCTATTCGATCTATGATATCGTCTTGAACGTGACGATCGCAGGCATCCCGTATGCCATCGCGACCATGATCGCGAAATACGTCGTCCGCGACGACTATAAAACCGTGGTTCTGATTCGGAAACTATCGACCGGCATCTTGTTGGTGACCGGGTTCATCGCGATGTTGACGGTTTTCATCTTCGCCGGTCCGATCGCGGGGTTCACGGTAAAATCAGCTCCCGGGACGGAAGTCTATGAACGGACGCGCGTCGTGTTCATGATCATTTCCGCGAGTATGTTCTTCGCCCCGTTCCTCAGCAGTTTCCGCGGTTTCCACCAAGGGCTGAAGAATTTGAAGTCCTACGCGTTTTCCCAAGTGCTCGAGCAGTTCATCCGCATCCTCTTCCTTCTGGGGATGGGGATCCTGGCGGTCTATTTCTTCAACCGCGACTCCATCTGGGCGGTCTATTTCGCCATCGGCGCATCCTCGATCAGTGCAATCGCCGCGATCTTCTATTTCATGTTTGTCGATCGTCGGGACTATCCGGTCATCCTCGACAAAGCGAAGCGGCAAACCGCGCCTCCGATCAAGACGAAAGCCCTTCTGCATGAATTGCTTACGATTTCGATCCCCTATGTCATCATCTCGTTTTTGGGAAGCAACGCGAACATCGCCAATTTCATCTTCTTCAACCAAGCGATGATCGCCCACGGGGAAACGATCGAACAGACCAATCTTCTTTTCTCGCTGCTTTCCTTCACCTGTTTGAAACTCGTCAGCATCCCGGCGGTCGTCTCGATGGGTTTTTCCATCGCGATCATCCCGTACCTGACCACCGCCGTCGAGCGGCAGGATTTCAAACTCGCACGGAAATACATCGAAGATGCTTTGGATACCGTCTTGTATCTCGGTGTCCCCTTATGTTTTTACCTCTTCGCGATCAGCGAGGAAATCTATTACACGATGTACGGCAGCGCGAACTATGTACTTGGCGGCTATGTGTTATCGCTAAGCGCCTTCATCGCCTTGTTCGGCACGTTCAATCCGGTCGTCAGCCAATTGATGATGAACCTGCGTTTGCGCAAGATCAACATCCGTAATCTCTTGATCGGATTCTTGATCGCCGTTGCGACGATCTACCCCTTCACGTATTTTCTCGGTTTCCCGGGAGTCATCCTTTCAAGCATCACTTCTTCACTCTATATCATGGTTTCCAATCTCTATGCCATCCACAAGACATCGAATTTCGGGTTCCGCATGATGATCAAACGCTTGTTGGTGATCCTCATGGGCATCGGGTCGATGCAGATCGTCTTCATGTTGCTCCGCTTATTCGGACTTGAGGTCGTTCAATCCAACCGTCTGGTCAGCCTGTTCAATCTGGGGATCTACGGCTTGCTTGGTTTGATCGCCTATCTCGGCATGACCGGAATGTTCTCTTTGCCCCAAATCCTATTCTCGCTTGATCTTACGAAACTGAAAGCCAAGGTACTGCACAAATGAGATTGGATAAAATACTGGCTCATCTGGGCTACGGTTCACGCAAAGACGTGAAGAAAATCATACGTGCGGGGCATGTGTTGGTGAATGGGGAAACCCTTCGGGACGACGACGCCCATGTGGATCCCGACATCGATGAAATCATCGTCGGCGACGATACGCTTGAATATACCGAAAAAGTCTATTGGCTGNNAAGCCGCAAGACGTGGTGAGCGCGACCGTCGATCCGCGCTATCCCACCGTCATCGACCTGCTGCCCTCCACCGCCGGCCACGGTTTGTTTCCGATCGGTCGCTTGGATATCGACACCGAAGGCTTGCTGGTGGTTTCAAACGACGGGGCGCTCGCCCATCGTCTGCTCTCGCCCAAGAAACATGTGGATAAGGAGTATGAAGTCGACCTGGCGAAGGACTGGGACCCTCGATATGAAATGGAACTATCCAACGGGATCCTGATCCAGGACCCCGAATACCAATGCAAACCGGCGAGTGTTATCGTAATCGAACCGAAGAAGATCAGAATCACAATCAGCGAAGGGAAGTATCATCAGGTGAAACGCATGATGGTCGCCTGCGACAACGAAGTGGTGCACCTTCGTCGCATCCGCATGGGCGGATTGAATCTGGACCCGCAATTGCATCCCGGTGAATTCCGTCCCCTAACCTCGCTTGAACTTGAACAACTACAAAAAACACACGGATGATTCCGTGTGTTTTCTCTCTTCGTTGGATGTTAGCGGTTGTAGTATTCGACGACCAACGCTTCGTTGACGTCGGTATTCAGTTCGTTGCGTTCCGGCAAACGGACATAAACGCCTTTTTTCGCTTCTTTGTCGAAGGTGACATAACCGGCGAGATTCAAGGTCGCTTGCAGCGCATCGGCGATCGCCGGCATGTTGCGCGAGGTTTCCTTGACTTCGATGGTCGATCCCGGAGCGACGATGTAGGAAGGGATGTCGACTTTGCGGCCGTTCACCAAGATGTGGCCATGGTTGACCAATTGGCGGGCGGCACGACGGGTTCTACCCAATCCCATGCGATAGACGACGTTGTCCAGGCGGGATTCAAGCAAGAACAGGAAGTTGTGGCCGGTAACGCCTTTCATGTGGGAAGCCTTCAGGAAAGTGTTGTAGAATTGACGTTCGTTGACGCCGTACATAAAGCGGATACGTTGCTTTTCGCGAAGTTGCTGACCATAGTTGGACAGCTTCGAGCGACGGTTTGCTCCGTGTTGACCCGGGGCGGATTGACGGCGCTTTAGTTCTTCACCGGTTTCTAAAACCGAGAACTCCAAGCGGCGGGCAACCTTCCAGACAGGTCCGTTAATGCGTGCCATAGAAATATTCCTCCTTGTGTTTTCTGGCTCAAAACTACAGGCGCAAGTTATCTTGCCTTGTGTCATCCTAGGTATTTCGCTTTTTGCAGCAAAGTTACTTTACTCCGGTAAAACGTGGATGACGCTCGTTGCACGACCTTACGTGCTGCGCTATTTTGATGCTTGATTAGTTTATCAGAGATTTACCGCTTTGTCAATTTATGCGGAAGAAGACCGATAAGTGTCCAAAAAATCCTCAACAAACTTCGATTTATGATACAATAACAACGATGAGGTGGTCAAGTATGGACATGCAACTCGTTCTAGACATCCTAGCTCAACCCACGACCGTCATGACGGTCGGCGGTCTGTTTTCAATCGCGCTTTTATTCCTGATCGCGAGACGGGTCCGTAAGGGGAATCTTAAAAAGAAGTTGAAGGAATTGGAGATCCGCTACAACAATGTGCGTAGCATCCCTTTACCTTTCAAGTTGAACAAAGCGGTCGCTTTGGCCCGTGTCAACGCCGAAGTCGCATCGATGACGGAGAAGGCGAAGGTGTCTTTCGAAGCGGTGCAGAATGAACTGAAACAGATCGCGAACCTTTTGGCGGAAACCGAAGACGCGATTCTGATGGGGAAACTGAAAGCCGCGAAACTGACGATCGGCGATATCGCCGGGATGATCGATCGGACGACCTTGTCCGTCGAGGATCTTGAGAAGAAATTGGACGGGGTGTTGGAGGAAGAGACGCAGCAGCGCTCCAAGATCACCGACCTTAAGGATCAATTCAGATCGCTGAAAGGCGAGTATAGCGAGAAGAGCGCATCGCTCAGCTTGTGCATCGAGACCTTGGATCAACGCATGGCGGAGATCGAAAAGAGTTTCTCGATGTTCGAGGAATGGATGTACGCCTCGGAATTCGGTAAAGCCAAAGAAAAGATGGAAGAGATCGCAACCCAGCTCGAGGACGCGGAAAGTCTGGTGACCAGACTCCCGGAGTTGATCGCGCTGGCTAAAGGTGTGATTCCGAAGCAGATGGATGAGATCGCCCAGCTTTACAGCCAGCTAAAGCAAAAAGGGGTTTTCCTCCAACATCTGGAAGTTCCGAAGAATCTGGAACTTGTTTCTGACACCTTGAAAGAAGACATTACCAACCTGCGCCGCGGGGTCGTCGAACAAGTGGAAGTCCACCTCGCCGATAACCGCAAGCGCTTGGAGCAACTGATGGCTCAACTTGATCGGGAAGACCGGGCGCATTTCGAACTGTACGAGGCCATACGCACCTGCGTGAAGAACGTCAAGGAATGTTCAGAATTGTACCAGAACCTGAAAATCACGTTTCAGAAAGTTTCCGTCCGTTTCGGATGGGACGATTTGAAAGATGTCTTGAAGACCAGTGAAGGGAAGTTGTTGGCGGTCGACGAGAACGTCCAACGCCTACGTAAGTTAAGCGAGGAACATTCGATCCCGGCTACGACACTGCTGATCAGCGTGAAGGAAACCCTGCAGGACGTCAATGTGTTGGGCGGTGAACTGCAGAACGCGATGAACCGGGTCAACGGGGCGCGCAGCGATGAAGAACGCGCCAACAAGCAACTTCTGAAACTGCATATCATCATGAATGAAATCCAGGTCAAGATCCGCAAACATCGTCTGCCGAGCATTTCCTCGGCCTATGAGGAAGACATGCGGAAATCCTATCAGTTCGTCAACAGCATCGAGAAACTATTGGAAGAGAATCCGCTCAACATCAACCTGCTGAACGCGACCGTCACGGACGCGATCGATACGATTTACAAATTATATAACAACGTCAATAACATCGTAGGGACGGTCGAAATGGTGGAGAACGCCATCGTGTTCGGGAACAAATACCGTAGTTTCTATCCCGAAATCGATGACCAACTGACACGTTCGGAACTTCTGTTCCACAATGGCGATTATACCGAAGCGATCAAAGTCGCCATCGGGGCGATCGAGAAGGTTCATCCGATATCTTACGAAAAACTAATCAAGGAGAATTCGAAGAGTGCAACCAGCTGAAGAAATATATTTGGACCATGTGAGCAGTACGCCGGTCCATCCGGAAGTCCTGAAGACCTTGGGCGAACTGCTCCCCATCCATTATGCCAATAGCGACGCGATCCATAGCGCCGGTACCCGCATCAACCAACTGATCCAACGCAGCCGCTCGGTCATAGCGGCTGCTTTTGGCGTTTCTGCGGAAGAAATCGTATTCACATCCGGCGCGACGGAAGCCAACAACGCCATCATCAAGGGCATCGCGTTCGCCAACGCCCATAAAGGGAAACACATCATCACATCCAGTGTCGAACATGCTTCGGTCTACGGTTCGTTTGAATTCTTGGAGAATGAATTTGGATTCGAGGTGACCTATCTTCCGGTCGATCAAGACGGAAGAATCCTACCTGAAGTACTTAAAAACGCATTACGACCTGACACGATCCTTGTCTCGATCATGTATGTTAACAACGAGATCGGGACGATCATGCCGATCCATGATCTCGCCAAGATCGTCAAAGAGAATTCACGTGCCTATTTCCATGCGGATTGCGTCCAAGCCTTGGGTAAGATCCCCGTCGATCTTGAGAACGTGGATGCGGCGAGTTTCTCCGCCCACAAAATCAACGGCGTAAAGGGTAGCGGCGTGATGCTGAAACGGGCGAACGTGCCGTTTCTTCCGTTGATTTCCGGCGGTCAGCAGGAAATGGGGATGCGCGGCGGTACACCCAACGCCATCGTCAACATCCTCTTCGCCAAAACCCTCCGATTGGCATTGGAAGGCGAAGCCGAACACATCCATCATGTCCGTGCATTGAAACAACGCTTGATCGACCGTCTATCGACCCTCGAATCCATCGTCTTCAACAGCCCGAGCGAAGGATGTTCGGATTTCATCCTGAACATCTCGTGTCTATGCGTCCCCTCGGAAGTCATGATGAACTGGCTGAACCAACACAGCATCTTCGTATCCGCCCAAAGCACTTGTTCATCCAAAACCAAACAACCCTCCCATACCCTCAGCGCGATGCATCTTAACCAAAAACGGTTGGATGGCAGTCTACGCATCGGATTGGGCTACACCAACACGACTGCGGAAATCGATCGGTTTCTGGATGTGTTAGAAGAAGGAATCACCACCTATGGCAAACTATAGTGCAGAATACATCCTCGTCCGCTACGGCGAACTTTCCACCAAAGGGAAGAACCGTAAGCTCTTCGTCGCCAAGTTGATCGAACGGATCCGTCAACGCCTCATCGATCATCCCGCTTTAAAAATCAGATACGACTACAATCGTATTTATATCTTGCTTAACGGGGAAGATGAAACCAAGGTCTGCGAGGGGTTATCGCAAGTCTTCGGAATTTCTTCCTTTTCCGTCGCGGTCAAGTGCGACAACGCAATCGAAACGGTCTGCGAAGCCGCGGTCGAGTTGATGTCGCAAGAAGAGCCCTCGACCTTCAAAGTCGATTCGCGCCGTCAGGTGAAAACCTATCCCATGCTTTCCACCGCCATCAGCGCGAAAGTCGGCGAAGCGATTTTCAACGCGAGACGGCATACCGTCGACCTGCACAATCCTCAAATCCTCGTCCGTGTCGAAATCCAGGAAAACGATGCCTACATCACCGTTAAAACCCATAAAGGGGCGGGCGGCTATCCGGTCGGCATCGGTGGGAAAGCGATGCTGATGCTATCGGGCGGCATCGATTCGCCGGTCGCCGGCTATCAGACGATGAAACGCGGGGTCGAGATCGAAGCGATCCACTTCGCAGCGCCTCCGTACACTTCCGACCAAGCCAAGCAAAAAGTGATGGAACTGGCGAAGAAACTCAGCATCCACCAAGGTCGGATTACGATCCATGTCGTGCCGTTCACCGATCTTCAACTCGAAATCTACAAGAGCGCGGACAATACCTACGCCGTGACCTTGATGCGTCGGATGATGTACCGCATCGCCGAACAAATCGCCCAACAGAGACGCTGTCTCGCCATCGTGAGCGGCGATAGCCTGGGTCAAGTCGCAAGTCAGACCCTTTACAGCATGCAAGTCATCCAGGATGCCATACGTATGTTGGTGCTGCGTCCTTTGGTTACGCTGGACAAACTGGAAATCATCGAGATGGCGAACAAAATCGGGACATATGATACCTCGATACTGCCTTTCGAGGATTGCTGCACGATCTTCAGCGTTCAAAACCCGGTCACCAAACCCCGCTTGGAGTATGTCCTGAAAGAAGAGAAACGATTCGATTTCTATCCCCTGATCGCCGAAGCGATCGCCAACACCCAAACCGTGACGTTGACGTTGAAATCCGACGAAGACGCGATTTTCTAGGAGGTTCCCCATGGCATTCGACGCCCTGACGCAACGCTTTACCGAAGCGTTCAAACACATCACCAAAACCGACCGACTCACCGAAAAGAACATGGACGACCTGCTGAAAGACGTGCGTCTCGCACTGCTTGAAGCCGATGTCAACGTCCAAGTCGTCCGCGTTTTCCTTGAACAAATCAAATCGAAGGCGCTGGGCACCAAAGTTCTGACTTCGATGAATCCGCAGGAAGCCCTCATCAAGATCATCTACGACCAATTGGTCGAACTTTTAGGCGCGCAGGGTACGGAAATCGCCTATCCCCAAGGGAAGACCGTCGTCATCATGATGGTCGGTCTGCAAGGGACAGGGAAGACCACGTCCGCCGCGAAACTCGCGAATCTCGCCTTAAAGAAACAAGGACGCAAACCTGTTCTTATCGCCGCCGACCTGGTCCGCCCGGCCGCCATCGACCAATTGGAAATCCTGGGGAAATCCATCGGGATCCAAGTCTATGCGGAAAAAGGTAGCACCAACGCACTGAACGTCGTACGTAACGGGATGGCTTTCGCACGGATGCAGAATTACGACACCGTCATCATCGATACCGCCGGTCGATTACACATCGACGAAGCCATGATGGGTGAACTTAGCGACATCAAACATCTGGTCAAACCGGATGAAATCCTCTTGACGGTCGATGCGATGACCGGACAGGACATTCTCAACGTCGCCAAATCCTTCCATGAACAACTGGATGTCACCGGTCTGGTCGTCACGAAGTTCGACGGCGATGCCCGCGGCGGCGCCGTATTATCCGTCCGGTCCGTCGCCCAAGTCCCGGTCAAATTCGTCGGTACCGGCGAAAAGATCGACGACTGCGACCTGTTCTATCCCGACCGCATGGCCAACCGTTTGCTCGGTATGGGGGATTTGTTGACCTTGGTCGAAAAAGCCGAGGAAAAGCTCGACATCGAAGCCAGCGCACGCGGCATGGAACGCATGATGAGCGGGCAATTCACCTTCGACGACATGCTTGAACAATTCAACCAGATCTCGAAAATGGGATCCCTCAAGAATCTGATGAAAATGATCCCGGGAGCCAACCAACTCGCCGGTCAGATCAACGACGAAGACACCGAAGCGTCCATGAAACGCAGCAAGGCGATCATCCTCAGCATGACCAAGGAAGAACGCTCCAACCCGTCGGTGTTGCGCGCTTCACGCAAAGCGCGGATCGCCAAGGGAAGCGGGACGTCGGTCACCGATGTCAACCGCTTGGTCAGTCAGTTCGAAAAGACCAAGGAACAGATGCGTTTGTTTTCACGCATGGCAAACAAGTCCGGGATGAACTTCAAACGATAGACAGATTGAGAATTCATTAATGGTTGAAATCGATTAATAAGATTGAACGAGGTCTGTACAGGTTTTCCCCTTGACAGGACGATTCAATATGGTATACTGAGACAGTAAAAACCAAGGAGGTGTATTTATGGCAGTAAAACTACGTTTAAAAAGAATGGGTGCCAAGAAGGATCCGTTCTACCGTATCGTCGCCGCTGATTCCCGCAGTCCTCGTGACGGCCGTTTCATCGAATCGATCGGTTACTACAACCCGACATCCACTCCGGCCGAAATCAAAGTCGATTCCGAAGCCGCTTTGAAATGGCTTCGTACCGGTGCGCAACCGTCCGATACCGTTCGCAACCTGCTTTCGCAAGCCGGTGTCATGAAGGCGTTCCACGAAGAAAGAAACAAGTAATCATGGTTTCGATGGAACAAGCGCTGCATAACCTGGTCGAACCGATGGTCGATGACAAAGCGAGTCTGAGTGTCAAAACGATGGCGAGCCTGGACGACAAGGAAATCTTGCTTTATGTGTATGCCAAGAGCGAAGATATCGCTCGTTTGATCGGTCGTCAAGGTCAGATGGCATCCGCGCTCCGCAACATGATGAGTGTCGCTTCCCGTTTGGAAAACAGACGCATCACAATTAAATTCGAATCGTATTAGGATGCCTACGCATCCTTTTTTTGAGGGACCATGGAAAAACTGAAAATCGGAACGATCGTTCGCGGTTTCGGGATCAAAGGGGAAGTGAAGATCAAGATCCTCACCGACCTTCCCGAGGACCGCTTCAAAGTGAATCGCAAACTTATCGCCATCTTGGACGGAAAGGAAAAAAACCTGACCGTGCTTTCGTTGCGCTTTCATCAGAACCACGCCTTGGTGACGTTCGAAGGATATCCTGATTTAAGCGCCGTCGAACCCTTGGTGAGATCGGACCTCTATCTGCCGATTACGGAAATCGATGTTGAAAAAGAAGAAGGGTTCTATCCGTTCCAACTGGTCGGATTGACCGCCGTGGATCCGGAATCAAACATCATCGGGGTCGTGAGCGAAGTGCTTCCGACCAATGCCAACGACGTGTTGCGCATCAAGACCCAGGGGAAAGACATCCTTGTCCCCTATGTCCCGGTTTTTATCAAGAACGTCGACTTGAAGAAGAAAACCATCCAGGTCGTGCTTTTGGAGGGGATGCGATGAAAATAACCATCCTTACCTTGTTCGAAGAGATGTTTCAGGGGTTTATGACCACGTCGATCATCAAGAAGGCGATCTTGAAGAATCTGGTCGAGATCGAGACGATCGACATGCGTTCGTTCACGAAAAACAAGCATACCCGTGTCGACGACTATCCTTTCGGGGGCGGGCAGGGCTTGGTGTTGATGGTCCAACCGGTCGCCGATGCCCTGGCCAGCGTGAAAACGCCGGAAAGCTATGTCATCCTGACCAGTCCCACGGGAAACCGATTCACGCAGAAAACGGCGCGCAAACTCAAAGAAAACCATGAACACATCATCATCATCTGCGGGCATTACGAGGGCTTCGATGAGAGAATTCTTAGTCTGGTGGATGAGGAAATGTCGATCGGGGATTTCGTGCTCACAGGCGGGGAATTGGCCGCCATGGTCATGACGGACGCGATCGTCCGTTTGGTGGAAGGCGTCATCACCGAAGCCTCCCATTTGGACGAATCCTTCGAGAACGACTTGCTTGAATACCCCCAGTACACCCGTCCCGCGGTCTATGAAGGGGAAGCCATCCCCGACGTCCTGCTTTCGGGTCATCACGACAATGTCCGCAAGTGGCGCTTGAAAGAGTCGCTGCGCAAAACCTGGCGCGTCCGTCCGGATTTATTCCATGGCCGCACACTCACCAAGGAAGAAGCGGAATTGTTGGGCGAGGTACTGAAAGAAGAGGCGCTACCTAAAGCGAAGAAAAAAGAAGTCGTCCTGAAGGAAGAAACCAAAAAAGATTGATTTTATCCGATGGATAGTGTATATTTATTAAGCCTATGGCATAAGTCTACGGCTATGCGGTTCCGCTTTCCCATTGAGGATAAGAGCCGTGAGAAATAAGGAGCGTGAAAAACATGAAATTGAACTTAGTGCAAGAAGTCACCAAGTCCCAGCTTCGCAACGATCTCCCGGATATTCGTCCCGGTTACACGGTACGGATCGACGTCCTCATCACTGAAGGCGAGAAAACCCGGATCCAGGCGTTCGAAGGGGTCGTCATCGGCCGTTCAGGCCGTGGCGTCGCGGAAACGATCATCGTCCGCAAAATGTCTTCCCAAATCGGAGTAGAGCGGACTTTCCCTCTACATTCGCCGATCATCCAATCGATCACCGTCGTCCGTCGTGGTAAAGTTCGCAGAAGCAAACTATTCTACCTGCGCGGCCGTTCCGGTAAGGCTTCCCGCCTCGTCGAAATCCGTTAGTAAAAGCCGGGCAACCGGCTTTTAACCTATTCAGGGGGTAACATGGACACCAATGAAACCATCACTCCGGTAACGCCGGAAATCAAACCGCCGAAAAAAGAAGAGAAATTCGGGATCCTCGACTTCGGGAAATCGCTGATTTTCAGCATCGTCTTCGTGGTCTTGTTTACGACCTTCGTCGCGAAGCCGATCCGTGTCAACGGATCCTCGATGTATCCCACCTTGGTCGATAAGGAACTCGGGTTTTCCAACGTCTTCACCTTGAAAACCTTCGGGATCCAACGTTTCGACGTGGTCATCGTCTATGTCGACCAACTGCAGGAATACTTGGTGAAGCGGGTCGTGGCTCTGCCCGGCGAGACCGTCGAGTACCATGATGAAACGCTATACATCGACTATGAACCTGTCGAGGAGAATTTCTTCGATGAAAGCTACGTTGCCCAGATCAAGCAACAGACCGGGATGGACTTCACCCAGTCGTTTGGTCCATATACCTTAAAAGAGGGCGAGGTGTGGCTGCTTGGCGACAATCGTCCTTATTCCAGCGATTCACGGCGTTTCGGCCCCTTTACCATCGACAAGATCGTCAGTAAAGACGCCTACATCCTGTTTCCGCTGGACAAGATCCGCATCATTACGAAGTAAGGAGGGAAAGTATGACCATCCAATGGTTTCCCGGTCATATGACCCGGGCGAAAAGGGAAATCGAAGAACGGTTGAAAGTGGTGGACATGGTCATCGAATGCCGTGACAGCCGCATCCCCGAATCCTCCGTCAACCCCTTATTGAAATCGCTGACGATCAATAAACCGCGTCTGATCATCCTGACCAAACGCGATAAGGCCGACCCCGACATCACGGCAGCCTGGATCAAGGCGCTGAGCGATGAAAATACCCAGGTCCTGGCGTTGGATCTTTTCAACGACGATGTTCGCACGAAAATCGTCGACGGATGCAAACGGGTGATGAAACCCAAATTCGACCGATGGTTGGCCAAAGGGGTTCGCCCGCGCAAGATCAGAGCCATGGTATTAGGGATCCCCAACGTCGGGAAATCGACCCTGATCAACCAACTCGGAAAGAAGAAAGTCATGGTGACCGCGGATCGTCCGGGCGTCACGATGGCCTTGAAATGGGCGAGCGTCCATCCGGAACTTGATCTACTCGATACGCCGGGGGTTTTGTGGCCGAAATTCGACGATAAGACCGTGGCGATGAATTTGGCGCTGACCGGCGCCATCAAAGACGATGTCCTCCCGTTGGAAGACGTCGCGTTCACCGCCTATTCCTTTTTGAGGAACTTCTATCCCGGGCGACTGGAAAAACGATATGAACTTGAAGTCGTGGAAGATCCGATCGTTTTCTTCAATAATCTAGCCGCAAAGCGCTCGTATTTAAAGAGCGGGGAAGCCGACCTCCAACGGGCCATGGCTACCTTGGTTCGCGAGATGCGGCAGGATGAATTCGGCGCGATCACTTTGGAGCGTCCCGCATGATCCACGAACTTGAAACAAGACAATGGGATCAGGGAAACCCGATCGCCGGGATCGATGAAGCGGGAAGAGGTCCGTTAGCCGGACCCTGCGTGGTCGCTTGCGTCATCCTCCCTTTGAATTATACACACCCCGTCATCAACGATTCCAAGCAACTTAGCGAAAAACAACGCGAAGCTTGCTACCTCGATATCCTACGGGATGCAGTCCATATCGGCGTCATCGCCGTCAGCGAAGAAACCATCGACCGCGATAACATCTACCAAGCCACCAAGAACGCCATGATCCGATTGGCGAATAACGCCCCGGCTTCCTTGATCTTAAGCGACGCCATGCCCTTCAATATCGAAGGGAAGGAAGTCGTCGACCTCATCAAAGGCGATGCGATCAGTATTTCCATCGCCGCCGCCAGCATCATAGCCAAAGTCACCCGCGACCGCGTCATGGTCGGCTATGACCTGTTCTTTCCCGGCTATGGTTTCAGCCAACACAAGGGCTACCCGACCAGCGCCCATCTTGAGGCGATTCGTACCCATGGCATTCTTCCGATCCACCGTCAATCCTATGCCCCGATCCGCGAAATGAACCAACTCCGTCTCTTTTAGTCGGAGTTTTCTTTTTTCCTGCGAAATAGGAAGGGGAGGTGTGTTATGCTGAGGGAAACCTTGATCGCCTATAGTCTGAAGTATGAAGGCGATCCCTACAAGATCGCCCGTGCGATCAAAACGGATGAACCCGTCATGATCCCATCGAAACTGCCTCAATGCGTCTGTCTATTGGACGACACCTATCCTACTTTACTTCGATGTCTGCGCCATCCTCCGTTTGTGCTCTATTATCAAGGAGACCTGAGTCTTTTCGACCAACCGTCCATCGGCATCGTCGGCAGCCGCGATGCCACAAGTGACGCGTTGCGCGTCACCGCTTCGATTTCATCCGCTTTGTCTTCCCGCTATGTCGTCATCAGCGGCATGGCGCGCGGGATCGATACGGCTGCCCATGAAGCCGCGTTGGTGAACGGAAAAACCATCGCCGTCCTGGGATGCGGGATCGACGCGCCCTATCCAAGCGAGAACTTCGACCTTTATCGGCGGATTTGCATGCATGGACTGGTGGTCTCTGAATATCCCAGTAAAACCAAGCCCTTGCGCCATCATTTTCCCTATCGAAACCGCATGATCGCTGCTGCGACCAAAGGTTTGGTCGTCACGCAGGCGAAGTGCAAGAGCGGGACGATGCTGACGGTCAAGGAAGCGCTGGAACTCGGACGGGAGGTCTATTGCGTCCCATACCCTTTTAATAGTCAAGAAGGGGCGGGATGCAACCTTTTACTCCAGCAAGGGGCGACGATGTTGACAAACCTGGCTGATTTAGACATCATATAAAAAGTTAGGGTTGACAAAGGTTGTGTTCTGTTTCAAACTATAACCCGATAGTAAAGGAGTCTCGCTATGAAAAAACTCGTGATTGTGGAATCACCTTCCAAATCCAAAACGATTGAGAAATACTTGGGTGCCGACTTCGAAGTCGTCTCTTCCAAGGGACATATCCGTGATCTTGCGACGCGTGGAAAAGGCGGCTTGGGGGTCGATGTGGAAAACGACTTCAAACCGACCTACACCATCAGTAAAGACAAGACCGACGTGGTCAAATCGCTCAAGGCCAAAGCGAAAAAGAGCGACGGCGTCTATCTCGCCACCGACCCCGACCGCGAAGGGGAAGCGATCTCTTGGCATCTTGCGGATGAACTCGGCTTGGACACCAAGCTGGTCAACCGTGTCGTTTTCAATGAAATCACCAAAAACGCCGTCCTTGATGCTTTCCATCACCCGCGTCAGTTGGACATGGACCTCGTCCATTCCCAAGAGACGCGCCGGATCCTTGACAGGATCATCGGGTTCAAACTTTCTAAGCTTCTCTATAATAAAATCAAGTCGAAATCCGCCGGGCGGGTACAGTCGGTCGCTTTGAAATTGATCGTACTGCGTGAAAAGGAAATCGCGGCGTTCAAGGCGGAAGAATACTGGACGATCCATGCGGTTTTCGAGAAGGACAGTCAGGAGTTCGACGCGGTTCTTGAAAAAATCGACGGCGTGAAGGCGCATCTTGGGAATAAAGCGGAAACGGATTTGATCCTTGAGCGTCTCAACGACGGGTTCCTCATCAAGTCGATCCGCAAGCAAACACGCAGTAAAGACCCCAAACTTGCCTTCATCACCTCCACGCTTCAGCAAGAAGCCGCCAATAAATTGAATTTCAGCGCGAAGAAGACGATGCGTACGGCACAGAAACTCTATGAAGGGGTTGTGTTGAAGGATGGTCAGGAAGGGATGATCACCTACATGCGCACCGATTCGACGCGTTTGAGCGGCGGGTTCGTGGAGAGCGTCAAGTCCTATATCCTCAATGATCATGGAAAAGAATACGTCGGGAACTACCGTGTCAAAAACGACGAGAGTTCGCAGGACGCCCATGAAGCCATACGTCCGACCAACATCGAATANNTATGCCCGCGCCTTGGCTTCCTTGATGAGCCCGGCGGCCAGCGACGTCGTCAGCGTCACCTTGACACAGAACGGACTGGATTTCGCCGCAACCGGATCGCATCTGAAATTCGACGGCTATTTGAAGGCCTATGGCGAATATGAGCAGACGAAAGAAAGAATGTTGCCGTTGTTGAATGAAGGGGAGAACCTCGACAGTAAATCGATCGAAGGGAAACAGCACTTCACCGAACCTCCGTTGCGCTACAGCGAAGCCCGACTGATCAAGGCGATGGAAGAAAAAGGCATCGGACGTCCGTCCACCTATGCGACCATCATCGATACCCTCCAGCAACGTCTTTATGTGACCTTGGAAAAGACCGGGACTTCGAAAATGAAGTTCTTCGTCCCGACGCCGCAAGGCATTTTGACCGACGAACAGCTCGAACAACATTTCTCCACTATCATCAACGTCGACTATACGGCCGAGATGGAAAACGAACTCGACGAAATCGCCGAAGGGAAGCGAGATTCCGTTCTTGCGTTACGCACTTTCTATGATAATTTCATCCCGTTGGTCGAGAAAGCCGACACCACGATGGAGAAGATCGCCCCTGAATTGACGGGCGACGATTGTCCGCTGTGCGGTAAGCCGTTGGTTTTCCGCAACGGTCGCTTCGGACGCTTCATTTCCTGCGGCACGTATCCGGAATGCAAATACACCGCCAAGATCCCCACCGACAAACCCGAAGTTGAAATGACCGATAAGATTTGTCCGGAATGCGGCAGTTTCCTTGTGAAGCGTAAAAGCCGTTATGGACGGTTCTTCTATGGCTGTTCGACCTTCCCCAAATGCAAACACATCGAGAACATCCCTTACGTGAAGAAATCCGATCAGGAAAAAGCGGAGGAAGCATGAAACCCGTCCATGTGATCGGTGCCGGTCTGGCCGGCAGCGAAGCCGCATGGCAACTCGCAAAACGAAATATCCCGGTCATCCTGCATGAGATGCGTCCCGTCAAATCGACACCGGCGCATACAGGCGAAGATTTCGCCGAACTGGTGTGTTCCAATTCATTGCGTTCAAACAGTATCACAAACGGCGTCGGACTTCTGAAAGAAGAAATGCGTCGTTTAAGCTCTCTGATCATGGAAGCCGCGGATGCGACTTCCTTACCGGCGGGTAGCGCATTGGCGGTCGACCGCCACGCGTTCTCCCGCTACATTACCGATAAAGTATCCAACCATCCCTTGATCACGGTCATCAAGGAAGAAGTAACCGAACTCCCCGATGAACCGACCATCATCGCAAGCGGACCGCTGACGTCCGATGCTTTGGCGACAGCGATCCAAGGGGTCATCCACAATGAATCGTTGTATTTCTACGATGCGGCGGCACCGATCATCGAAAAGGATTCGATCGACTTCAACATCGCGTATTCAAAATCAAGATACGACGAAGGGGATGGGGACTACATCAATTGTCCCATGACCAAAGCCGAATTCGACGCTTTTTACGATGCGGTTCTGCGTAGCGAGAAAGTTCCGCTTCGTCAATTCGAAAAAGAAATCTATTTCGAAGGGTGTATGCCGTTTGAGGAAATGGCGCGCAGGGGACCTCAGACTTTAATATTTGGTCCGATGAAACCGGTCGGACTGGAGAAAGACGGAGTCCGTCCCTACGCGGTCGTCCAATTGCGTCAGGACGACGCCGCGGCCTCCCTCTACAACATCGTGGGCTTTCAGACGCATCTGACCTGGGGTGAGCAAAAACGCATCCTGCGTATGATCCCGGGCTTACAGAACGCCGAGTTCGCGCGGTTCGGCGTCATGCACCGCAACACCTATCTCAAATCGCCTGTCTTATTGAAACAAAGCTATCAATTCAAAGACAACCCCGATTGGTTCTTCGCCGGACAGATGACCGGAGTCGAAGGGTATGTGGAATCCGCCGCCAGCGGCTTGATGGCGGGCATCAACATGGCGCATTGGCTGGTCGAAGGGAAGACCTTCGAATTTGGCGCCACCTGCATGATCGGAGCCATGGCGCAATACATCGCGACCGCCAACCCCGCATCCTTTCAACCGATGAACGCGAATTTTGGTATAATGGTTTTGAAAGAAAAAACAGACAAAGCCGACCGGAAAGAAGCGCTTGTCAGACAAGCGTTGAAACAAGTCGAATCGTTTGTGGAAACCGAAACCCAGTGGAACAAGAAATCGAACGCTTTCTAACCTATATCTCAAACAAGAACACCGGTTCGACCCATACCGCGGATGCCTATCGCCGTGATCTGAGTCGTTTTCTGGTGTTTTTGCATGAAATCGACCTTCAAGAGTGGACGCAGGTCGACAAAGCCGTCGCGAAGCGCTACATCGCCTATCTTTCCGGTGAACAAAAGACGGTGCTGAAGAGCAGCACCCTCAACCGGAACCTGTCCGGATTGAGGTCGTTCTTCAATTATCTGGTACTTAACGGAAAAGCGGCGGCGAATCCGTTCAACCGGATCCGCGCGCCCCGGGGAGCGAAGATGCTCCCGGATTTCCTTTTGTTTGAGGAAGTCGAACGTCTGTTCAACGCGATCGACACCTCGACGCATGAAGGGAAGCGCGATCGCGCGATGTTCGAACTGATGTATGCTTCCGGGCTTCGTGTCGGCGAGACCTCGCAGTTAAAGATGCAGAACGTGGATCTGAACCAGCGGATTCTGCGGATCAAGGGAAAAGGATCCAAAGAGCGCATCGTGCCGTTCTACCCTTATGCCGGACAACTCCTGAAAGAATACATCAACCAGGCACGACCGATCTTATTGGATGGTTTGAAGAGCGACTCTGTTTTCATCAACCATACCCGTAAAGTTCTTTCACCCCGGGGGATCCAGTATCTCCTCGACAAATACGCCCTGCAATCCGGTCTAAACAAGACCGTGCATCCGCACATGCTGCGCCATTCCTTCGCGACCCATCTGCTCGACAACAGNNTCCTGCGCATCGTCCAGGAACTCCTGGGACATGCCCACCTCAGCACCACCCAGATTTACACGCATGTCACGGTCGATCGCTTGAAAAGCGCCTATTTGAGCGCACATCCGCGGGCAAAGGACAAGTAACGAGACTGAAGCAAACAAACAGTTGAAGGATAAAAACAACTATGGTATAGTATTCAGTGGCATCCTAAGGATGCACATCGCACATCGGGAATTCATGGATCCGTGCCCTCAGGGGTTATCCGTGTTCGAACCGGTGGAGGACTAACGGAAAGTGAGGACATAAAATGTCAGTCGTATCGATGAAGCAGTTGCTCATGAATGGTTCGCATTTCGGCCACCAAACAAGAAAGTGGAATCCGAAAGTAAAACCGTTCATCTACACCGCCAAGAATGGTGTTTACATCATCAACTTGGAGATCACCCAAGACAAGCTGGATGTCGCGTACAACGCGATGAAAGCCATCGCTGAAAAAGGCGGTAAAGTTCTCTTCGTAGGAACGAAGAAACAATCCCAACCGGTCGTGTTGGACGAAGCCCTCAGAAGCGGCGCGTTCTACATCAACCAACGTTGGTTGGGCGGAACCTTGACCAACTTCAAGACCATCCAGAAACGTATCCGCCGTTTGCTTGAAATCGAAGAGATGGAAGCCAGCGGAACGATCAACGTCTATCCGAAGAAAGAAGTCGCGCAACTGCGCAAAGAAGCCGCCCGTTTGGAAAACTTCCTCGGCGGTATCAAAACCATGATCAAACTGCCGGATGCGGTATTCGTCGTCGACCCCACGGAAGACCACAACGCCGTCGCCGAAGCTCGTAAACTGGGGATCCCCGTCTTCGGTATCGTCGATACCAACTGCGACCCCGACCTCATCGATTTCGGCATCCCAGCCAACGATGACGCCATCCGTTCGATCAAACTCATCTGTGGGTTGATGGCCGACGCGATCGTCGAATCCAAAGGCGGATTATTAAGCTTCGCGTATGCCGACAAGGATCTGGAAAAAGATGTCACCATGACCGATGTCATCATCAACGTCGAACAACAAAACGAAGAAAACGAACGTCGCCGCAGAGCGCGTATCGAAGAACGTCGCGCCAGAGAAGAAAAAGGCGGCCGTTACGGCACGCGTCCTTCCTATGGCAACCGTGATGGCGGAGAACGCCGTTACCCGCCGCGTGAGCCTCGCAACTATGCCGAAGCTCCGAAAAAAGTCGTTGAAGAAGTAAAAGCCCCGGCCGAAGTCAAGCCCGCTGAATAATCAAGAGGAGGAATGATCATGATCACAGCATCCCAAGTCAAAGAATTACGCGAAAAAACAGGAGCCGGTATGATGGATTGCAAGAAAGCGTTGGAAGAAACCCAAGGCGATCTCGACAAAGCCGTCGATTGGCTCCGTGAAAAGGGAATCGCGAAAGCCGCGAAGAAAGCCGGACGCATCGCTGCGGAAGGTTTGACCCGTGTTAAAGTATTAGGAAACAAAGCCGTCGTCTATGAAATCAACTCGGAAACCGACTTCGTCGCTAAAAACGACCAATTCCTGCAACTGCTCGACCTTACCGGGGAAGCGTTGTTGGGCAATTCCGTGAAGACCTTGGAAGAAGCATTGGCGGCGCCGGTCAACGGACGCACCGTCGGGGACTTCGTCACCGACGCGACCGCGACCATCGGTGAAAAAATCACCCTGCGCCGTTTCGAAGTCGTTGAAAAGACTGAAGACGAAGTCTTCGGAAGCTACATCCACATGGGCGGAAAAATCTCCGTCGTCGTGAAGTTGAGCGCCGGATCCTCCGCCGAAGTCGCCAAGGACATGGCGATGCAAGTCGCATCCATGAACCCGAGCTTCATCTCCCGTGCGCATATGTCGCAGGAATTCATCGAACATGAACGCAATATCCAACGCGAAATCATCAAGAACGATGAAGCGCTTGCCGGCAAGCCGGAAAAAGTACGCGAAGGCATCATGGAAGGCCGTTTAAGCAAGTCCTTGCAGGAAACCAGCCTGGTTGACCAAATCTACTTCAAAAACCAAGACATGAAAGTCGCGGAAGTCCTTAAACAAGAAAAAGCCGAAGTTTTCAGTTTTGTACGCTACGCCGTCGGCGAAGGCATCGAGAAGAAAGAAGACAACTTCGCTGAAGAAGTCTACAATACGTTCGGTAACTAGTTTTACCGTTGAAGGACACGGTACGTGTCCTTTTTACTAAAACACGGAGGCAAAACATGTATAAACGCGTACTTCTAAAACTCAGCGGGGAAGCCCTGATGGGCAAAACCGGAAACGGATTCGATCCCCTGGTTTTGGCGCAAATCGCCAAGGAAATCAAGGAAATCCAGGAAATGGGGGTCGAATTGGCCATCGTCGTCGGGGGAGGAAACTTCATCCGCGGCAAATTGTCCGAACAGATGGGCATCGACCGGGTCCAGGCCGACTATATGGGCATGCTTGCGACCGTCATCAACGCCATTGCGATCCAAGCCGCGCTTGAAAAGATCGGGGTTGAAACCCGCGTTCAAACCGCGATTGAAATGAGTAAGGTCGCCGAACCTTTCATCGTCCGTAGAGCCGTCCGCCACCTTGAAAAAGGAACANNGTCATCTTCGGGGCCGGAACAGGATCGCCTTATTTCTCCACCGACACCACGGCCGCGCTGAGAGCCTCCGAAATCAAAGCCGACGTCATCCTCATGGCGAAGAACGGGGTCGACGGCGTCTATAGCGCCGATCCGAAATTCTTCCCCGAGGCGCAGAAATACGATTTACTCACGTTCATGGATTTGATCCAGCAAGGACTCGGCGTCATGGATACCACCGCGACGTCGATGTGCATGGATAACGATATCGATCTGATCGTCTTCAATATGAACGAGGAGGGCAACATCAAACGCGCCGTCCTTGGCGAAGAGATCGGAACCAGGATTACAAAGGAGGGATTGCCCGCATGAAGAAACATCTCGACAGTGCCAAAGAAAAAATGAATGCCGCCATCGCCCAGTACGAACACCATCTCACCAACATCCGTACCGGTCGCGCCAACCCCAACATACTTTCCGAAGTCCACCTGGACTATTACGGAACGGCGACCCCGCTCAACCAAATCGCAAGCATCTCGGTTTTCGAAGGGAAACAGCTGGTCATCAAACCCTACGACACGCATTTCCTGAAAAACATCGAAAAGGCGATCTTCGAAGCGAATCTGGGTTATACCCCGCAAAACGACGGTTCCGTCGTGCGCGTCAACGTTCCGCCGCTCAACGAACAAACCCGCAAGGATTTGACGAAACTTGTCAACAAGCATGCGGAAGAATGTAAAGTCGTCGTTCGCAACGTACGCCGCGATATCAACGACTTGATCAAGAAAGACGATGAACTGACGGAAGACTTGGAAAAGGAAGCACTGGAAAAAGTGCAGAAACTGACCGATGAGAACATCAAACGCATCGATGCCATCACGGAAGCCAAAAACAAAGACATCATGACGGTATAACCATAAGCCCACAGTCGTGGGCTTATTTACCCTGGAGGATGGATATGTCAGCACAATTCAAACACGTCGCCCTGATCATGGACGGTAACGGACGATGGGCGAAAAAGCAGAACCAGGAGCGGACCTTCGGCCACAGTTCGGGAAGCGAGAACGTACGCGAAATCGCGATCGCAGCCAACGAACTCGGAATCGAGGTTTTAACGCTCTATGCGTTTTCGACCGAGAACTGGAAACGACCGATGGATGAAGTGAAGTTTCTGATGAAACTTCCGGAAATTTTCTTCGCCAAGTTCCTGCAGGAATTGATGGAGAAGAACATACGTATCCAGACGATCGGTGAACTCGACGCCTTTCCGAACGATACCCAGAAAGTACTCTTGCGCGCAATCGAAGCGACCAAACACAATACCGGGATGATCCTCTGTTTCGCCATGAACTACGGCGGTAAAAGGGAAATCCTTTTGGCGGCGAAACAATTTGCGGAAGACTTGAATCATGGTAAAATAAGTATGTTGGCGGACGAAGAAATTTTCGAAAGCTATTTAATGACCAAAGACTATCCTCCCGTGGATGTGTGTATCCGTACAAGCGGGGAACAACGATTGTCCAATTTCCTGCTTTGGCAACTCGCCTATGCCGAACTGGTCTTCGTTCCCGAAGCCTGGCCGGAGTTCACACCAGAACGCTTCAAAGAGGTATTGACGCAGACCGCCGATCGGGAGCGTCGTTTCGGAGGAATCTAACATGAAACAAAGAATCATCACCGGCTTCATCCTCTTCGCCATCTTATTCCCGGCCCTCTATGTCGGAGGATGGCCTTTGCGTGCGGTGGTGGTTTTTTTCTTGTCGTTCAGCGCTTATGAAACCATCAATGCGATGGGGAAGAAATTCCCCAAGTGGCTGATGTTCATCCTGTTGGGATGCGTCCTTGCCTTGGGTCTGATCGATCTGACCTATATCCTGCCGTTGACGATCACCTTGATCATCTTCCTTTTCCTGATGGTCATCGTCGACGAACAGTTCACCCTCGACGACATCGCCTATCTCTTTCTGATGACCTTGATCATGGCGCTCACGCTTCGCTCCGTCGCCGAGATCCAGGCCTTGGGGACACGGTTGGTCGTCTATATCGCTTCGATCACGTATGCGACCGACACGGCCGCGTATTTCGCCGGGTATTACTTCGGGAAACACAAATTGAATCCTCGCATTTCCCCCAAGAAAACCATCGAAGGGTCGATCGGAGGTTGGATCAGCGGGTTTTTGATCGGGATGTTGTTCGGGTTTGTTTTCATCAAGAACCTGCCGTTTCAACTCATCCTGCTCTCGTCCTTCGTCTTGCCGGTGATCGGGCAGATCGGCGATTTAGCCTTCAGCGCGATCAAGCGTCATTACAATATCAAAGATTTCGGTAGCCTTTTCCCGGCCCACGGCGGGGTGCTCGACCGTATCGACAGCCTGATTTTCAATCTGATTTTCTTTTACGTTTTACTGACTTTCTTCATTTAAGGAGCCTACATGAAAAACATCGTCATCTTAGGTGCCAGCGGTTCGATCGGGACGCAAACGCTCGATATCGTACGTCAGCACCCGGAGGAATTACACTGCGTCGGCATTTCCGTCGGACGCAACATCTCGTGGCTGAGGGAGATTCTTTCCCGTCAGTCGTTTGCGTATGTCTGCGTCCAGCGTCGGGAAGACGCGATCCAGCTTCAGGAAGAATTCGTTGATCCCGCGTTTGTGTTCGGCGAAGAAGGGTTGGTTTTTCTGAGCACCTTGGATGAAATCGACACCGTCGTCAACGGCTTGGTCGGCTTCACGGGATTGGCCCCGACCTTAAGCGCCATCAAGGCGAAGAAGGATATCGCCTTGGCCAACAAGGAAACCCTGGTCGTCGCCGGTGAACTGATTACTCGAGCAGCGAAAGAATACGGCGTGTCGATCCATCCGATCGACAGCGAACATTCCGCCATTTTCCAATGTCTGCAAGGCAACCGCATCGAAGACGTGGAAAAATTGTGGATCACCGCCTCCGGAGGCAGTTTCAGGGATAAAAGCAGGGAAGAGTTGAAACATGTCACGGTCGACCAGGCGCTGATCCATCCCAATTGGTCGATGGGTGCGAAAATCACCATCGACAGCGCGACCATGGTCAACAAGGCCTTCGAAGTGATCGAGGCGCATTGGTTGCTTGATTTGCCCTATGAAAAAATCGAAGCGCTGATCCATCCGGAGAGCGTCATCCATTCGATGGTCGAATACGTGGACGGATCGATCATGGCGCAACTGGGGACGCCGGATATGCGGCTCCCCATACAGTATGCCCTGATCGCCTCACGACGTTACCCGATTGAAAACCATAAACGCCTGGATCTGAAGGAAATCGCAAAACTTCATTTCGGTGGATTATGCCCGATCCAATATCCTTTGTTTTATCGGATCATCGACGAAGCGAAACGCGGGGGCAACCGTTCGACCGTCGTCAACGCCGCCAACGAAATCGCGGTCGCCGCGTTCCTTGAAGGGAAGATCCTCTTCCTCGACATCGAGGAAATCGTGGCTTCCACCTTGGATTCCGTCCCATATCATACATTGGAAAACCTGGAAGACTACATCCGCTGCGACCGTGAAAGCCGCGAAGTCGCCAACGGAAAGATCGGAGGATAACATGGATTTCATTTATTTCGCACTTGTTTTAGGGGTGATCGTTTTCATCCATGAACTCGGCCACCTACTGACCGCCAAAATGTTCGGCGTTTATTGTAAAGAATTCGCCGTCGGGATGGGTCCGCGTCTTTTCTCGATCCAAGGGAAAGAAACGGTCTATAGCATCCGTGCCTTGCCATTGGGCGGTTTTGTCTCGATGGCCGGGGAAGAAGGGGTGGACACCGCCGAAATCCCGTTCGAGCGAACCATTAAAGGCATCAAGCGGTATCAGCGCATGATTGTCATGTTGGCGGGGATCTTCATGAACATCCTGCTTGCCTGGGTCATTTTCGTCGGGATGTACGCGATTTCCGGACAGGCGAACGTCGCACCGAAACCGGTCGTCGACGGCGTGGTCGAGAATTCGCCGGCATCGCAAGCCGGCTTCCTTTACGGGGACGAGATCATCAAGTTGACTTTCTCCGACGGGACGTCGATTCAACCGATGGATTTCTATGAAGTCGTCCAATACATCCAACTCTACAACGACGAGACGGTATTCCTGGTCAACCGTGAAGGGGAAACCGTGGAACTCCGCGTCACGCCGCAATACATCGAAGACGAACAACGTTATTTCGTCGGATTGAAACTCCCGCCTGCCGAAGTCGTCGAAATCAATATCTTCCAAGCCTTCGGTTATGGGACGAAAACCTTGGTCACCGGGGTCGAGAGCATCTTCTCGACGCTTAGCCGCCTTGTGCGCGGCATCGGATTGAAAGCCATCTCCGGTCCGGTCGGCATCTTCAACGTCACGTCCCAACAAGCCGAACAGGGCATCGGTTCGCTGATCCTGTTGATCGGCGTGTTGTCGTTGAACGTCGGGATCTTCAACCTGCTTCCCATTCCGTTGTTGGACGGGGGTCGCGTGCTCTTGACGGGGGTCGAGATGATCCTACGTAAACCGCTCAACGCCAAACTCGAACAAATCCTGTTGACCGCCAGCGCGGCGCTGATGGTTCTCTTGCTTCTGTTTGTGACGTGGCAAGATCTGCTTCGATTATTGTAAAAGGGGGAAACACCATGAAAGTCTGTGTCATCGGAGGAGCCGGGTATATCGGTTCCCATGCCGTCTATGAATTGATCCGTGCGAAACACGAGGTCGTCGTCATCGACAACCTCTCGACCGGGACCAAGGATGCCGTCCATGAAAAAGCGAAACTCTATCTCGGCGATATCACCAAGAAAGAGGAACTGCACGAGATCTTCGCGATCGAATGCGCCAAGAAACCCTTCGACGCGGTGATGCATTTCGCCGCCAAGATCGTCGTTCCCGAAAGCGTCGAGAAACCCCTGGAGTACTACCATAACAACGTCGAGGGCGTACGGGTGATGCTGGAAACGATGCGCGACTTCAAGATCAAGAACGTCGTCTTCTCTTCGACCGCCGCCGTCTACGGCGATGTTAAGAAGGATCTATGTTTGGAAGATGATCTCTGCGCCCCCATCAATCCCTATGGCGAAACCAAGCTGGCTTCGGAGAAAATGATCCGGTGGGTATGCAAGGCCTATGACATGAATTATTGCATCTTCCGCTATTTCAATGTGGCGGGGGCGGATGAATCCCTGGAAATCGGATTGAAACGCGACAACCTGACCCATATCATCCCCATCACGGTCCAAACCGCCCTGGGCATCCGTCCTTCGATGATCGTATTCGGCAACGACTATCCGACCGAAGACGGAACCTGCATCCGCGATTACATCCATGTGGCTGACCTGGCCTACGCGCATGTCCTGGGAGCCAAATACATCTGTGACAACCATGTCTCCTTGACCTTAAACCTCGGTTCCAATAACGGATTTTCCGTCTTGGATGTCATCAAGGAAGTCGAGAAGCATCATCCGGTCAAGTATTCCTTCGGTCNNCCCCGGCGTGCCGGCGACCCCGCGAAGCTGATCGCCTCGTCTGCGAAAGCCAAGGAAATCCTGGGGTGGATCCCCAAAAGAAGCCTGGCGGACATCATCCGTACGGACATCGAATTCAGAAAGAAACACGAACTGAAAAAGTAGGGACAAATACAGTCCCTACTTTTTTTCATTCATCCATGAAATCGAAGGCACGCAACAGAACCAGGTTCCTGATCGCGATCTCCGCTTTCCACCAATTCTCACTGATGGCGAACGCTTCGGGGTAGGCACCCCAATTCCACGTCAGGTTCCAGATCCCGTCGGCGTTACGTCCGGTGATTTTTCGCTTGAGATCGCCCTCGACAACGTCTTTCAACCGTTCGTAGAGAGGATGGCGGGGAGACTGGATGAAGGTTGTCGGCAGACAGGCATAACCGTCCCACGACGCTAGATCGCGTTGGATGAGATTCAATTCATCCTGGATCAGCTTCTGCTTCGCACCCTTGAACCAATCTTCATTGTCCAGTCCGATTTCTTCCACGATGGTATAGAGAAAGACGAGGTTGAGCAGCGGATGCATCTCCATCGTCTCACGTGAGCGATGAAGCAAGACAAGTTCCTTCGCCAGCGACAATCCCAAGGCATAAAGAGGGCTTTTCTTATCCGCATACTTCAGGATGAATCCCGTCAGAATCGGCGTCGGGTTGAACTCTCTGCGCTCTGCGGCGTCCGTCGCGCTATGCCACCAAGGGGCATGCGGGAATCCGTCGTTTTCCTTGACGACATTCTCCCACCGATTCCCTTGGAAGTCTTTTCCGGAAGCAAGGTACGTCAAGATTTCTTGAATCATCGGATGATTGCGGTCCAATCCTCCGATCGACTCGATCTTTTCGATCGCGGTCGAGGTCTGGATAGGGGTCGAAGCAGGATTCCAGGCATCCGCTTCCAATGCATGCCCGAATCCGCCGTCCAGGTTCTGATAGGCGGCCAGGGCGACTTCGACGTCGTCGTTGCTTCGATATTCGATATGATATTTCCACAACGCAAGGTCCAACGGCCGTGCGTTGCGATAGATCCATTTTCTTATGCGCTCGATTTCCTTAGGTTGAAGTTTCATAAATCCCTCCGTTAAAGATAGAAGACGATGGCGATGAAATGCGTCAAGGCGGCAAGATTGATGAAGATGTGCCAAATCAGATGGAAATAAGGACGTGTCTTCTGCATATAGAACCAGGATCCCGCCGAATAGAGCACGCCGCCCAAAACGATCAATCCCATGAACAACAACGATGTGTTCTGGATCAGTTGCGGGATGAAGAACAAGGCCGCCCACCCCATGCTGAGGTAGATCAGGACGCTGAGCTTGGGGATCGACTTCTGCGCGATCGACTTGTACAAGATGCCAAACAACACCATCGACCACTGCACGATCAGGATCACCCAGCCGCGCCATCCTCCGATGGCATAGAGGGCGATCGGGGTGTAGCTCCCGGCGATCGCGAAGTAGATGAAGATATGATCGAGGATGCGGAAGACGTATTTATGCGGTGTGTCGTAGGCCATCGCATGATAGAGGCAGGAGGTGAGGAACATCAGGAAGATGCTGATGATGAAGATGCTTGTTCCGGCAGCCAATAAAGCGCCGCCTTTTTCATAGGAAACAATCGCTCCGTAGGGTAGAAAGAAAAGGAGAAGCAGGCTCATGACCCCGTGGGTGATCGAATTCCCGACTTCTTCGCCAAACGATAATTTAATCAGATTCTGCATCGATTTCTCTTTGGACATGGAAATTACCTCTTGATGATTGTATCATAAAAACCTTTGTCCGACCTACTTGACAAAGCGACAACGACGGAATATGATAAATACATACACAAAAACAAGAAAGTGTGAACGTATGATTGAAATTCTCGAACGAAAAAGGGTCTATACGACCCAAGAACTCCGTGATTTCGGATTCAATGCCTATGATTGTCGGAAATTGACACAAATGCGGAAACTGGCTGCGATCAAACGCGGCTATTACGTTCGCTGCGATCATCAGCTGGATACGATTTCGTTGGTGAACGAAACGTTTCCCGACGGGACGTTCATTTTACAGAGCGCGCTCTACCTGCATGGTTATCTTTACCGTACCCCGGGCGTGGTCATCGCGGCGAAGAAGAGCGAAAATCGGATGAAATACCATAGTTCATATATTCCGATGAAGGTTTTATATCGTGATGATAAATACGCGGATCTGGGAATCACCCGGGTCAATTACCATGGGAAACAGATCAAGGTCACCGATCGCGAACGCACGCTGATCGACTGCATCCGACGCAAAGACCTGCTGAGTTTCGAGGAATACGGAAGCGCGATCCGGGCTTATATCATGGATCCCAACAAGGATATCGATCGGTTGATGGCGTATGCTTCGATCCTTCATGTCGAACTTAAGGTGAAAACGATCCTGCAGCCTTGGATGAAATTTGAGCCGTTTGTGCAGATGAACCTGCAACCTGTGATACAATAGGCGGGAGGTCATCATGAAAAAAGATCGCGACATTCTGGGTATCGTAGCGTTGACGCTGGCATTCGTATTGATGGTTTCCGGAGGACTGTTCGTCTGGAATACCTTCTTTGCCGGCGAACCTAAGCCGGATGATGAAGATCCGATCATCGTGGAAACAGTCATCGATGTCGCGTTGGAAGACGCGACGGTTTTCCGTTTGAAAGAATTGGATTTCCAATTCGTCATCGCCGAAATCACGGTGACGTCGAATAAAAAAATCGACTTGGGCTTGGAAATGTTTTCGACATCGGAAGGGATCGCCCTCAACAACGTGGCTTTCTACACCGACAAAATCAAAGAAAACGGATTAACCTTGGAGAAACTTGGATTGATTGATCAATTCGTTACGGATCAGATGTCGATCACCGGTAAGGTGTTTATCCCGATCCTCGACAAAACCGCCAAAACGATGACGCTCAGTGTGAATTTTGAAAAGAAGATCGATTTAACCTTCGATTTGAACGTTGCGACTGGCACGAAATACGAGATCGGATTAACGAGCGCGGACTTGATAACGGATGGCAATTCGTATAAAATCACACTAGGCAAAATGGTATCACTGAATAACGAACCGGTGTTCCATTCGACGCCGAGCGGGGAAAAGGATCTTTACGATTTCTCCGAGACTTCCAACCTTGTTGCGCTTGAAATCGACATCGAAGGTTTGAATGCTACTTCGGTCGGCATCGACGACGCCCAGTTCATCGCCGACGGAAGTANNCCAAGAGCTACACGTGCGAAGGTTATCCGAATCTCATCGATGTGGCGGCGACCACCGTCAAAGAGGGGTACCTCTACTTACAGATCAATGACATCAACGAGTCGATTCTCAATAAAAAGGGAACCCTGAAGTTGAAGTTGACGGGAAGCCAGGAGTGGATCATTGTGTTTTATCTCGATACGGAGGCGTAATGCGAAAACTAAAGAAACTCATCACGATCGCGATTTCGATGATTCTGGCTTTTACCGGGATCGTCTTTTCAAACGTGTTCACCCCGATCGACCTATTCGCCGAAGGGGAGGGTTGCAGCGCCGAGTTGCCGTTTGAGGTCTCCACCATCACAGGGCAAAACATCTATACCTTGAGTGCGTGTTACGCCACCTTCAATGAAGCGAAAACCGCGATGGATGCCTTAAGCACCACCATCCCGGATGTGGTTATCCGTCATCCGATGTCGTATAGCCCCTCGAAAATCATCGCGATGAGCCGCGGAATCGCGGTCACCTACGATTATCGTACCGACAATACGTCGACCGTCTATCTCTATTCAAGCTACAATCCTTCCACATTATCCCTGGGCGGAACGACGACCTATGCGGTCAACCATCGCGACATGCAATACCTTGGGACGATGGGGTACAGCCAGACCAACGGGATCGGGATCGTCAAGATCCGGATTTCGGGGTTCACCGGGTATATCAATCTGAAGAACACCGACCTGATCCCCATGATCCATCTGGATAACGGCTGGTCGTTTACCTTGGGCGGGACACCGGCGGGTTCGCTCTATGTGGAAGCCCCGTTCACGACGATTCCGAAAATGAACAAATACACCGTGATTTCCACGACCTACGGGGACATCAACGGGCAGACGCATGCGGTGAACGATTTGCTGCATGAATATTTCTCGATGTGGAATTCACGTTCGTACGGAACATTCACCTACGGACCGGCACCGGATTGGCTAGCGCCGGGTACTTATTATAGTTGGGACGGGATTACGTTCTATACCGATCGGGATTGCCGCAACCCGGTTTACGACGACCAGGTCGTCGGACGCTACTACCAGTACTATCAATATCTCCCTCTGCGTTCGGACACGAAATACACCGGCGATGAACTGGATGCCTATGTGGAGATCGCCTTGGGCTACACCAATACGATCACTTCGTTGGAAGATCCCGACCGGGATACGGGAAGCATGCTTTTCGACCAAGGGGCGAACTTCGTTTCGGCACAGACGACCTACGGCATGAACGCCTTGCTTGTTTTCTCACTGGCTTATCACGAATCGGCGGCGGGTACCAGTACCCTGGCCATTACCAAATACAATCTATTCGGTTGGGGGGCGGTCGACAGTAATCCGATCACCAATGCGACCGAGTTCGTTTCCATCGCGCAAAGCATCAACGAAATGATGGGGATCCATCTGCGCGGTTATATCAGTCCGGAGAACTGGCGTTTCTTCGGGTCGGTTTTCGGTACCAAGAACAGCGGGATGAACGTGAAATACGCATCCGACCACTTCTGGGGCGAGAAAATCGCTGGAAGGGCGTACAAGATCGACCGTTGGCTCGGAAGTAAGGATTATCAAGCCGTCGACTATGCCATCCTAAACAGTAATACAACCGTCAACGTCGAAAAGACGGAAGGGGTAGAAGCCACCGACCTCTATACTTTGAGCAGCTCGCTGAAGGAAGAAAGTTTGATTCTATTACCGTTCACAAAGATTACCGCGAAATACTGGTCAAGAACACCGACGACGATGCCGGCCGACGCATCGGGGAACATGATCGCCTATGCGGATTCCGCCAGCCAATTGGTCGAATACAACCGCGACTTGAGTAAGGGATATGTCGTTTCATCCAACCTAAGCTACATGGTTCCGCGTCTAGTCGATGGCAAAGCCATCGGTCAAGTCGAAACTTTGGCTTGGAACGGGAATCTGCTTTCCTTATCCGGCTATGGTTTCTTCAAGGGATACAATGCCTTCACCGGTGCAACCGTGTCCCACACCTTGAAGATCAGTGATACTTCCGATCAATTTTATCCTCTTGCCGACGGTCCCATCCGTGAACTGTTGACGACGGATTTCGGAAGCGGACTTGTCAGTTATGACGGTTCGGGATATAGCAGTATGAACATCGACCTTTCGACGCTGGATATCGGGGAATATCGTTTCGCGATCGACGTGAAAGAAGACCGCTATGGGATTTCCACGACCATCCCGTTCAATTATGAAGGCGAATTGCCCCAAGACCATGTGATCGACGGGAAGTTCTATGAATTCCAACGAGATACCGACGGCGTCATCACGCTGATTGTGAATTATGCGATTCTGATCAACCCTTATCCGACCACGCCGACCAATCAGAATGTGACCGTCACCGCGACCGTCTCGAACTGGACGCTCAACGAAACCAGCCATACTTTCACTGAAAACGGATCATTCACGTTTATCGCAACCGATGGGAACGGCGGATCCGCGTCGCGCACCGTCACGATCACCCACATCGATAAAGTCGCCCCGGTCATTACGATCGCACCGTATACGACGGAAAACATCGATACGAGTCTGATCGTGAACGCCACCACCAATGAAGGCACCCTGAATGCAAGTTCGCATACCTTCCAAAACAACGGTAGTTTCGATTTCGTCGCGACCGACGCGGCAGGGAACATCACGACCAAAACCGTGACGATCACAAACATCGCCCCGAGGTACGTCGTCGATTACTCGATCTCTTCCGGTGCCGGAGTCTTGAGTGCGAAAATGAACGATGTCTCGATCACAACCGGCAGTTATCTCACGACCGGAAGCACCGTCGTCTTCACAGCGACACCGAACACCGGCTATTTCCTAACACAGTGGACGATCGACGGAGTCCCCGTAGCGAACAACGTGACCAATACCTTTTCGATTGCGAACATCACGGCGTCGACGACGGTCACCGCACGTTTCACGATGTTTGGGGATGTGAATAATGACGGGAAACTGACGACGACGGATATCGTAATGTTAAGAAGACATTTAGCCGGCATATCGACTTTGGATGCCTTAATGCAAGTATCCGGAGATTTCAATCAAGATGGCAAAATATCCAGTACGGACATCGTATTGTTGCGACGTAGAATCGCAGGAGTGATTTAACTATGAAAAAGATACTTTTGGTAGGGATACTGCTTTTACAAATGTTGGTTTTCGCACCCAAAGTGAATGCCGCCAGTTTTTCAACATCGATTTCAGGTGCATCTTCGATTAACCAAGGAGCTAAATTCACGGTTACAGTGAATGTCAGTACGACAACGAAGATTTACTCACTCTTGGCGAGTCTATCCTATGATAAGACGAAGCTTAAATACGTCGGTGCGAGTTGCTTGATTAGCGGTTGCAGCGCGGAAGTCGGAACACGGATCGTTCTGGACTTTCCGACAAGCAAAAGCGGAAGTTTCGCAGTCATCAATCTAACTTTCCAGGGACTTTCCGCATTCACCGCGGGTCAGAGTTCAACGATTTCTATTTCAGGTGTATCCGCTTCGACTGGAACGGCAGATATTGACGGTACGGGTAGTTCGAGAAAAATCACGGTGTCCGTCCCCAAATCCTCCAACAATAATCTTTCGTCCCTCAAGGTGGACGGCACTTCCGTATCCGGCTTCAGTCAATCGGACACTTCCTACGATCTAGGAACGACGGAAAAGAGTTCCATCAGCATCAGCGCGACACCTGCCGATACGAAGGCAAGCGTCAGCGGAACAGGGACGAAGAATTTGGTCTACGGCTTGAACTCGTTCAACGTGGTTGTTACGGCCGAGAATGGGTCGACCAAGACTTATGCGTTAAGCATCAATCGGAATGATCCGCGCTCCACGAATAATTACCTATCCGGAATCACGTTAAGTTCGGGTGAGTTGACCTTCAATAAAGAGACCGGGGAGTACATCGTCACCGTCGAGAACAATGTGACGTCGATCACGATTGATGCGGACGTCGAGGATGCGAAGTCGACTTTGGTCGGTACCGGAACCTACGATTTATCCGTTTATGACAATCTCTTCGAGTTGGTCGTGACGGCGGAGAATACGACGACACGAACCTACAAGCTCAATATCCTTCGTAAAGATGAACTGGGTTTTTCAAGGGAACTGTCGAAAGAAAACCACTTGTCGGAACTAAGCATCGATGGGTTGGACATCGGATTTAATCCTGAGATCCAGGACTATTTCATCAACGTTGAGAAAGAAGTAACATCGATCAACGTGAACGCCGCCGCCCTTGACTCGAAATCGACGGTGGAATTCCTTAAAAACATACCGCTTGCCTTCGGACAGAACGTCGTCAATGTGAACGTCATGGCGGAGAACGGTGAAAAACGGAATTATAAGTTATTTATCTATCGCAAAAGCGATGCGCCCTATGTGGGCGTCGATGATATCATGGAACAGTTGGGATCGACCGAATCCCCGCTGGTCATCCTGATTCCGGGAATCAGCGGGATCATTTCAAAAGAGATTTTAGGAGAGGCCGCGAAACAGGGGATCGAACTTCAGGTCGAGAAGAAGGACGATTTCGGAAGAGTGCTCTATTACTGGATTTTCAACGGTGTGTCGACACAGGAACAAAGCAAGGTCGATACCAACATCCGTTTTACGTCGGTCAATGAAGAGAAGATCCACGAATTGTCAAACTACGCTGACGGGTTTGTCTTGAACTTCGCGCATGAAGGACCGATCCCGGATGGGACGTACGTCAAGATCTATGTCGGGGACCGGTTCGCCGACGGGACGATCCTGAAACTGTATTTGTTCGATAATGAAAAAGCCAAACTCGGGCTTGATTCGGAAGCGTTGGAAGTGAAGAACGGATTCGTGGAACTGCAGATGAACCATGCTTCCGAATACTATCTGACCCAGTCCGAAATCAAGGATATGAGCGTTTATTCAACGTTCTTCGTGGTCGCCGTCGCCGAGGCGGGGATCATCCTTGCGCTGCTCATCGTTCTTATCCTAAGAAGAAAACGCAAACAAGCCAACTTGACCGCCCTTTAAAAATCGGTTACGATTCATTTGGACAAAACGAGCGAAGTCCGCGGACTTCGCTTTAATTACCTTATAGAAAGGCAACATCATGGAAAAACTCATTTCTCCGATCGCATCTACCTTGGGGGTCAATTACGCCCAGGTCAAGAACACATTGGATTTATTGGCGGAAGGGAATACGATCCCGTTCATCGCGCGCTATCGCAAAGAAGTCACCAAAGGTCTCGACGAGGAGCAGATCCGCTACATCGACGAACAATACCAATATCAGAAAAACCTCGCGAAACGGAAAGAGGACGTCAAACGTCTGATCGAGACGCAAGGGAAGATCACGCCTGAACTGATTGCCCAGATCGATGCCTGCGAAACGCTGGCGGGGGTCGAGGACATTTATCGGCCTTACATGCAGAAGCGGAAGACGCGGGCGACCGATGCGATCGCCAAAGGACTGAAGCCGTTGGCGGAGTGGATCCTGACTTGTCCGATAACCGGAAGTCTAGACGATGAAGCGGCGAAATATGTCAATGAGAATGTATCAACGCTTGAAGAAGCCATCCAAGGGGCGAAGGATATCCTTGCGGAGAGCGTAAGCGACGAGGCGCAGTTGCGCCGCCGTATCCGTGAATATGTTTTCTCGGAAGCGAAAATCGTCGTCAAATTGAAGAAAAACGCCGTGGATGAGGAGAAGACGTATCGGGTTTATTATGCCTATAGCGAACGCGTTTCGACCTTGGCGGCCCATCGCGTCATGGCGATCGACCGCGGGGAACGCGAGAAGATCCTGGATGTCGGGTTGGAATACAACCGCGAACGCTTCGCCGTGTATCAACTCCAAATTATGACCCAAGGCAAAGAAACGATCGTCAAAGATACTTTGGACCAGGCGATCCGCGATGGGTTGAAACGCTTGGTTTTCCCGGCGATCGAACGAGAGGTTCGCTCGCAACTGACGGATAAAGCGCAAGAGAAATCGATCGATGTCTTTTCATCGAACTTGGAGCGTCTGCTTTCGCAGGCTCCGATCAAAGGATCCATCATCCTAGGGGTGGACCCCGCCTATCGGACGGGGTGTAAACTGGCGGTCATCGACGAAACGGGCAAACTTCTGCATATCGATGTGATCTACCCGCATCCGCCCGTTAACAAGAAGAACGAGGCGATCAAGAAAACGATCGACGTCCTCGACAAATACAACGTCAATCTGATCGCGATCGGAAACGGGACGGCGAGCCGTGAAACCGAGGCGTTCATCGCCGAGATCCTTCGTACGACGTCCGCGAACATCCGCTACGCCATGGTTTCCGAAGCCGGGGCATCCGTCTATTCCGCCGGCGATCTGGCCCGCGAGGAATTCCCGCAGTTGCATGTGGAAGAACGCTCCGCGGTCTCGATCGCACGGAGATTGCTTGACCCGCTCTCCGAACTCATCAAGATCGATCCCAAGAGCATCGGGGTCGGACAATACCAGCACGATTTGGCCGAAGCCAGACTGCAGGAACGCTTGGATTTCGCCGTCGTCAAGACGGTCAACCGGGTCGGTGCCGACGCCAACACCGCCAGCGAAGAACTCTTGCGACACATCGCGGGTTTGAATAAGAACGTCGCGAAATCCTTGGTTTCCTATCGCAACGAGAACGGTCATTTCACCTCGCGCAACCAATTGATGGAAGTCAAGGGATTGGGGGCGAAAGCCTATACCCAAGCCGCCGGGTTCCTGCGCATCCCCAAGGGGATCGACGAACTCGATCGTACGGCGATCCATCCTGAAAGTTACGATCTGACCCGCCGCATCATGCGTGAATTGAACATTCGGTCGCTTGAAGACGAAAACCGCGGACCTTCCTTGGCCAACGCGGATGCGAAAGCACTCGCCGAACGTTTGAATTCCGACGTCTATACCGTCAAGGACATCCTGTCGATCCTGTCGACCCCGTTTCGGGACTACCGCGACCGGTTCGACGGTCCGCTGCTGCATAGCGACATCGTCAAGATCGAGGATTTGAAAGTCGGATTATCGCTGGAAGGGACGGTCCGCAACGTCACCGACTTCGGGGCGTTCGTTGATATCGGCTTGAAGAACGACGGCCTGGTGCATGTTTCCAAGCTCTCCAAAGAGCGGATCTTCACCCCCTATGAAAAGGTGTCGGTCGGCGACATCGTCACCGTGACGGTCATCGGAATCGACTATGAACGCAATAAAGTCTCCCTCAGCATGATTGAACAATAAAAAGCGCGATTCCGCGCTTTTCTCTTTAGAACAACGATGTCTGCATCCGCTTGGCTTCCATCTCGAAGCGTGGAAGCGGGATCTTACGGAACGCATCCAGGTATTTATCCCCGTCGTCCAAGTAACGATCCAGCAACCCTTCGGGGATCAGCAGGGGGGAACGGTCGTGGATGGCCGCGAAATCCCCCTCGGCGCTCCGTGTCACGATACTGTACGAAGCCCGGTCTTCATCCGTATACAGAGCCGCCATGTACATCTTCTCATGCTCGCCCTTGCGGATCAGCAGTTTATTCTTATGCTCGTCCCATTCATAGAAACCCGCCGCCTTGACGACGCATCTTCTTTCTTTGATATGCTTCTTGAACATCGGGCTGGTCAGTGCCGTCTCGCTGCGCGTGTTGATCAAAATCCCGCTTTGGTCCCATTTCGGCAACCCCCATCTCATCACTTTCGGAACCAAACGGCCGTCTTCCTTCACCAACACCAACGCCAGGTTGGACGGCCTCACCTCATCGAGCGCGATGCTTCGCACCACCGCCTCGTCCTCCGTCTTGGACACCTCCTGCAACCAGGATTCGGCCTCGACATCCGATTCGTCCTCCCGGAACAAATATCGTCCGCACATTCACTTTTCCTCCTTTTTCTCGATGAACCAACGATCCTCCTCCAAAAAGAGGTACCGTTGGCTGCCCTGGATCAAACAGGTATAGCGGATCCCCGTGCCGCCCGCCCGAAGGGAAGCCGCCCGTGTGATCTGCATCACTTTATCTATGGGATATTCTACACCGTTGTGCCAAACAATGTACAACGGTTTGATTTGTCCGTCCTTACGATGATAAATCACGACATCGACATACTCTTTCAAACTCATGTGGCTCACCCTTTAAAGTAGGATTCCGGAAAGATGACATGTTCCTGCTTCGGATTGAACCCGCTCAGCAGCGTATCCTCCAGCATCCTCAACCGTTGTATGCTTTGCGCGCCGAAGCGCCTTCGAATCCCGTCGATCGTCTTCTCCAATGCCAAATTTTCCTCGCGTTTCTCCTGATCCTCGAAAATCGACAACTGCAGCGGCACCTCCCCGACGCATAGGTCCGCCGCCTTCACCCCGATGCTGCGCAACGGCTTTTGAAAGTCCACGTTCGCCTGAAACAAGGTCATCGCCGCCTTCGCGATCTCATCGCTCAAATCGCTGGGGCAGGGGAGCTTCATCTGACGCACGCACCCCTCCAGGTCGTTGTCGCGGATCGAAACCGCCACCGTCATACACCGCAAGCCCGCCTCGCGCAACCGCGCCGCGACGCTTTCCGAGAGCACATAGCACACGATCCGCACATCGTCCAGATTCTTCAAATCCCGCGGCGCCGTCGTACTATTGCCCACCGACTTCACCATCGGTTCCCGGCCTTCCTTCAACACCGGGCTGTTCTCCAACCCGTTGGCGAAGGTCCAGATGTACTCGCCCCACTTCCCGAACTTCCGCCGCAGGATCGCCACGTCGTAGCGTGCGCAATCCCCGATCGTATAGATCCCCAACTGATGCATCTTCACCGTCGTCTTCCGCCCTACATAAAGCAGGTCCTCCACCGGCAAAGGGAACACGATTTCCTTCATGTTCTCCCGCGTGATGACCGTCGTCGCATCCGGCTTCTTATAATCCGACCCCAACTTCGCGAACACCTTGTTGAAACTCACCCCGATCGACGCCGTGATCCCGACCTCCTCCCGGATCCGGTTGCGGATCTCGTCCGCCAACGCCCTCGGGCTGGCGTACCGCCCCACGATTTCCGTCACGTCGATCCACACCTCGTCGATCCCGAACGACTCGATCCGGTCCGAATACTCCGCGTAGATCTTCCTCACCAAGCCCGAAAACCGCAGGTACTGCGAGAAATTCGGCTTGACCAAGGTCAGGTCGGGGCACTTCAGTTTCGCCTGCCACAGCGCCTCCCCGGTCGTCACGCCGGCCTTCTTCGCCAACATGTTCTTCGCCAGGATGATCCCGTGGCGTTTCTCCACGTCGCCCCCCACGGCGATCGGAATGTTCCGATACTCGGGGTGGTGGAGACATTCCACCGAAGCATAGAAGTTGTTGAGGTCGCAATGGAAAATCGTCCTTTCCATGAGTGTCACCTCCTGCTTTTATTTTACTTGAATTTGATTCAAGTTACAAGGCTTGCTTGAATTTATTTCAACCCGATGATACAATGGACACGGTGATACAATGGCCTTCAAAGACAACCTACGGGCGCTGCGAAAGCAGAAAGGTCTGAGTCAACAGGACTTGGCCGCCCAATTCGATTACAAGTCGTTTACGACCATCCAGAAATGGGAAGACGGGACGTCGTTTCCGCCGTCCGAAACGCTTCGTCGATTGGCCGACTTTTTCCGTGTTTCGATGGATCAATTGATGGGCGAGACGCAGGAAGACGCGGTTTCGGTTCCGATTCTGGGGATCGTCCGCGGCGGACCGTTGCGCTTGGCCGAACAAGAAGTGATCGGACAGGAATGGGTCGATCGTTCCGAAGCGCGGGGCGGCGAACATTTCTACCTTGAAGTGACCGGTAATTCCATGATCGGGGCACGGATCTTCCCGGGCGACCTGGTCTATGTCAAACGGCAGAACCAGATCGAGAACGGTCAGATCGGCGTCGTGCTGGTCGGCGACGAGGCGACGTTGAAGCGCGTGTACTTCGAGGGGGATCGGATGATCCTAAGAGCGGAGAACGAGACGTATGCGCCGATGGTTTTCAGTAAGGAAGAAATCGACGAGAAACCGGTAAGGATCCTGGGAAGGGTCCTCCATAATAAAATCAAATTCTAGGGGGCGCGGACATGACAATCGCAGGATGGATCGAGAATACGGATGTTTACTTTGAAAACGGACTGGTTTCGTTTTTAGTCACCTCGCTGGCGGTGCTCGTGATCGCCTATGTCGTCCGTTTTCTGGCGCGCTATACCGTGCGCCTCTTGATCAAGCGGCAAAAGGTGTCGGAATCGATGATCAAGTTCATCAGCCACATCCTATTGGCATTGCTTTATACGGTCTCCATCATGTCGATCTTGATGCAGATCGTCCCGTTTCGGGAATATACGGTTTCGATCCTGGCGGGATCCGGGATCGCGGTGTTGGTGTTGGGCTTCGCGGCGCAGGAGACGTTTTCAAACCTGATCGCCGGGGTCTTCATCTCCGTCTTCAGACCTTTTTCGGTCGGCGATTCGATCAACCTCCCCGACCGTAACATCGCAGGGATCGTGGAAGACATCAATCTGCGACATACCACCGTCCGTAATTTCAACAATAACCGCGTGATGATCCCCAACGGGGTCATGAATACGGCGATCGTCGAGAATAAGGACAGCATCGACCGGTCAATCTATTCCTATCTGTTCGTGGTCATCAAGTATGAAAGCGACGCGGAAAGCGCGATCAAGATCATGGTTGAAGAAGCCAATCAGTTTCCGCTGGTAGTGCGCAAGGATGAAACCAATGCCATCGTCATGGATTTGGGACTCAACGGAATCCAAATCCGCCTGGCGTTCTGGGCGAAGGACTCCGGGGATGCGTTCAATACGTCGACCGCACTACGCAAAGAACTCTTGAATGCGTTTAAGGAAGCGGGCATCGAGTTTGCGACGGTAAGAATGGGATAAAGGGCTTCGCGGTGCGAAGTCTTTCTTTTTTCGTGCCGTTTGCGCGATAAAACGTTACAATGAAGATAGAATCGACGAATCGGTCCGATAAGTGAAGTCAGCCTGCCGGGACTCTTCATTTTTGGCTTGGACTACGGTATAATAGTACGTTGAAGAACGGGGGTACTCCATGTTTCTCAAACGAATCGAAATGCAGGGATTTAAGTCCTTCGCCGACAAGGTCGTCATCACGTTCGACTCCTCGGTAACCGGGATCGTCGGTCCCAACGGATGCGGGAAAAGCAACATCACCGATGCGGTACGCTGGGTGTTGGGCGAACAATCCGTGAAGTCCTTGCGCGGCTCGGCGATGAGCGATGTCATTTTCACCGGATCGGAAAACCGGCGGAAAGTGAATCTGGCCGAAGTCACCTTGGTGTTCGACAATTCAGACCGGAGTTTCGCGGTCTCTTTCGACGAAATCGAAATCACGCGCCGTTTGCATCGTCAGACCAGCGAAGGGGAGTATTTCATCAACAAGACCCCGTGCCGTCTGAAGGACATCCTGGACTTGACGATGGATAGCGGGATCGGCCGGGATTCGCTCAGCCTGATCTCACAGGGCAGCATCAGTAATTTCGCCGAGGCGAAGCCGGCCGATCGCAGGGCGATTTTCGAAGAGGCGGCGGGTGTCGCCAAATACAAAAAGCGCAAAAACGACGCGCTGACCAAGCTTGAGCGGACACAGACCAATCTGGAGCGTGTCTTCGACATCTACCAGGAACTGCAGAAACAAGTCGTGCCGCTGAAGAAGGCGGCGAAAAAGGCGGAAATCTACGCCGAAAAGAAACAGCAACTGCAGGAGATCGAAATCGCGGTCTTGACGCAGACGATCGAAGGGTATCAAGACAAACTGGAAGAAATCTCGCGCCAACTGTTCGAACTGCTCTCCAAGGAAGCGGTGTCGGAAGCGGGGATCCAGGTCAATGAAAACGCCAACCTGTTGGCGAAGACCGAACTGCATCGCTTGGACGCGGAGATCCATCGCGACCAGGAAGAACTGCTTCGTTTGGTTTCCGAAATCCAGACCCTTGAGACGCGTAAGATCGAAATCGATGAAAAACGGAAATATGCGATCGAGACCGGTTCGACCCAGGAGCAGGGCAACCAGCTTAGACAACTGGTCAACGAAGCCAAGATCGAATATGAAGACCGTAAGCAACGTTTGGAACGCCTGATCGCCGATGTGGAACTGTTGAATCAGAAAAGCATCGATTCCAACCGCTTGATGGCGGAGCGCAACCAAAAATACGAAGAGACGAGAATGCGTTTGCAACGGATCCAGAACCGTTTGGAAGTCGTCAAGAACATCCAGGCGCGTCCGTTTTTAAGCCAAGCCGGGGTGCAATCGATCCTCAACGCCCAACAAAGCCTGGTCGGCGTGCACGGGGTCATCGCGAAACTGCTGACACCGCACGAGAACTTCGAAGAAGCCGTCAGCGTGGCGTTGGGCGGAGCCCTTTATAACATCGTCACGGCCGATGAAGCCAGCGCACGCAGCGCCATTACCTTCCTCAAACGCAACGAGTCCGGACGGGCGACGTTCCTACCGTTGACCGTGCTTCAGGAGCATTGGGTCAACAAAGAACAGGAAATCGTCTGCAAAGGCACCGAAGGGTATTTGGGCGTCGTTTCGGATTTCGTCCGATGCGACGAGAAGTTCAACATCGTACGCTCGTCGCTGCTTGGCAACGTCCTGGTCTGCGATACGTTGGAACACGGCAATACTTTGGCCAATCTCCTCCGTTATAGTTATAAAATCGTCACCTTGGACGGCGATGTGATCCATCGCGGCGGTTCGATGACCGGCGGTAAACAAAGAGACAACGCCTCGCCCTTATCGATGGGGAAAGAAATCCTGGATCTGCAGGGACAGGAAACCGTCCTCCTGCAGCAAGTCCGCCAATACGGGGATGAGATCACGGATCTGCGCAATCGGAAAACCGCGTTGGATGCCGACCTCCTGGAGAAACGGATCGCGGTCGCCCAGTTGGAACCGGTCGCCGACGCGAAACGCGCCAAATACGAACGCCTGCAAAACGATCTTGACCGATTGAACCCGCAAGCCAAAACCGAGGGGAACTCTTTCTCCGACGATCTGATCCAACTCCTCAACAAAGCGTATTCACGGCGCGACGAACTGAATCTGTTCCTACGCACCAAACGCGATGCGCGCTTGAAAACCGGCCAGGACAGCGAACGGCGCGACCAACAGATCCGCCAGCAACGGCGCGACCTCAACGCTTTGCAACTGCTGAAACGCGACATCGAATTGGACAAGACCCGGACCGAAACCAAATTGGAAGACCAGATGAACCGTCTGGCCTCCGAATACAAAATGACCGTGGAGTTCGCGAAGCTGCATAGCGAGACCTTGAAGATCACCAACGCGGCCGAGGAAGTCAACCGGCTACGACAAGAAATCGAAAGCCTGGGCAACATCAACATGAACGCCCCGCAGGAATTCGAGGAAGTCAACGAACGCTATGAGTTCCTCAAAAAACAATATGAAGAACTGACCTCGTCCAAAGAGAAGATCCTGGATCTCATCAAGGAACTCGACGAATTGATGGTCACCCAGTTCTCGGACATGATGAACAAGATCAACGCCGAACTCCCGCAAGTCTTCTCCGCGATGTTCGGGGGAGGGAAGGCGCGGTTGGTGTTGGAAGACCCCGAGGACCTTCTGAATTCGGGCATCGACATCGATGTCCAGCCGCCGGGGAAATCGGTCCAAAACATCCGTTTATTTTCAGGGGGCGAAAAGAGTTTGATCGCGATCAGCGTACTGTTCGCGATCCTGAAAGCCCGCCATGTCCCGATGTGCATCTTCGATGAAATCGAAGCCGCGCTCGACCAAGCCAACGTCGACCGCTTCGCGCGTTATCTCAAGCAATTCAGCGAAGAGACGCAATTCATCGTCGTCACCCACCGGCCCGGAACCATGGCGCAATGCGATGTCCTCTACGGCGTCACGATGCCCCAAAGCGGCGTATCGCAAATGCTGCGGGTGAAGTTGTCCGAAGCGGTCACCTTGGCCGAGGAAACGGAGGCGAAAGCATGAGTTTCTTCCAGAACCTCAAAGAAAAATTCACCGGTAAAAAAGACAAGGATCTCTATTTAAGCGGGTTTAAGAAAACCAGCGAAGGTTTCTCCAAGAAACTTCGCACGTTCTTTCTGGGTAAATCGACGATCGACGACCTTTTCTATGAAGATCTGATGATCATCCTGTTGGAGAGCGACATCGGATTGAAGACCTCCACCAAGATCCTCAACGCCACCAAGAAGAAAGTGAAGAATCTAGGATACACCTCGATCGACGACGCTCTGGATTGCGTCAGCGAAGCCATGTCCGACCTTTTCATCGGGATGGATACGGAGGTCGTCCTGACGCAGGACCACATGAACGTCATCCTGGTCGTCGGAGTCAACGGCAGCGGGAAGACCACCAGCGTCGCCAAGTTGGCGAAGCACTACCAGGACCAAGGGAAAAAAGTGGTGTTGGCGGCCGCGGATACGTTCCGCGCCGGGGCGGTCACGCAGCTTGAAGAATGGGCGGACAGGTTGAAGATCGAATGCGTCAGCGGGTCGGACCATGCCGATCCCGCCAGCGTCGTGATCGACGCCTTGCGTAAGGCCAAGGAAGTCGCAGCCGAAATCCTCATCGTCGATACGGCGGGGAGGCTGCAAAACAAAGTCAACCTGATGAACGAACTCGCGAAGATGAACCGCGTCGTCGTCAAAGAGACGGGGAACAACCCCGACCATGTCTGGCTGGTGTTGGATGCGACGACCGGGCAGAACGCCCTGGTCCAGGCCGAAGCCTTCACCAACGCGGTGAAGGTCTCGGGGATCATCTGCACCAAGATGGACGGGACGGCCAAAGGGGGCATCCTCCTTGCGATCGCCGACCTCTTGAAAATCCCGGTCAAATTCGTCGGATTGGGCGAAAACGCGGATGATATGAAGCCCTTCGATGCGGAGAGCTATCTCTACAGCATCACGGAGGCTTTCCACGATGCTGGATAAGACGCAACGCATGAACAGCCTGTTGGATTGGTATGAAAGCTTGTTGACAGCCAACCAGAAGGCGATCGCGGATATGCATTTCAGGGAGGATTTCTCGCTCTCGGAAATCGCGGAGCAAACCGGAAGCAGCCGTAGCGCCGTCTATGATACAATCCAAAGGGTACAGAAGATCATGGAAGACACCGAAGCCAAATTGCATTGCGTGGCGAAATACGAAGCACGCACCCGACTTTATCAAACACTGCGCGATCTGAAGATCGACGCGGTCGATGAAATACTAGATCAACTGATTGAAAACGAATGAAGGAGAACCACAATGACAAAAGTGATTTCAGTTAACGCAGGGAGCTCGTCCCTCAAATTCCAGTTGTTTGAAATGCCGCAGGAAACGGTGTTGACCAGCGGCATCGTCGAACGCATCGGCTTCGACGACGCGATTTTTTCCATCAAGTTCAACGATGAAAAAGTGAAGAAAGTCCAACCGATCCACGACCACAAGGAAGCGGTCCAGATGGTTCTGGACGCCTTGGTCGCCCACCATATCGTCGAAAACCTCGATGAAATCAAAGGGGTCGGACACCGGGTCGTCCATGGCGGCGAACTCTATGCGAACTCCGTCATCGCCGATGAAAAGGTCGAAAAAGACATCGAAGACCTCGCCGACCTGGCACCCTTGCACAATCCCGCCAACCTGATCGGTTACCGTGCGTTCGCGAAGTCCTTGCCGCATGCCCGCCATGCCATGGTCTTCGACACCGCGTTCCACCAGACGATGGCGCCGGACATCTACCTCTATCCGATCCCGTTTGAATACTACCAGCACTACAAGATCCGTCGTTACGGGTTCCACGGGACCTCCCACTATTTCGTCAGCCGTCAAACCGCGAAACAAATGGGCAAGAACGTCGAAGACATCAACATCATCACCTGTCATCTGGGCAACGGGGCGTCGATCACCGCGATCGAAAAGGGAAGATCCGTCAACACGTCGATGGGTTTCACCCCCTTGGCCGGTATCATGATGGGGACGCGTTCGGGCGACATCGACCCGGCGATCATCACCTTCCTCATGAAAAAACTGGGCAAAACCGCCGAGCAGGTCATCGACATCCTCAATAAGAAATCGGGGATGCTGGGGGTTTCGCAACTTTCCAGCGATGCACGCGACATCGAAAAGGCGGTCGAAGAAGGCAACGAACAAGCCATCCTGACCCGCAAGATCTATGCCAACCGCATCGCGCAGACGATCGGAAGTTATTATATGCAGATGGGCAGCGTCGACGCCATCGTCTTTACCGGCGGCTTGGGCGAGAACGATTTCGGCGTCCGCGCGGACATTACGCAACGGGTCGAAAAAGCCTTGGGCATCCAGTTCGACTACGCCCTCAACGCGAAATCGCGCGGCAAGGACGTCAAACTTTCCCTTGAAGGTTCCAAAGTCGATGTCTGGATGATCTCGACCAACGAAGAACTCGTCATCGCACAGGATACGTCACGACTTCTTGGCTTCTAGTATGCAGAAAACGCTGCTCAACTGGGTGGAAGAGGCACAGGTCATCTGCGTGTTCCGTCATCAGATCCCCGATCCCGACGCGTTAGGTAGCCAATGGGGCTTGGTCAGTTGGCTCAAGGAAACCTATCCGAACAAACGGGTCTATGCCCTTGGGAAACATACCGGGGTCAAACCGGAGTTGTTTGAACAACCCGACGTGGTATCGGATGAGGAGATCGAAGACAGTCTGGCCATCGTCCTGGATACCGCCAATGCGGCGCGGGTCGACGACCAGCGTTTCGTGAAAGCGAAACGGATCGTGAAAATCGACCATCACCCCCAGCCCGACCCCTATGCGCATCTTGAAATCGTCATGGAGAAAGCCGCCAGCACCTGTGAAATCCTCACCGGGATCCTGAAATCCTTCGCCCGCGACGAAGAACTCTCCACCAAGACCGCCCAATACCTCTACATGGGGATATTGACGGATACGATGAAGTTCTCCACCAACAATACGACCTCGCATACCTTGAAGATGGCCGCCTACCTTGCGCAAAGCCATCTTGACCTACCGCGCATCAACGAAGAGCTTTTCGCGCTCTCCATGACGGAATACAAATTCATCAATTACATCCGCAACCACGCGACCATCGAGGAATGCGGACTGGTCACGATCTTCCTGACGCTGAAAACCCTGGAAGAACTCGACATCAGCCCGAATTCGGCCAAGGAACGCATCGGGGAATTGGGCAATGTCCGGGATTTTGAAATCTGGGCGATGTTCATCGAAACCGAAGACCCGGCCGTGGTCCGTTTCAACGGAAGCCTGCGTTCACGCAAAGTCATCATCAACGATATCGCCCGGCGCTACGGCGGGGGCGGACACCAGCATGCGGCCGCGGTCAAAGGGGTCGATGTGGAAACATCGCAAACCTTGTTGGCCGAACTACGGTCACGCATCAAAGGAGACTCATGAGTAAGAAGTATCGCACCGATTTCGCTTGGGCGTTCGAAGGGCAGAAAGCCCGCGGCGCCAAGAAATCACTGATCACATCCTTGTTTCTCGTTCTACTTTTAGCCTTCGTCGTCGACTATCTGACCTTACCCGCCTACAATCTGCGCAATTCCGGCATCTACCTGCTCTTTGCGTTCTATTTCGGCGTCTTCGGCATCTTGAATTTCCTGATGACCCAGAAATTCTCCGGTCCATCACGGGCTAGTTTGACATTGAGCGGCTTATTGGTGGCGTTTGTGGTCGTGATGTCGATCTTGGGTAGCGAGTTCATCAACGCATCCAAGTATCGCAACCAGATCGTCATCAGCGAAACCACCGATTTCTCCAGCTCTTTCGACAAGATCAGTTTGGCGAAGGTCCCGGTCGTCGACCGCGACACCGCCATGCAGATAGGGGACAAACAGATCGGGAAGGTGCAGGGTCTGGGTTCGCAGTTCAACATCGACCCCGCCTATACCTTGGTCAGCACCCAGGATGAAATCCTGCGTGTCTCGCCTTTGGAATACCAAGGCTTGATCAAATGGTTCCAAAACCGCGACTCGGGTGTCCCGAACTTCGTGCGTATCAACGTCAACGATGCGTCGGACGTGGATCTGGTCTCCCTTGAGCAGGGGATGAAGTATGTCCCCAGTGCTTATTTCGACCAAGACTTGTTGCGGCATGTCCGCTTTGCCTACCGTACGGAAATCCTCCAGGATTTTTCCTTCGAGATCGACGATGAAGGCAACCCCTATTACGTCATTTCCGTCGTCGAACCGGAAATCGGTTTGTTCGGCGGTTTGGATGCCGTCGGCGTCATCGTCGTCGACCCGATCACCGGCGACATGGAAAAATACAGCGTGGAAGACGTGCCGGATTGGGTCGACCGTGTCCAACCGACCGAGTTGGCCTGGTATCAGATCGATAACTGGGGCTACTACATCCGCGGTTTCTGGAATACGGTTTTCGGTCAGAAAGACATGATCCAGACGACCGATGGCTATAACTATGTCTCCATCGAGGGTTACACCTATGTATTCTCCGGTTTGACTTCCGTCGGCGCCGACCAGTCCATCGTCGGGTTCACCCTGATCAACCTCCACACCAAGGAAGCGATGTTCTACCGTATCGGGGGTGCGGACGAAACCAGCGCGATGAGCAGCGCCCAGGGGCAAGTCCAGGATCTGGGCTACCGCGCCACGTTCCCCGTCCTCTTGAACGTGGAAGGGCAACCGACCTACTTCATCTCCCTTAAAGACCAGGAAGGCTTGGTCAAACTCTATTCCTTCGTCGCCGTCACGGACTACTCGTTGGTCGGCGTCGGTCAGACCGTCGCGGCCGCCCAGATCGCCTACATCGAGAAATTGACCGAAAAAGGCATCATCGACGGCGGTTCTTCGCAGATGAAAACCATCGAAGCGAAGGTCCTGTCGATCGATACGGCCATCGTGGACGGGAATTCGAACTACTACCTACGCTTGGAAGGCTTGGATAAACTCTTCATCGCACCCATCCGGATCGATGCGGAACTCCCCATCACCGCGATCGGCGACCTCGTGCGTGTCACGTACCTAGACAATGATTCCGCGACCCTGGTCATCAACGCCTTCGATAATCTCCAATACGACTACTAAGAACAGCGCCGCTGTTCTTTTTTACACCCAATCCCTGTATAATGTACCTATGAAAGGAAGGTGAGCGATATGGCCGTCCATTGTCTGACCCGCAGTTGTTTCTCATTGCTTCAAGGCACGATGACTCCGGAAGTCCTGGTGAAAACCGCTGTCGAAGCCGGATACCGCGCCATCGCCCTCACCGACCGCAATAAACTGCACGGCGTCCCCGATTTCGTGAAAGCCACGCAGAAGCATCAAATCAAGCCGATCTTGGGCATGGAACTCGACACCGAGGTCGAAGGATCGGTTTTCCCGTTCTTGCTTTTGGCGAAAGACGACGAAGGCTACCGCGGTTTGATGCGCCTAAGCACGATGATTTCATGCGCACCCTTCAAAGTGACGTTTAATGATATCGCGCTTTATCAAGATCATCTCTGGGTCGTCGCTTTCGGCGAGGGCGGGGTATTGGAAGAGTCGATGATCAAGGAAAACCGTTCAAGACTAGAGGAACAATTGATTGCGCTCAAACAAGTCATCCCGTCGATCGTCGCCGCGTGTTCCTATGAGGAATCCTCGTTCTGGCATCTACGCAACGATGTGCTGAGGGATGCCTGTAAACGGTTGAGAATCCGTACGCTCGCGGTATCCAAGGTCTATTACGCCAGACAAAGCGACGACACGACCTTCCGCGTCCTGAACGCGATCGGTACCCAACAGACCCTGTCCGACAAGAATCTTCCCTCATTCGAGGGAAGATGGATGCTTTCCCCTAGTGAAATGGAACATCTCTATCCTCAGTCTGAATTGCTTTTCAGCGATGAAATCGCCGCGTCGTGCCATTACGCCTTCAAACCCGTCGGGGCAAGGTTGCCTAAGTTCGAACTCCCGCAAGGAGTGGATGCGAAACAATACCTGACCCAGCTCTGTCTTCAAGGTTTAAAAAAGCGTTTGGATTCCGACCAACCTGATCCTGTGTACCGCAATCGCTTGAAATATGAATTGGACGTCATCACCGACATGCATTTCGAGGACTATTTCCTCATCGTCTGGGATTTCATCCGCCATGCCCGTAAGCAGTCGATCTATGTCGGTCCGGGACGCGGAAGCGCTGCGGGTACGTTGGTGGCCTATTGCCTGGGCATCACCCATGTCGACCCCATCAAATACAATCTTCTGTTTGAACGCTTCTTGAATCCCGAGCGGATCTCCATGCCCGACATCGACATCGACTTCCCCGACAACCGGCGCGACGAAGTCATCGCCTACGTGGTCGAGAAATACGGGAAGAACCATGTGGCGCACATCTCGACTTTCGGTACCTTGGCAGCCAAACAGGCGCTGCGGGATGTCGGGAGGGTTTTGGGTTTGTCCGTACGCGACCTCGATATGATTTCCAAAACCGTACCCAATACGCTTAAAGTCACGCTTCTCAAGGCAAAGGAAGAAAGCCGTCATTTTTCACAATTGATCGAATCCAGTGAAAAGTTTAAAGAACTGTTCGCCTATGCCTCCGCGTTGGAAGGCTTGCCCAGACATGTCTCGACCCATGCGGCCGGGATCGTACTGAGCGATGCGGACCTCTTGGATGTGATCCCTTTGGTGCAGATCGAAGCCGATTTACTCTCCACCCAGTTCACGATGGAATATCTCGAGCCGATGGGCTTGATTAAAATGGACTTCCTGGGTTTACGCAACCTCACCATCATCGACGATGTGGTGACCATGATCAAAAAAGAGGGGATCGATCTCGATCCGCTGAAACTACCGCTGGACGATAAGAAAACCTATGAATGCATCGCGAACGTGGATACGGTCGGGGTGTTCCAGCTTGAATCCGAGGGGATGAAAAGTTTGATCCGTAAGATGAAGCCGTATCGTTTCGACGACATCGTCGCGACGATCGCCCTGTTTCGACCCGGGCCAATGGAAAATATCCCGGAATACCTCAAACGACGGCAGAATCCTTCCAGTATCGTCTACCCCCATCCGGACCTCAAAGACCTCTTGAGCGATACGTACGGAATCATGATCTATCAGGAACAGATCATGCAGGTGGCGCAGAAGATGGCCGGATTCAGTCTGGCACGGGCGGATGTCCTGCGTAAGGCGATGAGCAAGAAAAACGCCAAGGAACTGGCGAAACTGCAGGAAGAATTCCTGAACGGATGCAAAGCGAAGGGATACAGCGATGGCTTGGGGATCGAACTCTTCAACCTGATCGCGAAGTTCGCCAACTACGGCTTCAATAAGTCGCATAGCGTCGCCTATGCGATGATCTCCTACCAGATGGCATACTTGAAAGCGAACCATCCCGAGCAATTTTTCGCCGCCCTCCTCAGCAGCGTCATCGGCAGCGAAAGCAAAACCGCCGAATACGTCAATGAATGCCGCAGCCGCAACGTCGGCTTATTGGCGCCCAGCGTCAACCGCAGCGAAGCGGGATACGTTCTGGAAGAAGGGTGGATCCGCTTCCCGCTGACCGTCATCAAAGGGGTCGGCATGGCGGCTTGCCGCGAAATCCTCAGTGAACGAAACACCGGTCTGTTTCTGGACTACTACGATTTCATCGCCCGCATCATGGCCCATCGTTTCAACCGCAAAACCATCGAAGCGCTGATCGACGCCGGCGCACTGGACGACTTCGCCATGACCCGTAAATCGATGCTGGCCTCGCTGGATGAAGCGATCACCTACGCGGACCTTGTCCGCATCGATACCTTGGGACAGTCCCGGATCGATTTGGATCTGGTCTCGCGACCGATCCCGATCAGCGTCGCGGATCTTCCGCAAGAGCGCAACGAGAGGGAAAGGGATGTTTTCGGATTCTATTTCTCCAGCCATCCGATCCTTCTTTACAAACAGAAGTCGGGATATAAATGCACTCCGATCGTCAGTTCGACGACATTGAATTCAAACGTACGCTTCGCGGCGATGGTCGAGCGGGTCAAGACCCATCGCACCAAGACCGGACAAATGATGGCGTTTGTCTCCGTTAGCGACGAGTCGGCGTTCCTGGATGTCGTCGTCATGCCGACGCTCTTGGACCGCACGCAGGAAATCTGGGTCAAAGGCGCCTTGGTCGAGATCGACGGTCGGGTCGAACAAGAGAATTCCTGCATGGTCAAGAACGTCAAACTTTTAACGACGGGAAGTTGATTTCACAAATGTTTCACAAGATAGGGGTACACTAAACGAAAGGTGGTGTTGTTATGGCAAGAATCCTCATCGTCGACGACGAAGTGAAAATCCGTGAAGTGGTCCGTGAATATGCGGAAGTATCGGGATACGATGTCAAAGAAGCGAAAGACGGACGCGAAGCCCTCGAACTGGTCGAACGCGAAGATTTCGACGTGATCGTGTTGGATATCATGATGCCTTATCTGGATGGGTTCAGCGCATGTCGCCAGATCAAGAAGATCAAAAACATCCCGATCATCATGTTGTCGGCCAGACAGGAAGAATTCGACAAGTTGTTCGGATTCGAACTCGGCGTGGATGACTACGTGGTGAAACCCTTCAGTCCCAAAGAACTGATGGCGCGCATCAAGGTCGTCATCGACCGTCACACCGGCAAAGAAAACCAAACCATGGCCTTCAACGGACTCAATATCGATGTCGATGCACGCAACGTGTTCATCAACGGTGAAAAGGTCAACCTGACGCCGAAGGAATTCGACCTGCTGTTGTTTTTGGTCAGAAACAAGAACACCGCGCTCTCACGCGATGTCCTGCTCGATAAAGTCTGGAACTACAACTACTTCGGCGACGACCGCACGGTCGACACCCACATCAAAATGCTGCGTCATAACTTGGGCGAATACCGCGATTACATCGTGACGGTCCGAGGGACGGGGTACAAGTTTGAAGTTCAGTAGTCGGATCCGCATTCGTACATGGTTTTATTTCATCCTACTTACCGTAGGCATTTTAGGAACGCTCTGGATCTTCCAGATCGTTTTCATCTCCTCCTATTACCGCGACACCAAAGTCGCGAACGTACGCATGGTCGCCGACGAGATGGAATACGGCATCCTCAATAACGAGATCGATGTCGACATCCAGATCATGGCGGTCAGAAACAACGTCTGCGCCGTCATCTATAACGGGGAGGGCACACTGCTTTATCAAGTCGACTCGGTCGGATTAGGGTGCTATCTGACACAACGGGTCATCAAAAACCCCACCAACGTGTCGGATTACATCCAACGCGCCCAGGAATCCAAGTCGAAGGACTTCGTCCTTCCGCTGGAAAACATCCAGCTCAACCAAAGTATGTTGGTGTACGGAAGGGAAGTCGTCGCGGATTTCGGCAACTACTACATCTTCCTCAACGCGACGCTCGAGCCCCTGGATTCCACCGTCAACATCCTCAAAGACCAATTCATCTATGTCACCATCGCCGTCTTCTTCCTCTCGACCTTGTTCGCCCTCTTGCTTTCTTCACGGATGGCCCGCCCCATCATCAAGATGAACAGGAGCGCGCAGAAACTGGCGGAAGGGGATTACAAAGTCAAGTTCGAAAACAGCGAATATGGTGAAATCAGCCAATTGGCCGAAACCTTGAACTATGCGACGGAAGAACTCGGGAAAATGGACGAGCTGCGGAAAGACCTGATCGCCAACGTCTCCCATGACATCAAAACCCCGCTCACGATGATCAAGGCGTATACCGAAATGATCCGCGACCTCTCCGGCAACAATCCCAAGAAGCGGGATGAACACTTGGAAGTCATCTTGACGGAAGTGAACCATCTCGACCGTTTGGTGAACGACATGACCAAATTATCGCAACTTCAATCCAAGGTCTTGGAACTCGACATCAAGGAATTCGACATCGTCGAACTGCTCGACCATAGCGTCAATCTGATGCAAGGCCTCATACAGCAAGAACAAATCGACATCGAAGTCATGTCCTACCCGAAAGTCATCGTGAAAGGCGACGAAGTGAAGATCGGACAAGTCATCTACAACTTCGTCAACAACGCGATCAAACACATCGGATCGGACAAGAAAGTCTTGATGCAGTTGTTGGTCGACGAGAATGTGCGCATCGAGGTCACCGACCATGGCGATGGCATCGCGGAAGAAGATTTGCCCTACATCTGGGACCGCTATTACAAAGTCGACAAACACTATCAACGCCAAACCATGGGAACCGGATTGGGACTGGCGATCGCGGGTGCGATCCTGGATGCCCACCATGCGAAATTCGGCGTCGAAAGCAAGGTCGGCGAGGGCAGCACCTTCTGGTTCGAACTTCCTTTAGTGAAAGTCTATGAAAATGAATCCTGACCATGAAAAATCATGGTCTTTTTTCATCGAAAACGATATACTAGAACGAAAGAGGGCGATCTTGTGATAAAAACCGATTTTCTACCCGGCACGAATCTTCAGTTCATCCAACGCAAGGATATGTTTCGGTTCAATTCCGACACCGTCGCGTTGTGCCGCTTCATGAACGTCAAATCGAAAGACCGCATCTTGGATATCGGAACCAACAACGGCGTACTTCTGGTCTATGCCTTGAAACAGGGGGGAAGCGAAGGGGTCGGGATCGATCTCTTCAATGAAGCGATCGAGTTGGCGAAGCGCAACGCTTCGCTCAACCATGTCGAAAACGCGTCGTTCCATGTTTGTCCTCTGGATTCATTCAACGACGGGACCTTTGATCTAATCCTCTGCAACCCGCCTTATTTCAAGGAAGGAAGCGACAAAGGAGAGAATCTTTACCTTAACGCCGCCCGGCATGAACGTTCGCTTACCTTGGATGAACTGGCGAAACACGCGTTTCGCCTGCTTCGCGATCATGGCAGACTCGCCTTGGTCCATCGTTCAAGCCGAACCGCCGAACTGATCCGCATCCTTGAAACCCAGCGTTTCGCGATTAAACGCATCCGCTTCATCCACGACGACGTGGATGCGGCTTCGTCCGGCATACTCATCGAAGCATTTAAGAACGGTAAAGACGGTTGCATCGTCGAAGCACCGGATGTATTGAGAAAAGGGGAAAACATATGACTGGGACATGGGTGAATTTCTTTGCGATCATCATCGGATCGCTGCTCGGGCTTTATCTGCATCACGGCATCTCGGATAAAATCTCCACGACCCTGATGAAAGGGTTGGGGCTGTGTATCATCTTACTTGGCGTCCAAGGCTCGATCGGCGTGGAAGACCCGTTGATCCTCATCGCCTCGATGGCGATCGGGGCCTATCTGGGGGAATGGATCGACATCGAGGACAGACTCGGCCGGTTCGGACTCTGGGTCGAATCCAAAGTCGCCAAAAACGCGAAGGGGACCTTCGCCACGGGCTTCGTCAGCGCCAGTCTCCTATTCGGGGTCGGCGCCATGGCGATCGTCGGCTCGCTCAACAGCGGTTTGCATGGCGACCATACGATCCTTTATACGAAAAGCCTGCTGGACTTCATCGCATCGATCATCTTCGCTTCTTCCCTGGGCATCGGCGTCCTGTTTTCATCCTTTGTGATCCTGGTCTATCAAGGCTTGATCACCTTGATGAGTTCATTGGTCGCCCCGTGGCTAAACGAGGTTTTGATTCTGGACATGGGCATCGTCGGATCGGTGGTCATCATCGGCCTTGGATTGAGGATGCTGAAGATATCGGACATCAAGGTCGCCAACCTGATCCCCGCGATTTTCATGCCGATCCTGGTCCGTCCGGCACTGTATTTCATCACGGAAACGCTCATTCCAAGGGTCGTCGAGTTCATCGCGAACTTCATTTGACGAAATGCCTGAAGCATGCTAAAATGTACTACGTTGCCTTTCTCAAAGGAACGCAACCGCACGGTACGGGTTTTCAAGTGTCTTTAAAAACCACCCATAACGGCGAGTCTCAACCCAGAAAAAGGAGGTGCAAACCATGTACGCAGTCATTGAAACCGGCGGAAAACAACTCCGCGTCGAAGTCGGAGCTTCCATTTTCGTAGAGAAATTGGATGTCCAAGAAGGCGAAGAAGTCATCTTCGACAAAGTGTTGGTCTATTCCAACCGTACGACCCGCTTCGGAGCCCCGTATGTAAAGGGCGCGAAGGTCACCGCGAAAGTCGAAAAACAAGGTAAGGACAAGAAGATCGTCATCTTCCGTTACAAACCGAAAAAAGGTTCGACCCGTCGTAAAGTCGGCCATCGTCAACCGTATACGAAACTCATCATCGAATCCATCGAGGCGTAATCCAGATGATTAAGGTGAGTGTCTCGTATCGAGGTTCCAGCATACTCCATCTGTCCATCACCGGACATGCGATGTCGGCGAAACGCGGCCAGGATCTGGTATGCGCAAGCGTCAGTTCGATCGCGACCGGTGCGCTCAATGCGCTGGATAGGATGGTTTCGAAAGCATGCGACTTAACACTCGTGAAGGGTGAAGACGCGCTGATCGAAATCAAGGTGCTGGAAAACGGGAATCACGATGTCCAAATTATCCTCCAGACTGTGCTGGCACAGTTGGAAACCATCGAAAACCAATATTCGAAGTATATACATATCGCGAAACAGGAGGTGTAAAACCATGAAATTTGTGTTGGACATTCAATTATTCGCTTCTAAAAAAGGTGTCGGTTCCACTCGGAACGGCCGTGACTCCCAATCGAAACGTTTGGGCGCCAAGAAGTCGGATGGTCAATTTGCTAACGCCGGATCCATTCTGTACCGTCAACGCGGCACAAAAATTCATCCCGGTACCAACGTCGGGCGAGGCGGCGACGATACGCTATTTGCGTTAGTCGGCGGCGTCGTAAAGTTCGAACGCTTAGGAAAAAACAAAACGAAAGTTTCCGTTTATCCCCAAGCCTAGTCGTAAATCCCCGCTCTCGGGGATTTTTGTTTGAAAGGAGTCGCACATGTTCATCGATCGCGTCAAAATTAGAGTACGGGCAGGAAAAGGTGGCAACGGCATGGCTTCTTTCCGTCGTGAGAAATACGTTCCTCTAGGGGGACCTTTCGGCGGGGACGGAGGCGATGGCGGCAGCGTCATTTTCGAGGTCGACACGAATAAGTCGACCCTTTTGGATTTACGCTTCAATAAACTGATCGCCGCCGAAAACGGCGGTAACGGTAAGAATAAGAAAATGTCGGGGGTTCGCGGTGAAAGCAGCATCGTGAAAGTCCCGTTGGGAACGATCGTCAGGGACATCAAGGACGACCGCATTTTAGCCGACTTGGTCCGTCCCGGACAACAAGCCGTCATCGTCGCCGGAGGGAAGGGCGGTCGCGGGAACTGGCATTTCGCCACCCCCCGCAACCCGGCCCCCGATTTCGCCGAAAAAGGCGCACCGGGCGACGAACTTGAGATTTTAGTCGAATTAAAGCTTTTGGCGGACGCCGGTCTGATCGGTTATCCTTCCGTCGGCAAATCGACGTTTCTGTCCGTCGTCAGCGCGGCGCGTCCCGAAATCGCGGATTATCCTTTCACCACCATCGTCCCGAATCTGGGCGTCGTGCAAGTCCGCGACGGTCGTTCATTCGTCTTGGCGGATCTGCCCGGATTGATCGAAGGCGCCAGCCAAGGCAAAGGCTTGGGTCACCAATTCCTGCGCCACATCGAGCGCTGCCGCGTCCTGATCCATATCATCGACATGGGCGGCGTGGATCATCGCGACCCGGTGGAAGATTATCGGATCATCAACACCGAACTGGGTCTTTATCAGTTCCGTTTGTTGGAACGCCCCCAAGTGGTCGTCGCCAACAAAATGGATCTTCCCGAAGCACAAGACAACTTGAAACGCTTCAAGGAAGCGTTTCCCGATCTTCAAGTTTTCGAGACCATCACCTTGATCCGTGAAGGCTTGGATGAAGTGTTGTATAAAACGATCCAACTCATCGAAACCACCCCTGAATTCATCCTGCATGAACTCAAGGAAGACGGCGTCCACTATAAGTTCATCCCGGAAGACGAACCCTTCATCGTTTCACGGATCGGCGACCATACCTGGCGCCTTACCGGCAAACGGATCGAGCGTCTCTATGCGATGGCGGACATGAAGACCGACACCGACATCCAGCGTTTCGCGCGCGCCGTACGGAACATGGGCGTCGACGAAGCCTTGCGAAAAGCCGGTGCGATCGACGGCGATGTCATCCAGCTGGCGAATACCGAATTCCTCTTTGTGGATTAGCGAAAGCGAATCCACTTTTTTTGTCTCTAGGGTCAAGGCATGGTATAATTGAACACGGTGATAACATGATTGCGTTTCTATCCGGAAGAGTCCATAGTTTTACCCAAGACTGGGTGATCATCGAGAACCAAGGCATCGGCTACCGTGTCTTTTTCGCGCATCCCGAAGCTCTGTCCCTTAATCAGCAAGTCTCGCTGTATACCTATCATTACATTCGCGAGGACGAACAAAGCCTGTACGGCTTCCTCTCCATGGACGAGTACGACCTCTTCGTGAAGCTGATCAGCGTCAAAGGATTGGGATGCAAGACCGCGTCGAACATCCTGGCCGCATCCACCTTCGAGCGGATCATCATGGCGATCGAAGTGTCCGATGTCGCCTATTTAAAGACGATGCCGGGGATCGGGGCGAAAACCGCGTCGCAGATCATCCTGGATCTCAAGGGAAAACTGGTTGCGACGCATACCAAGGAACAGACGGGCAACCCACAGTTGATGGATGCGATGGAAGCCTTGAAATCGTTGGGATACAAACCCGGCGAAATCTCGTCGATCCAGAAGGATTTGGTTCAGTCCACTGCGAAAACCAGCGATGAATACGTCAAGGTCGCGTTGGGTCTCTTATTGAAGCGGAAGGTGGGGTAAGATGGAAGCGTTGTTATCGGCGTTCAAGGAACCCGGGGATGAAGAAGCCAGCCTGCGGCCATCGCGGTTAAGCGAGTATGTCGGGCAGGACCATCTCAAGGAAAACCTCAAGATTTTCATTCAGGCGGCGACCAAACGCAACGAAGCGTTGGATCACGTCCTTTTATACGGCCCTCCGGGCTTAGGCAAGACGACTTTGGCCTATATCCTATCCAATGAAATGGGCGGGAACATCCGGATTACCAGCGGCCCCAGCATCGAGCGTAGCGGCGATCTCGCCGCCATCCTCAGTTCGCTTCAAGCCGGGGATGTCTTGTTCATCGATGAAATCCACCGTCTCCCCAAAGTCGTGGAAGAAGTGTTGTATCCCGCGATGGAAGACTACTGCATCGACATCGTCGTCGGGAAAGAAGCCAGTGTCCGGTCGATCCGCTTGGATCTTCCTCCGTTCACCTTGGTCGGAGCGACCACAAGGGCAGGGGATCTGACCGCTCCATTGCGCGACCGGTTCGGGATCGTCTCGAAACTGGAATACTATTCGATCGATGAACTTTCACAGATCCTGCGCCGAACGTCGAGGGTGTTGGAAACCGAAATCGATGAAACGGCGGTCCGCGAGATCGCCAAGCGCAGTCGCGGTACGCCGCGGATCGCAAACCGGCTTTTCCGCCGTGTCCGCGATTTCGCCCAGGTCATGAACGACGGACGGATCTCGTTTGAGATCGCCGAAATGGCGCTCAACCGGCTGAAAGTCGATAGTCTGGGCTTGGATGAAGTCGACATCCGTTATCTGAAAGGCATCATCGAACGCTTCAAAGGAGGTCCGGTCGGATTGGAAGCGTTGGCATCGAGCATCCAGGAAGAACCGATGACCCTGGAAGACGTCTATGAACCCTATCTACTCCAATTGGGCTTCATCAATCGTACGCCGCGCGGAAGGGTGGTTACGATGTTGGGGTACCAGCATCTGGGGATCAACGTCCAGGACAATCTATTTGAATGAAAAAAGGGAGAATTCTCCCTTTTGTGATTTTATCACATAAAACAAGGTGCGCCTTTGGTATACTTCAAGTGGAGGTATCAACCATGATCCAATTAACCAATCAGAACTATAAAGAAATCGTCCTCAATTCCGCCAAACCCGTGCTCATCGACTTTTACGCCGACTGGTGCGGACCCTGCAAGATGATCAGTCCCATCATGGAAAAGATTTCGACCACCCATCCGGAAGTCCTCGTCGTGAAATGCGATGTCGATGCCAACCAGGAATTGGCGATGAAGTTCGGCGTACGCAGCATCCCGACGGTCGTTGCGATGAACAAAGGCGTGGAAGTAAACCGCAAGGTCGGCCTCGCCAACGAAAACGTCTTGCTTGGCTTGTTTTAAACGATTCTTTTCTTCAGGTTCTCCAGATCGACCAACCTGATCTTCTTGCGGGATTGATCGATCAAGCCTTCTTCCTGGAAGTATTTCAGGATCCGACTGACCACTTCCCGGGCGGAACCCAGGTCGTTGGCGATCTCTTCGTGCGTCAGCGTCAGTACGCTCGATTCCCGGATGACATATTGTTCGACGAGGAATTCCGCGATCCGCGAAGGCATCGATGAGAAGACGATCTGTCGGATGACCCAGGTCAGTTGGCTGAACCGTGATCGCACCAACTCGTTGAGATGATCCTTCAGGGCGGGGTAGCTTTGCGACACCGCACCCAGATAGGTCGTCGGCAAGAGAATGACGATCGTCTCGATTTCCGCTTCGATCAAAAAATCCACGTTCATATGATGGAGAAGACACGAGGCGGTCATGACGCAGGAGTCGCCGGGATAAAGGCGATAAAGCGTGATTTCCTTGCCGTTCTCATCCTGCATATAGATCCTCAGTCTGCCTTGCTTCACTTTCATCAAGCCGTCGCACGTCTCGTCGTTGTTTTGGACCGCTTCATGCGCATCATAGCGCCGCCATGCGGCCGTCTGCGATAAGCGTATCAAAAGTTCGTCGTCGAGTTGACGTAAGATCGGAAATTCATCGCGTAGACTCGCGCTTGCCGCCAATTGTTTCATATCGCCCTTTCAAGGAGGAACCCCATGTTTAACTTTCTCAAATCCAGCAACCTTTCCCAAAAACAAGCCCATGAAGAACTCGCCAACGATAAATCCATCAAACTGATCGACGTCCGTACCCGCGACGAATTCCGCGACGGCCACATCGCCGGTGCGGTCAATATCCCGCTCGACACCCTGACGGAACGTCTGGAAAAGAATCTCCCCGACAAGGACGCGAAGATTTTCGTCGTCTGCCTTAGCGGTTCGCGCGCTTCCAACGCCGTCTCCTACATGAAGCGCGTCGGCTACACCAACGTTTTCAATATCGGCGGGGTTTCCACCTGGTCATTTGGTCTGGTACGTAAGTAGCCGACCTTCATTTTAGAAACAGAATTTCATCGAGTTCTTCGACGCGGGTACAATAATGGTCCGCGTCTTTTTTTAAGGCGTCGCGGATTTCGTCGATGAAATGCGACCAACCGGCCGCCACGAAAGGGATGTCGCGCTGGCGGACCATCGTCAACCCCAGTTTCAAATCGTCGATCATGATGCAGTCTTCCGACCGTAGCCCAAGCAGACGCAACGTCTGGTCGATCGGATAGGGGTTGGGTTTGCGTTTCTCTTCCCCCAGTTCCCACCCGAACACCAAGTCCGGTTCGAAACCGAAATTATGACGGTAATCGCGGTTGATCTCCGTGCTTTCCGAATGCGAAATCACGACGATCTTCCCGCCTTCATTGCGAAACTTCAAGAGGATTTCACGGATCCCGGGATACGCCTGCGGCGTATGCGCCCGCGTATATTTCTTCCAAATCGCGTATTCCTCGACCATCTCGTCTTCGTCGAACTCATATTTCGCGCATAATCCCATGAATCCGGGATGATAGCAGGTGGAAACGAAATCGATGATCGAAATCGGGTCCTCCTCGGGACGCAGCGTCCTCAGCGTTTCCAAGAACGCAGGATAGTGGATCTGCATCGTACTTTCGACGATCGTGTCGTCATGATCCAACAGTATACATTTGTATCGTAGCATAGGACCTCCGCTTTCCATTATTCTACCAAACTTCAAGCCATCCCGCCATGGTCTGTTCACCCCGATTTCAAGGGATGCGGCAAGACGGATATGATATAATATCAAGGTACAAGGAGAGTCGACATGAAAATATGCATTGCGACCGGTGGAACCGGTGGACATATCTATCCCGCAGTATCATTTGCACGCGCCCTGCAAGAAAGCGACCAGACGACGGAGATCCTTTTCATCGGAAACAACGACCGCATGGAGGCGACGGAGATCCCGGCGCTGGGTTTTCGTTTCATCGGTCTGGATGCGAGGGGGTTCAACGGTTCGATCATCGCGAAACTCAACGCCGCCATCAAGATGCTGAAGAGCAGAAGCAAGGCGATCCGGATCCTCAACGAATTCAGGCCGGATTTCGTGGTGGGTTTCGGCGGATACGTCAGCGTTCCAGTGCTAAGCGCCGCCCAAGCCTTGAAAATCAAAACCATGCTTCACGAACAGAATTCCTACGCGGGGAAAGCCAACCGCGCACTGGCTTCTAAGGTCGATGCGATCGTCACCTGTTATCCTGAAAACGCCGGACAATTCCCGCATGAAAAGACCCATCTCTTGGGGAACCCGCGTACGTTCGAACTGAAAAAAAGCCAGACGGACCCTAAAATCCTAACTACCTACGGACTGGATCCCGAAATGAAGACCGTCTTGATCGTCATGGGTTCATTGGGGAGCGAGTCCGTAAACAACGTCATGGTCGAAGTGTTGGAGAAACTCCGCGGTGCTTCCTTTCAACTGATCTATGTGACCGGGAAGAAACATTATGAACACTTTATCACCATGATCGACGAAGATGTCAACCTTAAAATCGTCCCCTATGTCGATCAATTGAAACTGATGCGAGTCGTCGACCTCATGGTTTGTCGCGGCGGAGCGACGACGGCGGCGGAAATCACCGTCGTCGGTCTTCCTTCGATCATCATCCCCAGTCCCTACGTCTCCAACAACCATCAGGTGCTGAACGCGAAATCGTTGAGCGATTCCGGCGCGGCGCTGATGATCGAGGAAAAAGACATGAACGCCGACCGATTGGTCAGCGAAATCACCGCGTTGGTCCAACACCCCGAGCGTCTTCACGACATGGGGAAGGCCGCGAAAACATTGGGGAAACCCGATGCCGCCGAAGATATGATCAGACTCATGGAAAAGATACTTAAGGGGAACTAAATGGAAAACTTCATAACCCGTTTGCGTCAATATGCGACGGTCGATGAATATGTCGCGTTTTCCGTGATGACGACGATGGGCGTAGGCGGAATCGCACGCTATGTCGCCTATCCGAAGAACGAGTTGGCTCTGCGTGAAATCCTCAATCTGGCGAAACAAGCCGGCGTGACGGTGAAAATCATCGGGAAAGGGTCGAACATCCTTGCGTCCGACGATGATTTCGACGGACTTGTCCTTCGTTTGGACCGTACGTTCACCGATGTTTTCTTCGAAGAGGAAGGCGTCGTCGCACAAGGCGGTGCGAGCTTGATCGCATTGAGCTATCAGGCGATGAAAGCCGGTTTGTCCGGGTTGGAATTCGCCTGCGGGATTCCCGGAACGCTCGCCGGCGCGATCTACATGAATGCCGGAGCCTATCAAGGATGGATCGGGGACTTGGTCGAAGAAGTGGAAGTCCTGATCGACGGGAAACCGCGATGGATTCCCGGAAGTTCCTGTGAATGGGGGTATCGCACCTCCGTTTTCCAACATCACCCCGACTGGATCATCCTAGCCGCTCGCCTGAAGCTTACGAAGAAAGACAGTGAAGACATCCGTCGGCTCATCGACCAACGGCGAACACGCCGGATCGAATCCCAGCCCTTGGATTTCCCCAATTCCGGCAGCATCTTCCGCAATCCACCCGAGCATTTCGCCTGGGAATACATCGAAGCCTGCCACCTTCGCGGAAAGAAAGTCGGAGGGGCGCAGATTTCAAACAAGCACGCCAACTTCATCATCAACGTCGACCATGCGAAGGCGGCCGATGTCGCCGCATTGATCACAATCATCCAAGACGAGGTGAAACGTAAGTTCGAAGTCGAATTGCATACCGAAGTCGAATTTTTCAACTGGAGGAAATCGGATGAAGTTCAGTAAGGATGTGGCGTCGGTCGACGATCTGATCGCCAGACGCAAAAAAGAACAGAAACAAAAACGGATGAACCGGTTCATGGTCGTCCTTTTTCTGTTCGCGTTCACCCTCGTTTCTTCATTCGGCCTGTATTCATACTTCACCTCGCCGTTATCGTCGATCCATGCGGTCCTGATTTCCGGGAACCAGATCTACAGCGACGAAGCGATCCTCAAGCGCAGCGGCATCGCCTATGACGATTGGTTTCTTGCCGTCAACGCCGCCTCGTTGCGAAAATTGTTGGTCGAAGACCCTTTGATCCGTGATGTGGACGTCCGGCTTACGAAAAACAACGAGATCGTCATCCAGGTGAGCGAAAACAAAGTGACCGCGATCTGGATGGACCAAGGGAAAATCGTTCTGGCGGACGGGAGCCTATTGGAAATGCAGGTGGATTATGCGAAAGCCTGGTTGTTTTCCCCCGGGATCTACGGCTATGAGGACGAGGGAAGCGTGACTGTACTTATCGCCGCATTGAACGGACTGACCGCGTCTTCGTTGGGGAATGTATCCGAAATCCATCGTCATCCGACATCCTACGATGAAAATTACGTGAAAGTCATCATGCAGGATGGCAACCGGGTTTATACCGGTCTATCCACCTTGGACATGCTGGAAGAGTATCCGCGCATCGTAAACGCCCTGAATACGGCGAATTCATGCATCTTTTTCGACGAAATGACGCGAACGGCCTTTAGTCAACCTTGTGAGAACTAGTTTTGTATTTCATAAAAGAGTCTGCTATAATAGCAATGCTACAAAGGAGGAAGATGTATGTCAATTGATCGCATCACCAAATTAGGGAACATCAATATCAGCCAGGAAGCCATCGCGACCTTGGCCGGCGGTGTGGTGACCGAGTGTTACGGTGTTGTGGGGATGGCATCGCAAAAAGTCCTGAAAGACGGAATTGCGGAATTGCTGAAAAAAGAAAACTACTCAAAAGGGGTCGTCGTACGTAAAAGCGAGGCGGGTTTTGAAATCGACCTATATATCGTCATCAGTTTCGGCGTTCGGATTTCCGAAGTCGTGACGGAAGTGCAGAAGAAAGTTAAATATATTTTGGAGAAGACGCTTGAACAGGAATTCGTTTCCATCAACGTTTATGTCCAAGGCGTACGCGTCGTCGCATAACGGAGGAAACATGAAAACGATCAACGGCTCAGTGTTCAAGGACATGTTGGAGAGCGGTGCGAATAATCTCACCAACCACCATCGTGAAATTGACGCGTTAAACGTATTCCCGGTTCCGGACGGAGATACAGGCACAAATATGAATCTGACATTCACCTCCGGAGTGAAAGATGCCAGAGCGGTCCTCAACGACAATGTCGGGGACATCGCCAAGGTCTTGTCCAAAGGATTATTGATGGGGGCCCGCGGGAACTCCGGGGTCATCCTTTCCCAAATCTTCCGTGGCTTTTACCAGTCGGTCGAAGGAAAGGGCACCTTAAGTGTCAAGGATGTCGCCGATGCGTTGGTAAAAGGGACGGAGGTCGCCTATAAAGCGGTCATGCGTCCGGTCGAGGGAACGATCCTTACCGTCTTGCGTGAAAGCGGCAAACAAGCCCAGGATTTCCTCGTATCCCATCCGGATAAGGATATGATCGAGTATTTCGACTTTCTGATCCATAGTGCCCATGTTTCCCTCCAGAATACGCCTGAATTGCTTCCGGTATTGAAAGAAGTCGGAGTCGTCGATAGCGGCGGTGCCGGATATGTCACCATCCTTGAAGGATTCAGACTCGGTTTATTGGGGACGCCCGTCTCGTTGCTTGAAAAGACCGAAGGCGGTCATGGCGTTCAATCCGAATACGAAAACGACGAATTCGGTTATTGTACGGAATTCATCATCAAACTCAACCCGGAAACCATCGAAATCTTCGAAGAAGAAAAATTCCGTCAAGCCCTGGCCCGTCTGGGGGAATCGATCGTGGTCGTACAGGACGAAGAGCTTGTCAAAGTCCATGTCCACACCCTGACGCCCGGCGATGCGCTCAACTTGGGTCAACGCTACGGGGAGTTCTTGAAACTGAAGATCGAAAACATGCAGGAGCAACACCAACATTTGGTGGATGGAACCTTGCTTGAGGTCAAGAAGACGCCGAAAAAGAAGTATGCCTTGATCGCCGTCGCCGCAGGGGACGGGATCAAGAAACTCTTTGAAGAATATCGGGTCGATGTCGTGATCAGCGGCGGACAAACGATGAACCCTTCCACCGAAGACTTCGTTGCCGCGATTCAAAAGGTCAATGCGGACCACATTTTCATCCTTCCCAACAATTCCAACATCATCCTCGCCGCCCAACAGGCGGAAAGCATCCTTGATGAAGTGGATATCCGGGTATTGCCGACCAAGAGCATCCCGCAGGGACTCAGCGCGTGCATCATGTTCAACCCGCAGGTTTCCGTGGAAGAGAACATCGGTGAAATGCTGCAGGCCATCAAACATGTCAAAACCGGTCAAGTCACCTATGCCATCAAAGACACCGTCTACGAGGGCAGGGACATCAACGCCGGGGACTATATGGGGATCGCCGAGAAGAACATCGTGGTTTCCACCAACGATAAACTCGTCGCGACGAAATCCTTGCTTGAAACCTTGGTCGACGACGACAGTGAGATCATCACCGTCCTGGTCGGCGAAGACGTTAGCGATGAAGAAGTCGCCGACATCCAATCTTTCATCGAAGAACGGTTCCCGAGCGTCGAAGCGGAGATCGTACAAGGGCAACAGCCAGTCTATTCCTTCATTTTCGGAGTCGAATAAAGGGTTCTTGCCCTTTTTCGTAGAAACCATGGACTTTAAAGATCTGAAATGCAGTCCAAACTTGATTTTGCGTTTGACGGAAGCGGGTTTCGATACCCCCGAGAGTTTGCTTTATCATTACCCGACACGGTATGAGGAAGTCAACCCGCTTCCGTTTTCCTCATGGAAAAAGGGGGATAAAATCGTCATCGAAGGACAAATCATCCCGCCGGTGAAAACGGTCAGGGTACGCCCGACGCTTCAGATCACGAAATTCCTCTTCCAGACCGAAGAGAACATTTTTCAAGTGACGATTTTCAACCGGCCTTGGGTTTCCAACATGAAATCCGTGTTCACTCTGTTTGGCAAATACGACGGCGACCTCAAGATCACCGCGACCCAATACAACGGTCAGAAAATGATCGACCAACTCGGGATCCATCCCGTCTATGCGCTACGCAAGGATGTCACGCAGAAAGACATCCTCCATGTGTTGGATCGGCTGTTCGAACGGTTCGAAACCGCTCAAATCCTGGACCTTCCGTCAAGCCTGCGCACCGCCTACCGTCTGCTGCCCATGAAACAGGCGCTGAAGTTCATCCATCGCCCCAACTCCATGGAAGAAGTCAACCAGGCGGCGCGTACGTTGAAGTACGAGGAGTTTTTACGGTTCACGACGAAACTGCGATGGATGCGCGATGAGCGGATCGCGAGTGACTTCGGTAAAATCAAGGTTTTCGATCGACGGGTGATCGAAGAATGGACGAAACACCTGCCTTTCGAATTGACGGATGGGCAGCGAGACGTCCTGAACGAAATCCTCGACGACCTACAGTCGTCCAAACGCATGTATCGCTTACTCCAAGGGGATGTCGGGAGCGGGAAAACGGTCGTCGCCGCCTTGGCCATGTATGCCAGCGTCCTATCCCATCACCAAGCCGCCTTGCTCGTCCCGACCGAAATCCTCGCCTCACAGCACTTAACGACGCTGAAAAGCTATCTTCCGACGTCGATCCGGATCGAAGCGCTCTATTCGTCATTACCCTCGGGTGTCAAACGCGATCTCTTGTCGCGGCTTGAAAACGGCGAGATCGACATCATCGTCGGAACCCATTCGCTCATCCAGGACGAAGTGAAGTTCAAGAACTGCGGGTTGGTCGTCGCCGACGAACAACACCGCTTCGGCGTCAAACAGCGTCAGGCGTTAGGCGCAAAAGGGGACAAGGTCGATTTCCTCCTTATGAGCGCGACCCCGATCCCGCGCACCTTGGCTTCCTTCGTGTTCGGCGACTTGGATGTCTCGACCATCAAGCAATATCATGTCGGAAAACCCAAGATCGTCACACAGGTCCTACAAGGCAACAGCATCAAACCGATCTTGAAGGAACTCTTGGATGAAATCAAGAAAAAGACGCAGATCTACGTGGTTTGTCCGGCGATCGAAGAAGACTCCGAACTGCGCAACGTGAATTCGATCACCGCAAGCCTAAAGAAATACCTGCCGAAATCGATCGCGATCGATCAGCTCCACGGCAGATTGTCCAACGAAGCCAAAGACAACGTGCTGAAGAATTTCCTAAACGGGAAGACCGATCTTTTGGTCTGCACCACCGTCATCGAAGTCGGTGTCAGCATCCCCAACGCCAACGTCATGGTCGTCTACGATAGCGACCGTTTCGGTCTTTCCCAACTACATCAGTTGCGCGGAAGGGTCGGAAGGGGAAGCGTCGAGGGCAAATGCTACCTGTTGAGCGATAGCGAAGACCCGCTGACGCTTGAGCGACTTAACATCCTGAGCGAGACGGACGACGGGTTTACGATCGCCAACAAAGACCTGGAACTTCGCGGACCGGGCGAGATGCTCGGACTCAAGCAGAGTGGGATTCCAAGTTTCCTGATCGCCAACGTCGTACGCGACATCAACATCCTGAAAACCGCCCAACAAGATGCGGGGGAGATTCTGAAAAGCAAAGATCCGGAAATCATACATTGGTTGACCCTCCTTAAAAATTCACAAAACAAGGACCAGGCTTTCCTGGATTAAGGTATAATAAAGAACGAGGTGACTCCCTATGAATCTAGCAATCGATGCGATGGGCGGGGATGGCGGCAGCGCCGTCGTCGTACAAGCCATCAAAAATGTACATTCAACCCATCCCGACATCCGTTTCACCGTTTTCGGCAATCAGGAAGAACTCAAGGATCTGACGTCTTTTTGCACGATCGTCCATACCACGCAAGTCATGAGCATGGAGGAAGGCCCGTTGGCGGTACGCCGTAAAAGCGATTCTTCGATGATCAAGGCGATCGAATCCGTCAAGCAAGACCAGTGCGACGGGATCGTCAGCTGCGGCTCGACCGCGGCGCTTCTCGCCGCTTCGTTANNCACCTTATGCGACATGTTGGATGTCGGATGCAACGCGGAAAACAGCAGTGAACAACTGATGCAGTTCGCGCTGATGGGCCATGCCTATGCCAAGTCCGTCCACAATCTTGAACATCCTAGGATCGCGCTGTTAAACATCGGATCCGAAGCGAAAAAAGGGGATCCCGTCCATAAAGACGCCTTTGAGAAAATCAAGGCGCTTGAACACATCAATTTCGTCGGCAACATCGAGGGACGCGACTTGCTTAACGGGGATGTCGATGTCATCATCACCGACGGTTTCAGCGGCAACATCGCCCTGAAAACGATCGAGGGGACGATTTCCGCCTACTCCAGCCTGATCAAAGGGGTCTTCAAGTCGTCTTTCGTCGCCAAACTCTGTGCGCTGATCCTCAAGACAAAACTCGTCGATATGAAGCGCTACTTCGACTATCGCAAGTATGGCGGCGCCATCCTTGCCGGGATCAACCGCCCGGTCGTCAAAGCCCACGGTTCAAGCGACGTGGAAGCCTTCACAAACGCCATCCTACTCTTGCATCGATTAGTCGACATCGAAGTCGTCGACCGTATGAAGGAATTATTATGAACCTAAAAACCTGGTGCGAAACGCATGCCATTCCCTACACCGGGTCGGCCTTGGTGGAACAAGCTTTCATCCACACTTCCTATCTGAACGAACATCCCGATGAACCCGGGGACAACGAACGCCTGGAATTCATCGGCGACGCGGTATTGCAGTTGTGGACCGCCCGTGTCCTTTACCATGTCTCGCCCGTGATGCCCGAAGGGGATATGACCACTTTGCGGGCACAGTTGGTCTGTGAGAAGTCGTTGGCGGGATATTGCCGTACTTTGGGATTAGGCGAATTCATGAAACTCGGGGTCGGCGAAGAAAAAACCGGTGGACGCAACCGCGATTCCTTATTGGCGGACGTTTTCGAAGCCTTCATCGGTGCGATCTACCTTGAATTCGGCTTCGATGTCGCGGATAAAGTATTACGTTTGGCCATCCCGGTCGCTTCGTTGACGAAGACCATGAACCTTGTGGTCGATCATAAAACCCGTCTTCAGGAAATCGCACAGTCGGACGACAGAAAAACGGTGGTATACGAAGTGCTTTCCGTCGTCGGTCCCTCCAACAAACCCGAATTCGAAGTCGCGGTCCGGGTCGACGGAATCATATTGGGAAAAGGGAAAGGCAATTCGAAAAAACGCGCCGAACAGGCCGCCGCCAAGGATGCATTGACCAAACTTGCGTTATAGGGGGTAAAATGAAAACGATCTGGGGTACGTTTGAAGGAAGAGAAATCGGAATATACACCTTGGAGAACGAACACTTACGCTTGGAAATCAGCGATTTCGGAGCGATCATCCGTTCTCTTTTCGTCAAGTCGTTTCAAAAAGACGTGGTCCTGGGCTATGACACCTTGGCGGACTATGTCCGCGATACGAAGTATCTGGGCGCCACCATCGGCCGCTGTACCAACCGGATCGAGAAGGGAAGGTTCATCCTTAACGGAAAACCCTTCCAACTCGCACTCAACAACGGACCCAACCACCTTCATGGCGGCATTCTAGGATTCGACAAGCGTGTTTTCGATGTCCTCCGGCAGGACGAAACTTCGATCATCCTTCGTTACTTTAGCGCCGATTTGGAAGAAAACTATCCTGGGAACCTGGATTTCTCACTGAGCGTAAAACTAGCGGGAAACCGGGTCGAGCTGGAATACCGCGGGCTTTGCGACCAAGACAGCCCCTTCAATCCGACCCAGCACAGTTACTTCAACCTAAGCGACGAAGATACCATACACAATCATTCCTTACGAATCGATGCGGACTTCTTCGCACCGGTCGATCCGGACGGCCTGTCGCTCTATCCTCCCTTACCTTGCTTGGATGCGATGGATTTCAAATCTCCCGTCCCACTGGGTAAGCGATTAATCCAAGACGAACCGCAATTCAATCTAGCCAAAGGGTTGGACCATCACTTCATACGCGATCTTCAATCACCTAAGCCCTTTGTCGAATTGACGTATCTTGATCGATGCCTGTGTGTTTCGACATCAAGTCCCGGTGCCCATGTCTATAGCGGGAACTATCTGGATTCAAGTCCGATCGGCAAAGCCGGGTTCAACAACGGTTTCCGGTCCGGGATCTGCATCGAAACCCAATTTTATCCCAACAGCCTAAATAACGACGCGATGCCCAAGGGGATCGTTAAGGCGTTTGAACCCATGGTCCTGCATACGGCCTGGGAATTCATCCGCTTCACGGAGGAAAACCATGAATAGTCAGCAACTCTTGACCGAAGTCCAATTCGGCAAATACGACCCCACCTTGACCCGGCTCTATGGCGAGGAACGTCTCATCCAAGCGAAACAACGGATTTTAGAACTCTGCGAAGGGTTTACAACGCTGTTTAATCCGGCGGCCGATGTCGTTTTAATCAGCGCACCCGGAAGGACGGAAGTCGGGGGTAACCACACCGACCATCAACGCGGTAGAGTGCTTGCAGCCGCCGTCCATATGGATGTACTCTGCCTGGCGAGCCGCAACGCATCGTCGATCGTTTCGATCCGCTCCGATGGATTTGAAATCCAAGATGTCGATCTCAGCGACCTCGATGTCCGCGAAACGGAGAAATTCACATCGGAATCCTTGATTCGCGGGGTCGCGGCTCGTTTGACGCAACTTGGTTATTCGACCGGCGGATTCGATTGCGTCATCCACTCCACCGTCTTGAAAGGGTCGGGCATTTCCTCTTCCGCCGCTTTCGAAGTCGCCTTGGGGTCGATTTTCAACCATCTCTTCAACCACGCCGGGATCGACGCCCCCACCATCGCCAAGATCGGCCAGTACGCGGAAAACGTCCATTTCGGTAAACCCTGCGGTCTGATGGACCAGATGGCGAGCGCGGTCGGCGGTTTCGTGGCGATCGATTTCTTCGACAAGGAAAACCCCGAAGTAAAGAAAGTGAGTTTCGACTTCAAAAGCAGCGGGTATTCGCTTTGCATCGTCGATACCGGATCAAGCCATGCGGATCTATCCGATGAGTACGCAAGTTTCCCAATCGAAATGAAAGCCGTCGCACGCTGTTTCAACCATGAAGTGCTCAGTGAAGTCCAACCCGGACGATTCTTCGATGACATCCCTCGGCTCCGCAATGAAGTGGGGGATCGCGCCATCTTGCGCGCTCTCCACTTCTTCCAGGAAACCGACCGTGTCCTGCTTGAGGTCGACGCACTTTCAAACGGCGATTTCGACGCGTTCCTCGATTTGATCATCGAATCCGGACGATCCTCCTACATGTACCTTCAAAACGTCTTCGTTCCCGGACAAACCCGCCAGCAAAGCCTGGCGTTGGCGCTTTCGCTCAGCGAATCCTATCTGAAAGGACGGGGTGCATGGCGGGTGCACGGCGGCGGATTGGCCGGGACGATCCAAGCGATCGTCAAGAACGAGGACCTTCCCGGATATTGCGCGATGATGGAGGATGTCTTCGCCAAAGGGTCATGCCATGTCATGAGATTGCGCGATGAAGGTGGCTATCGCATCATTTGAGTTTCAAATAAATCAAGTCTATACATTCCGGCGTCCTTGATTTATGATAATTAAACATTCAGGAGGGCGAACCATGGCAGAAGAAATTTTACGACACGATGTGGAAGATGAAACGACGCTCACGTATGAAGAAGCCGTGGCGGAAGCCAAACGTTGTCTACAGTGCAAACACAAACCTTGCGTCGACGGATGCGTCGCGCACATGAATATCCCCGAGATGATCAAAAAATTCTTGGAAGGGGAGGGCGACGAAGCCCGCGCCGTCGCGATTTCCGGAAACGCGTTCCCGCAAATCTGCGGTCGCGTCTGTTACCAGGAAATCCAGTGCGAACTTAAATGCGTTCGCAATAAAGTCAACCAACCGGTGAAGATCGGCAAAATCGAACGTTTCATCGGCGATACCTACAAAAATCCGATCCCGAAAATCAGCGAACCCTATCTTGGGAAAGTCGCCGTCATCGGCAGCGGCCCCGCGGGACTGGCCGTCGTACGCGACTTGATCCAGGAAAACGTGAAAGTCGATGTCTTTGAAAAGAAAAACTACTTCGGAGGCGTACTGAGATACGGGATCCCCCAATTCAGACTACCCAACGAAATCGTCTTGAAACAGATCGAAGAGTTGGAAAACGCGGGGGCGACGTTCAACCGTGACCAGAACCTCTCCAAAACTTTCAAATTGGCGGACCTCTTCGAACGCGGGTATGACGCCGTGTTCATCGGGGTCGGCGCTTCGGCCGACAACTATCTCGATATCCAAGGTAAGACCTCGCCCAAAGTCGTCAGTTGGAAGAAATTCATGGAAATCGTCAATCTGTATGACGAGCCGATGAAGCATACCTTGTTTTGCGATGTTACAACAATCACGTGCATCGGAGGCGGGAACGTTGCGATGGACGTCGTCCGCAGCGCCCGACGTCTGGGGATGCAGGCGCATTTGGTCTACCGTAGAACGGTCGACCGCATGCCTGCCCGCATCGAAGAAGTCCAGGAAGCCCATGAAGAAGGCGTTATCTTCCATCCGCTCCGCGATCCTTTCTTGGTCAACCAGCGCGAAGACGGAAAAATCGAACTCAACTGCGTCGTCACCGAACTCTTTGTCGACGAGCAGAATCCGCGCGGACTCATCAAAAACACACAAGAGAACGAAACCCTGCTTTGCGACATGGTCGTCATGGCCATCGGTTCATCCGTCCGCTCCTTGCATGAAGAAGGGCTAGAGACCGACGAATACCATCGGATCCTGGTCGACGAGACGCAAAAAACCTCGTTGGATTCCGTCTATGCCGGCGGGGATGCGGTAACGGGGAGTCTGACCGTCATCCATGCGCTAAAGACCGGCAAAAACGCCGCCCGAAGCATCCTCGATCAACTCAGACAAACGAAGTAGAAAGGGAGTGGACTTTTGTCGACAAAGGATATATTCCAGTTACTGGAAGAAATCGGCTTTACCGTGGCGGACCGTCATCATTTCATGGACGGAAGCTATGATCGACCGATGTACATGGTCCCCAGCAAGACCCTACGACTCACGATGCATCTTCGAAAGGCGCTTCCTTTCGACATCTATACACGGATCAAGGAAGGCTTATGCCAACGTACCCACGGGGAAGTCGACCTTGTGATCCAGAGCGGAAGTTGCGATTTAAGCACCAATGAAATCCAACGCTATCTCAAAGCGATCTTATTGGATCTGAACCTTCCGTTTGAAGGATCGATCGTCCTTGAAAACGATGCGATCACCTTCTTGTGTCAAGACAACCACCAGGAGGAACTCTTGATGGATTGCGCGGACGATATCACGGCTGGTTTGTCCGTCTTCGGGATCCCATACCGCATCGCGACACGCCGGATCGTTTCGGCGGCCAAAATCGAGGAGGTCGCACGACCGCGATTCGAAGCCCAGCCCCAACCACAACAACCCTTTAGAAGAAGATCGTCGAAACTTGAAGACTATACGCCGGTCCTATTGAAAGACATCAGCGACGGATTGGAGAACATCCGCGTCAAAGGCCGGATTTTCAGCGTCGAGAACCAGATGATCAAGGGCAACACCACCCTGCGCCAGACCATCTACATCCACGACGAGGACGATGCGATTTCCTGCATCCGCTTTACCGAAGAACCGGGGGAGATCGCGCGTTACAACGAACTGAAGACCGGTGTCACGGTCGAAGTGTTCGGAAGCGCCCGCTACGACAAGTACGCACGCGATGTCAATCTTTCCGTGCGGGATATCCAGATCACATCGGATTGGATGAAGAAAGACGACGATGCGGCCGAGAAGAGGATCGAATTCCATCTGCACACCAAGATGTCCGAAATGGACGGGGTAAGCACGATCGAGGAATACATCCAACAAGCCTTCGATTGGGGTCATGAAGCCTTGGCGATCACGGACCACCTGAGCGTTCAAGCCTTCCCCAAAGCGCAAAACGCCGTTAAAAGCATCTTGAAAAAATACCCCGACAAGAAATTCAAAATGATCTACGGCGTCGAAATGAACATGGTCGACCCCGTGTTGAACATCGTGTCCAACGATGACCCGCGTATGTTACGCGATGCGTCCTACGTCATTTTCGACTTGGAAACCACCGGTCTATCCAACCGTTACGACTACATCATCGAATTCGGCGCCGTACGCTACAAACAAGGGGTCGTCGTCGACCGTTTACAGATGTTTGTGAAACCGCCCGTAAGCATCCCTGCCTTCATCACCGAAAAAACCAACATTCGCCAGCAAGACGTGGAAAACGCGGCGGGCGAAGAAGAACTGATCGACCATTGGATCGAATTCTTCCGGGACGATGTCCTGGTCGCACACAACGCCACCTTCGATATCGGCTTCATGAACGCGGTATTACGCAGGCACAAGCGGCCGGTGTTGACAAATACGGTCATCGATACCCTGGATTTGTCCAGGGCGGTCCTGAAAGATCGCCGGTCCTATAAGCTCGGCAACGTCGCGCGGAACTATAAAATCGCCTATGACGAGGAAATCGCGCACCGGGCGGATTACGATGCGGAACTCCTGGGCCAGGTCTTTTCACGCATCCTCAACGAACCCGCGGTCGCGGGGTGTTTAAGGGTCGGCGACCTGCAACGAATACAGGATGAAGATTCCTTCAAGAAAGTCATGAAGAACCACATCGTCGTCTTGGCCAAGAACCAGCAAGGTCTCAAAGACCTGTTCGAGTTGGTCACCCTTTCGCATACACGTCGCTTGGCGACGATGGGAAAGACGAAAAAAGACGACGAAGAATCCTCGGCCGAGCCGCGCATCACACGGGAAGACCTCCGTGTAAAACGTTCGAACCTGCTTTTGGGCAGTGCATGCCTTAACGGAGAGATTTTCGACCTTGCGATGACGAAATCGCAGGAAGAACTGGAAAACGCGATGCGTTTCTACGACTACATCGAAGTCCAACCGCCCGAGAACTACCGCTTGCTGATCGAATCCAACGCCGTACAGACCCAAGAGAGACTCATCATGATTCTTAGGGACATCATCGATACCGCGGATCGTCTACGGATCCCTGTCATCGCGACCGGCGACGCCCATTACGTCCAACGCGCGCAAAAAAAATTCCGCGACATCTATATCCAGTCCCAAGGCATCGGAGGGGTTCGGCATCCGCTATACATCTACAACGCCAACCGACGTCGCATGACCATCCAACCCGACCAGCATTTCCGCACGACCGACGAAATGTTTGAAGCGTTTTCGTTCGTGGATCGCGCGACCGCGCATCGACTCATCGTCGATACGCCCAAATACCTGGCGGAAAAGATCGACGTCGTCTTTCCGGTGAAAGACCGGCTCTATACCCCGACCATCGAAGGGGCGGATGTGAACCTAGCCACGCTTTGTCGAAGCAATGCGATTCTAAAATACGGGAACCCTTTACCCGAAATCGTGTCGAAACGACTTGAAAAAGAACTTGATTCGATCATCAGCCACGGCTTCGCCGTCGTCTATTACATCGCGCATCTCTTAGTCAAGAAATCCCTGGAAGACGGCTATCTGGTCGGATCGCGCGGATCGGTCGGATCTTCGCTTGTCGCGACCTTGGCCAACATTACGGAAGTCAATCCCTTGGCGCCGCACTATGTCTGCCCCAATTGCACCTACAGCGAATTCATCGACGACGGAAGCGTCGGCAGCGGGTACGACCTCCCCGATAAGTTCTGTCCGAACTGCCATCATCTGATGAGCGGGGACGGACAAGATATTCCGTTTGAAACCTTTTTGGGTTTCGAAGGGGACAAGGTCCCCGATATCGACTTGAATTTCTCCGGCGATTATCAGGAAAAGGCGCATGCCTACACCAAAGTCCTTTTCGGTGAAAAAAGCGTCTATCGCGCCGGGACCATCGGGACGGTCGCACAGAAAACCGCCTTCGGCTACCTGCGCGGTTATGAAGAGGAAATGGGAGTCGAGACCCCGCGTCGTCAAGCCTACAACCTCTACATCGCCACGGGCTGCGAAGGGGTCAAACGGACCACCGGACAGCACCCCGGCGGCATCATCGTCATTCCGCAGGACATGGACGTCCACGACTTCACCCCGGTTCAATTCCCAGCGAACAACGCCAACTCCGATTGGCTGACCACCCACTTCGAATTCGGCGACATCCATGACAACGTCCTCAAACTCGACATCCTGGGACATGTCGACCCGACCGCCATGAAACTGTTGGAGAAATTCTCCGGGATCGATCCGAAAACCATCCCGATGAACGACCCCGAGGTCATGAACGTCTTCTCTTCGATCGCGCCGCTCAAACTCGATCCGCGCAATTACTCCGAGAAAACCGGCGCCGTCGGATTGCCCGAATTCGGGACGTCGTTTGTTCGACAGATGTTGGAGATGACCAAACCCAAGAATTTCTCCGACCTGGTCCGCATTTCCGGTTTATCCCATGGCACCGACGTCTGGCTGGGCAACGCGAAATCCCTGGTCGAGCAGGGGATGACCCTGCAAAACGTCATCGGATGTCGCGACGACATCATGGTCAGTTTGATCCATATGGGATTGCCTCCTAAAAAAGCGTTCGACATCATGGAATCCGTCCGTAAAGGCAAAGGCCTCAAGGATGAATGGAAGCAGCTGATGAAGGAAAAGAACGTACCCGACTGGTACATCGACTCCTGCCTAAAAATCAAATACATGTTCCCCAAAGCCCATGCGGTCGCCTATGTCCTGATGGCCGTCCGCGTCGCATGGTTCAAGGTCCATCATCCCGAATACTATTACGCCGTCTTCTTCTCGATCCGCTGCACCGCCTATGAAATCGAAACGATGATCAAGGGCGGCGAATCCATCAACGCACGAATGAACGACATCAACCAACGCTTGATGGACAACGAGCTCAAGAAGACCGTGACCTCGAAAGAACTAGATTTGATGACGACCCTCGAAGTCGCCTATGAAATGGCCTGCCGCGGATTGCATTTCGCCAACATCGACCTTTACCGCTCGCAAGCCAACGAGTTCATCGTCGATCCCCAACAAGCCAACCGCATCATCCCGCCCTTCACCGTCTTGGACGGGTTGGGGCTCAACGTCGCGAAGTCGATCGTCGAGGAAAGGGAGAAATCCCCCTTCATCTCCAAAGAAGATCTTCTGACCCGCACCCTCATCAACAACACCCAGCTCCGCAAGATGGAAGTGATGGGCGTGTTGTCGGGGATGCAGGAAGAGAACCAGATGTCCTTGTTCTAAGACTTGCATTCCGACGTGAAATCGCTTATAATTATGACGCATAGAAAACAGGGAGTGGTTCGCCACTCCTTCGTTATTGTTTGAGGGAGAAAAATGAAACCATTGGAAGCCGTCGCAGCACTCATCGAACCGATTTTACGCGCCCAGGACCTACGTCTTTCGGAGTGTAAATGGGTCAACCAATCAGGCATGCAGATCCTGCAAGTCGCTATCATGCGCCCTGACGGATCGATGGATCTGGACACCTGTGCCATGATTTCGCAGCAGATTTCAGATCTTCTGGACCAACATGATGAAATCACATCGTCCGAGTATTATCTGGAAGTTTGCTCCCCGGGAGCCGAACGCGAGCTCAAAGGGGAAGAGGACATCACTTTAAGCGTCAATAAAGACGTGTTCATCCGCTTCCATCATCCCATCAACAAGATGTTGGAAACGACCGGGACCCTGCTTTCTTACGCTAACGGAAAAGGCACGCTGTCCTATCGCGACAAATCCTTGACCAAGACGCTCGAATTCGCAAACGATAACATCAGTTATATCCGATTGGCTGTTCGCCTTTAACGGAGGAAAGAGGAAAATGAACTTCAAAGATTTTTTAGCGGCCATGCAAGCCATCGAAGGCGACCGCAACATCTCCAAAGAAATCGTCCTGGCGGCACTGCAGGAAGCCTTGGCGAAGGCCTATCGGAAACACATTGAAATCCCCGATGCCTTGGTCGCCGTCAACATCGACGAAAAGACCGGTGAGGTCAGTCTGTACCAACAATATTTAGTCGTGGAAGAAGTCGAAGACGAAGAACTGGAAATCTCCCTAGCCGATGCCAAGGCGAAGATGCAGGAACTTGAACTCGGCAGCCTCTACAATGTCAAAGTCAACATCGACGAGCTGGGACGCGCCGCGGCCTTGCTTGCGAAAAACGTCATGAAACAAAAGATCCGCGAAGCCGAAAAGCAAGCGGTCTACGATGAATACATCGATAAACTGGATGAAATGGTCATCGGGATGATCGAATCCGTGGAAGAAAAGTTCGTCGTCGTCAACCTGGGTAAAACCTTGGCGATGATGCCCAAAGCGGCGCAGATGCCCAACGAAACCTACAAAGAAGGACAAAAAGTCCGCTTAGTCATCACCGAAGTCAGCAAAGACACCAAAGGGGCGCAAGTCTTGGTTTCGCGCGCCGATGCGAAACTTGTGAAGCGTCTGTTTGAAAAAGAAGTACCTGAAATTTTCCAGGGGATCGTCGAAATCAAGGCGATCGCCCGTGAAGCCGGCGAACGCACGAAAATGGCCGTCGCATCCAAACGCGACGACGTCGATCCGATCGGCGCCTGCATCGGTCCCAGAGGACAGCGCGTACAAGTCGTCATCGAAGAACTGCGCGGCGAAAAGATCGACATCTTCGAGTGGAGCGAAAACATCACCGAACTCATTAAGAATTCACTGAGTCCCGCCCAGATTTTGGCGGTCCTGCCATCGGGTGAAAAACGCGGACTTCTGGTCATCGTCGACGATAGCCAACTCTCCCTCGCCATCGGTAAAAAAGGGAAGAACGCCCGTTTGGCCGTCCGTTTGACCGGATTGCGCATCGACATCAAGTCCAAGACCGAAGTCGAAGAACAAGGCATGAACTGGAAGAAACTGGCGCAGGACTACGCCATGGAACTGGAAGCGAAACAACTCGAGAAGAAAGCGCAGAAGTTGGCGGAAGAAAAAGCCAAACTCGCCGCGCTGGAACCGGCCGTACAACCGGTCGTCGAAGTTCCTGTCGAGAAACCGATCGAAAAAGAACCGGTCGTCGAAACTCCGGTATCCCAACCGAAGGTCGAAACCGAGAAGCCGACGTATGTCATCGACGTTCCGGTACAAGAACCGGTCGTCGAGAAATCGCGTCCCGCCTACAAGCCGACACCGAAACCGGTCGAACCGGTCGTGAAGGCACAGCCGAAAGAAAAGGCACCGAAGAAGGAACTCAAAGAACGCGCAGGCTATGTCTCGCGTTTGGAAACCGTCATCGACGCGCCGAAAACGCTTGAGAAGAAAGATGAAAAACCGATCCGCAAGAAGCCGAAGTCCGAAGCGGAAGAACGCCGTCTGCGCGCTTCCGATATCCGTAAGGACAAGGATTACGACATCAAGCCGGAATATACACCGGAGGAATTGGAAGAAATCGCGAAACAACAAGAACTCGAAGCCAAGAACACATGGTACGAGGAAGAGATCGATTTCGACGAATTCGAGGATTACTACGAAGAAGAATAACGAAAGGGAGGTGTGGTCATGAAGAAGATCCCGATGCGCCGCTGCGTCGCGACCATGACGCAGTTGCCGAAGAAAGAATTGGTCCGGATCGTACGGACCCCCGAGGGTCTGGTCAAAGTCGATTTGACCGGACGTAGCAACGGACGCGGCGCCTATTTGGCGAAAACGACCGAAGCCATCGAAATCGCGAAGAAAAAAGGGGCGCTGGCACGCGCCTTGGAATGCGAGATCCCGCAAGAAATCTACGATGAACTCAGGAGCCTTGTGGATGGCAAGTAAAGTCGCCAACACGCTCGGCTTGGCAAAGAGAGCCGGTTTCGTCTTGGTCGGAAGCAAAATGATGGACGGGATCCGGACACGCAAGTTGTCCGCGGTCATCCTGGCCACCGACGCATCCGAGCGGACCAAGAAAGTCGTCAACGATAAGTGCCGTTATTATGAAATCCCCTGTTATGAACATCTGAGCATGCCCGAATTGTCTTCCGCACTCGGATTCAGTCATATCGCCGCCGTCGGGATCACCGACGAAGGGTTCGCGAAACTCGCCGCGGCCAGCATCGAAATGAGGTAAAAGTATGAAAAAACCGGTTAAAAGAGGGAATCAACGCCGACCCCAACAACACAAAGGACACAGTACCCCTGCTCAGCAGTTCACACCGCGTCCGCGGGTCGACATGGTCACCAAAATCACGTATACGGATGGCATCACCGTCGGACAGTTCGCTGAAAAGCTGAACCGCAACTCCAGCGATATCATCAAGCTGCTCTTCCTGCTGGGCAAGATGGTCACCATCAACACCAGTCTGGACGAAGAAACGATCCAACTCATCTGTATGGATTACAACGTGGAAGCCACCAAGGAAATCGTCGTCGATCCGGATAGTCTGGAAGACGAAACCGTCGAACTCGAAGCGAATTTGGCGGAGCGCCCTCCGATCGTTACGATCATGGGACACGTCGACCACGGGAAAACGACCTTGCTCGACACGATCCGTAAGACGAAAGTCGTCGACGGGGAATTCGGAGGCATCACCCAGCATATCGGGGCCTACCAGGTTTCCGTCAATGGTAAGAAAGTGACCTTCCTGGATACCCCGGGACACGAAGCCTTCACCGCCATGCGTGCCCGCGGCGCCAAAGTCACCGACATCGCGATCATCGTGGTCGCCGCCGACGACGGTGTCATGCCGCAAACCAAAGAAGCGGTCGACCATGCCAAAGCGGCGGGCGTACCGATCATCGTCGCCGTCAATAAAATGGATAAACCCGGTGTCAACACCGAAAAGATCATGAACGGGATGGCCGACCTCGGTCTTACCCCGGAAGAATGGGGCGGGGAAACGATCTTCGTCAAATGTTCCGCCAAGACAGGATTAGGCGTCCATGAACTCTTGGAAACGATCTTGGTCGTCTCCGAAGTCCAGGGATTCAAAGCCAATCCGAAACGCATGGCCACCGGAACCGTCATCGAAGCCCGTCTGGATAAAGGACGCGGCCCGGTAACGACCTTGCTTGTGCAAAACGGTACATTGAATACCGGCGATATCATCGTCGTCGGCGCATGTTTCGGGAAGGTCCGTAAAATGACCGACGACCGCGGACGTGAAATCAAGAAAGCCGACCCCGCGATGCCGGTCGAGATCATCGGTCTCAACGACGTACCGGTCGCAGGCGACATCTTCAAAGTCTTCGACAACGAACGCAGAGCCCGTGAAATCGCGGAAAGCCGCTCGCAGACCAAGATCGAAGCCGAACGCAAACAATCCTCCGCGCTTTCCTTGGACGACCTGTCCAAGCAAATCGCAGACGGTGTCGTGCAGGAAATCCCGGTCGTATTGAAAGCCGACGTTTCCGGATCCGCCGAAGCCGTCCGTCAATCCTTGGAGAAAATCGATGTCCATAACATCAAGGTCAACGTCATCCGCGCCACGGCCGGGGCGATCTCCGAATCCGACGTCATGTTGGCATCGGCATCCAAAGCCTTGATCGTCGGGTTCAACGTCCGTCCGGATGCGGTCGTCCGTAAGAAAGCCGAAGAAGAAGGCGTCGAAATCCGCCTCTACAACATCATCTACAAAGCCGTCGAAGAAATGGAATTGGCGATGAAGGGGATGTTGGCGCCGGTATACAAAGAAGTCGTCCTCGGACAAGCCAGCGTCCGTCAAACCTTCAAGGTCTCCAAGATCGGCACCATCGCCGGTTGCATGGTCACCGACGGGAAAATCGTACGTAACTGCAAGGTTCGTCTGATCCGTGAAGGCGTCGTCGTCTACGAAGGTCAGCTGAACTCGCTGAAACGTTTCCAAAACGATGCGAAAGACGTCGCCGCGGGCTATGAATGCGGATTGACGATCGAAAACTTCAACGACATCAAAGAAAATGATATAATTGAAGCATACGAAGACCAGGAAGTAAAACAAGTCTAGTTAGAAAGGGGGAATTTCCATGGCAATCCGACAAGAACGTTTAGCCGGCATCATCCTGAAGGAAATTTCCGAGATGATCCAGTTTGAGGTCAAAGACCCCAACATCGGGTTTGTGACCGTGACCGGCGTCGATTTAACCAACGACAATTCCTATTGTAAGATCTACGTCACCTTCTTGGATAAGTCCAAGAATCCCGAACGTCAGCTTGAAGCCTTGAATCGTACACGAGGATTCCTGCGCTCCGCGCTGGGCAAGAAATTAGCCACGCGCAAGACGCCTGAACTCTCATTCCATTTGGATACATCGTTTGATCAAGGGCAACGGATCGATACGATCCTCAACGACGTCAAGAAAGACTAAAAAACCGCGAAATACGCGGTTTTTTCTTACTCTTCTTTCAATCCGTACTTTTCCAAGTGAAGAAGGATGCTTTGATTGATCAGCTTCTGCGTAAACAACTCCCTGTAACGCAGCGTTTTCGTTTTTTCCAACATCCTCAAGGCTTCCAATTGATTCGAGATGTTCTTTTGATCTAGGATCAAGTCTTGATAGAAATCCTCAAACCGCCCCAACAAGGCGATCGCATCCCCGAAATATCCTTCATCGGTTTGGATAAGTCGGTCGACATCCAGGATGTACCGTTGATTATCGGCGGATTTGTGCGTGTATCTTTCCATGGTTCCCTCGCTTTCCTTAGGTTTACTCCAATTCACTCTATCATCCGACCAACGTAGGTTGGACCTCGTCCCAGTGGGCTAGAATGTCGTCTCTGGTGAACGTTTCACCTCGTTGAATCGAACAAGCCAGCGAACCGCAGATTACCGCGACCCGCAGGACATCGTTTAACGGAAGATCCATCGCCAACCCGTAAAGGCATCCCGCCAACATCGCATCGCCGGCACCGGCGGTGCTTTTCAGTTCGACCTTCAACGCATCCGCCCGATAGGCACGCTCTTTCATTATCAGCAAGCCTCCGTCTTCACCCATCGAAACCAGAACGACCGTGATTCCGTAGGTTTGGATGAGCTTACGGGAGAACGCGATGATTTCGTGCTCATCCGCCAGCGTAACGTCGAACGCTTCACGCAGTTCGTTCAAGTTGGGTTTGATCAGATACGGTCCGCCGTCGATTCCCTCGCACAGCGCCTGTAAATCGGCGTCAAGGACGAAACGAGTCCTACCTTTGAATCGGTTCTGGATCTTTCGATAGGTATCGCTTGGGCATCCGACGGGCAGACTGCCGCTCAAGACGACGTATTCGGAGGAATCGACGGATTCGTCGAATCCGGCGATCCACTCCAAGATTTGGTCTTCCTCGACCTTCATCCCGGGTTCGTTTAGATCGGTCGTGCTTCGGTTGTGAAGGTCGACGACCTTGGTGTTGGTCCGTGTCGTCGCATCGATCGTTGCGAAATCAACGTCGATACCCGACTCGTGAAACAATTCATCCACCCGGTATTGATTCCGCGATCCGATGAAGCCGGTCGCCCGTGTCGGTATGCCCAAGGAATGGAGGGTTCTTGATACGTTGATGCCTTTACCGCCGATCGTCTCGATGATCGACGATACGCGGTTGACTTCACCCGGTCGAAAATGGTCTAGATACAATGTCCGGTCGATGGCCGGATTCAACGTGACGGTCGTGATCATACGTTCTCCTTTGGTTTTACGTCGAAGCGCAGTTTATAGGAACAGGCGCGGCAGAGCGCTTCGGAGGGTTTCCGATCGTTCATCCCCTGGATGAAGTGTCGGTATCGCTTTGAGGTGATCATCGACGCGATCGAAACTTCATCGATGTTCCCCAACGAGATGATCCCGTCGCCGTCAAGACAGCAGGGGGTCGTCGTCCCGTCGACCAAGATCGCCAGCATCATCAGTCCGGCTTTACATCTTCCGACCGGGTATTTTTCCGAATCGTTGAAGGTCGGCCATTTAAAGCGGACATCGCTTTGAACGTGGAGGTTTTTCCGGAGCGAATGTCTGAAATATACCCGGGGTTTCGCGTCCAGGTCATATCCGGTCAACGTCCTAATCAACAAACGGCTGGTGTCATAGTTCTCGGACAAACCGTCCCAGACCCTCAGGCGGATATGCGGATGCGTGCCGTTGATTTGATCTAGCCATGACTTCAGGTGGGTCAAGTGAAGCTCGCGTGTCGGGGCGTCGAGTTCGCTGAAGCTATGCAGGCTGATCGTGATCGTTTTTACCGAGGGATGGTTCAAAATAAGATCGCCATGGATCGGCAGAAGCAGTCCGTTGGTCACCAAATGCACGTTTAATCCATGAGGAAGGGCTTCGTCCAGTGCTTCTTTCAAATACGGACTCAACAAGGGTTCGCCTTTCACATGGAAATAGACGTCGCGGGTATGCTTGGCGACTTCACCCATACGCGACTTGATTTCATCGGGACGCAAAAAACGCGTGTTACGTCGGTGCGGGGGGCAGAACGTACACGCCAGATTACAGTGGTTGGTAAGCTCAAGGTAGATCCGATTGAACATGGTTTCTCCTTTATCGGGTTTATCGTACCATAAAAAGAAGCACTTTCGTGCTTATCGTAGATATCTTGAGAGAAAATCCTTCGTGCGCTGGACGGTGGGGGATGTAAAGAGAAGGGCGGGGTCGCCTTCTTCCACGATGACGCCTTGGTCCATGAAGACGACGCGGTCGGATACTTCCTTCGCGAAGTCCATTTCATGGGTGACGATGATCATCGTCCGTCCTTCATCCGCCAGACTGCGGATGACTTGCAGGACTTCGCCGACCATTTCAGGGTCAAGCGCTGATGTCGGTTCGTCGAAAAGCAGGACGCGCGGTTCCATGCACAAGGCACGGGCGATCGCGACCCGTTGTTTCTGTCCGCCGGACAGTTTGGTGACCGGCGCGTCGGCGAAGGATTCCATCCCGACCTTGGTCAGGAAAGAGAGCGCCAACTTCACGGCTTCGTCTTTGGGACGCTTGAGCACTTGGGTCTGTCCGATCGTACAGTTTTCAAGCACGCTCATGTGGTTGAATAAGTTGAACGATTGGAAAATCATCCCCACATGGGTACGATAGGCGTTGATGCCCTTGATGTTTTCGCGGATGTCTTGGCCTTCGAACCGGATGGTCCCCTGGTCGTAGACCTCAAGCAGGTTGACGCAGCGCAGAAGGGTGGATTTCCCGCTTCCGCTCGCCCCGATCAAGGAAACGACTTCGCCTTCTTGGATCGTCAGGGAAATGTCCTTGAGCACTTCAAGTTTGTCGAAACGCTTGGAAAGATGCTCTATTTCGATGATGTTCATGTTATCTTTCCTCCCGTTTGTTGCCGAAAACCAGGAAAGCGGTGGATGTGCTGGACGGTCCGTTTTGGACCGGCATGTTCATCTTGCGCTCGATGATTTTCAGGATCATGGTCGTTGAATAGGTCAAAATGAGATAGATGATGGCCGAAACCAAAAACGTATCCTGGACGCGATAGGTGATGCCCGCGACGGAGGTGGTTTGGAAATAGAGCTCCGTGACGCCGATGACGTTGAGCACCGAAGTGTCCTTGATGTTGACGACGAATTCGTTCCCGATGGCCGGGAACGCGTTGCGGATCGCCTGGGGCAAAACCACATGGCGCATGGTCTGGAAATTGTTCATGCCGATGGAGCGCGCCGCTTCGTTTTGACCCTTATCCAACGATTGGATCCCCGCCCGGACGATCTCCGCCATATACGCCCCGGTATTGACCGAGACGACGAAAATCCCGGCGACCAGCTTCGTCCAATGGAACACGGGACGCAGTGCATAGAAGAGAAACATCGCCTGAACGATCATCGGCGTCCCGCGGAAAACTTCCACGTAGATGCCCGAGACGAGTTTGACCAGGCGGATCAAGAACGTCTTGAATTTGTTGTCCATCGTACTTTCGGGGAGAGAGCGCAGGATGCCGACCCCCAGACCGATGAATAAACCGATGATCGTACCACTCAAAGCGATCAGAAGCGTGGTTTTCGTCCCTGCCCAAAATAGGGGGCCATACTTCTGTAAAATGTATAACGCCCCCCCGAAAAGATCGGAGGGGAGTTTCGTAAGCANNTCAGGTTGACGTTCACCGGCGGCGACCATCCACGCATTGCGTGTGTCCTGGTCGATCGCGGCGAGGATTTCGTTGATTTGGGCAAGCAGGTCCGTGTCTTCTTGACGCAAGGCGACGGAGACGGTGGTATCCAGCGGATCGGTGGCGAAGCCGCTGCCTGCGGCGAACTGGACGATCGTCAGATCGGGGTTGGACGCGACGATCGACTTGGCGACCGGGAATTCGGAAACCATGGCATCCGCATCCGACATCAGGACCGAGTTGGCCAAGAGCGGGAAGGAATCCAGCGGCGTCCCGTGGACGACGCCGGCGATCTGTTCAATGACGGTGTCGTGGAAGGTCGATTTCTGCGCGATGACGTTGGCGCCGGCGAAATCGGTGAGCGATGTCGCGGAAGCATAGGCTGAGTCCTTACGTACGATCAAGACAAGGTCGGAGTTGTAATAGGGGTCGGAGAAGGCGACTTCCTGGCGGCGTTCTTCCGTATCCGTCATCCCGGCGACGATCATGTCGATATCGCCTTCGTTCAGCGAAACGATCAAGCCTTCCCATGCGATTTTCTTGACGATCAAGGTCAAATCCAATTCATCGGCGATATGCTGGGCGATCGAGACGTCGTATCCGTCGCAGAAACTGGCGGAATCGCCGTCGATGGGAAGGGCGGTGTCGGTGTCCTGCACCTGCGTCCAGTTAAACGGGGCGTAGTTGCATTCCAATCCGACGGTCAAGGTGTCTTGCGTTTCCTGGGGAGCGGCGCAGCCGGTCAAGACCAGTAAAACCAAGGTGGCGATGATAAAGAATCTGTTCATGTGTGTTTCCTCCTGGGATTAAAACAAAAGACCATGTAGCTATACACGGTCTTGTCCAGGACAGATCGGGTGATAGCGCCACTTCATCTCTGAAGGAGTGTTACGGATCTTATCGCGTAACCCCACGACCCTGCATTGCCATGCGGATCGTTCGGCGGTGATTACCTTTCGCTTGGTTCGACGCCTGCCGGCTCACCAAGGTACTCATTCGCACCGCTACCTCTATATACTCTTTTGTTTGACGTTAGTTTAATGAAATAAAAGGGAGTTGTCAACCCTTTTGTTTCAAATTTTCAGATTTATTTTCATGAACCCAGAATTGCATCCGCTCGTCGTTATGCAGCGCGTTGATCAGATTCTTCTTCGCGGAAGGGAAACGATCGTAGATTTCAAGGACGAGCCGTTTGCTTTCCTGTCGTTGGGTATGACCGTCCATCGGACAGGTCGATTGGACGAAGGGGAGGTTCAATCGTTTGACTTCGTTGCGAATTTCGTCCTCGTGCACATAGACGAACGGTCGTATGAACGTCATATCGCTTTGCGACATGTGCATCTTCGGGAGGAAGGTGGACAGCTTCCCGCCGTGGATCGCATTCATCAGCAAGGTCTCAAGCGCATCCTCCGCATGGTGGGCGAACGCGACTTTCGTGCATCCCAGCTTCTTCGCTTCCCGGATGACCAACGCCTTCTTGAACTTGGAGCATAGCGAACACTTCAAGGACCCGTCTTCCTTCGCTTCTTTCTTCAAAGCTTCATAAATCTTGGTTTCCACATGAATGAGTCGGATCTTGTGGTTTTCCATATAGGAATCAAGTTCGCTGAATTCCATTCCCTCAAACCCCATTTCAAGGTGGATTCCGAGCACTTCGAAGTTCTTAAACGATTTCTTACGGTATTCCTCCAACGCAAGCAATAGCAGGCAAGAGTCCTTGCCTCCGCTGACGCCGACCGCGACGACGTCCCCGTCTTCGATCAAGTCATAGTGATAATCGGCCAAACCGATGTTCCGTACGATTTTCTTCATGCATCTTCCTGCCTTTTGTTTCAAATTTTACCATAGTTGCGTTATAATAGCATGGAAAAGCGGTGATACTTTTGGACGGCGTGTGCTTGATCAATAAACCGAAGGGGTATACCTCCTTCGATGTCGTGAATAAACTGAGACGGATTCTGGGTGAGAGGCGGATCGGCCATACCGGGACGCTGGACCCCCAGGCGGAAGGGGTTTTGGTCGTGTTGCTTGGAAAAGCAACCAAAGCCATGCCTTTTTTAGTGAGTCATCGCAAAGAATACGTTGCGAAATTGAAACTGGGCGTGAAGACGGATACCGGCGATGTCTGGGGTGAAACGATCGAAACGATGGAAATGGAGATGCCGGACAAAGAGCGCGTCGACGCCGTCTTGCGTTCATTCATCGGCGAATATTCACAGATCCCTCCGATGGTCAGTGCGATCCGGGTCGACGGGAAAAGGCTGTATGAATATGCAAGGCAGAACAAGACGATCGAGCGGAAAGCGCGGGAAATCCAGATCCATGAGATCGAGTTGATCAGCATCGAAGATGAAATCGAATTCAGGGTGGTTTGTTCCAGCGGGACCTACATCCGCACGCTGTGCGAAGACATCGCCGAACGCTTCGGTGGGATCGGGACGATGAGTAAGCTGACCCGGACGAAAGTGCAGGAGTATACGCTTGAATCCTGTCAGGAATTAAGTACCTTGACCCTGGAAACGGTAAGACTGCAAAGTTTGGCATCGGTATTGTCCCATATGCCCAAGATCGACATCGACGACCCGACCTTCGTTTATCACGGGAAACCCCTGAAACTTGACATGATCGAAGAAGAAGTTTTGTTGATGTATCGGGATGAAGCTTTGGCGGTCTATAAAAAAGCGGAGAACGGCGAGTATCGCAGCCTCCGCGGACTTTGGTAGGAGAAACAAATGGAAATAGTACACTATTCAATCAACGAAGAATTTCCGAAGATCGAGCCGTATGCCGCGTGCATCGGTTATTTCGACGGATTCCATATCGGACACATGGGTTTGGTCGACGAAACGCTGGACATCGCCCGGCGTAAAGGGATCAAGAGCGCGGTCATCACCTTCGACCCCGACCCTTGGGTCGTTCTGAAGAAAATCGACCGTCCGATCCACCTGACTACCATGCAGGACCGGATGATCATCGCATCGCAGAAGGGGATCGACTACTGGATCGCCATCCGATTCGACGAAACCCTGGCGCATCTGCCCCATGAAGTGTTTAGCGACAAGCTGGCGGCGACGCCTTTGGTCGCCTTGGTGAGCGGCTTCGATTTCACCTACGGCGACAAGGGAAGCGGGAACGTGGCGACCTTGAAGCAAGAAGCCAAAGGAAGGTTCGATGTCATCGAGATTCTTCCGATTACGTATGAAGGCCAGAAAATCAGCACGACACGCATCAACCAACTGATCGACGATGGGAAGATCGCCGACGCGAACCGTTTGTTGGGTCGGATCTACACCTTGTCCGGGATCGTGGTGGGCGGACGCAGGATCGGACGTAAAATGGGCTTCCCGACCGCCAATCTCGCCGTCGATTCGGAATACCGCATCCCGCGCATCGGGGTTTATGCCGGACGCGTCGAAGTCGAAGGCGTCTGGTACGACGCCATGATCTCCGTCGGAAGCAATCCGACCGTCACCCAAGAGCGAAGCATCAGCATCGAGGCGAACCTTTTCGATTTCGACCGGGACATCTACGACCAAACGGTCAAATTCGAATTCCATCAATACCAACGCGATGAAGTCAAATTCTCCAGTCTGGAAGAGTTGATCGCGACCATCCGCGAGGACGAGGTCGCTTGCCGCGCTTATCTACGTGGCAACCGCTAATTATCCTTCCGCATATCTCGCTTTAATGCGCGAGGTGATGTCGGATGACTATGACGCTTGGCTGGCGGCGCAGGACGCGCCGCTTTTTCGCGCGGTACGACTGAATCCGCGCAAGATTTCAGTCGACGAGTTTCTGCGCGAGTTCCCCGATGCGAAACGGATCGAGGGCTATCCCGCTTACCTCTATCATGTTCCGACGACCGATGTTTCGTTGGGGAACCATCCTTTCCATCATGCGGGATGTTTCTATCTCCAAGAACCTTCCGCAAGCCTGGTGGTCGAAGCGCTGGACATCCAGGAAAATGAAAACGTGTTGGACTGCTGCGCCGCCCCGGGAGGGAAAAGCACGCAGATCCTCTCGAAACTCGGCGGGACAGGGATTCTGGTCAGTAACGAAATCGACCCCAAGCGCAATCAGACCCTGCGGTTCAACCTTCAGCGCTTCGGCGAAGACAACCTCATTGTCACCCAGAACGATACGAAAACCTTGGGCGAGTCCTTTATCGGCTTTTTCGATAAAATCGTCGTGGACGCCCCGTGCAGCGGGATGGGGATGTATCGCAAGGATCCTTCGGGGATGAAATACTTCTCGACCAACAACATCCTCCATTGCGCCAGGATGCAGAAAGACATTCTTGAGAATGTTTACCCCTCGTTGAAAGAGGGCGGCGTACTGGTGTATTCCACCTGCACGTTCGCCAAAGAGGAAAACGAAACGCAGATCCAACATTTCATCGAGAGGCATCCGGACATGGTGATCGAAGACCTGCCGTTCTCCATCGGAAGGGAAGGCCTCGGGGATTTGGATGAGAACCTTAAAAAATGCCGTCGAATCACCGTTCTTGAAGGCGGGGAAGGACACTTCATCTGCCGGATGCGTAAACTGGGCAAGCAAGACGAAAGACAACCGGACTTGCTTCAACCGGTCGCGAATCCGTTGATCCGGAACTTCGTTTCCATGTTTCTCGACGATTCGATCCGCGGCTACGTCGTCCATGACAAGATCAATCTTGCGCGTCGTGAACTTCCCTGTCCAAGTAAAATCAACGTCGTACAAGCCGGGGTCTATCTCGGGGAGAAAATCCAGGATCGGATCGAGATCGACCATGCTTTTGCGTCCTCGCAGATTGCACTCACGTTTTTCAAACAGAAAATCGAACTGGGGGAAGAAGATACACAGCGTTTCATGCATGGCGATACGATCGATATCGAAGGGATCAAGGGATATGTCTTGATCGGATATCAAGGGAAATACTACGGCTTGGGGAAAGGGGACGGTCGACTCATTAAGAATAAGTTCCCAAAAGGGATTCGAGTTTTTCAGAAGTTTTCAGAAAATAGATAAATTTTCACTTGCATTCTCGTAATTCTGTTATATAATCATCGCATAAGCTGTGAACGGGAGTAGTAAACGTCACGCTTCATTCAAGAGAGCCGCTCCTTGGTGCAACGCGGTATGAAGCAACGTCGAACGTGTCCGGGAGCTGGTCGTGCGAAAGTTGAGTGCGATCCGTCGTCGGCGTTAACGAACAGAGTTGCCGGGAGAAATTCCCGGAAGTTAGGTGGTACCGCGTCAATCACGTCCTTTCATTATTATGAAAGGGCGTTTTTTTTGTAAAGGAGGATGACATGAACATTAATTACGGACCGATTCTACCCTTCATGGAGTATTTACTGAAAGGGACCTATGTTACATTACAAATCGCCGCGATGGCGGCGATCGGGGGATCGACCCTCGGCTTATTCTTCGGGTTGAGCAGCCGACGAAGAGACCCGATCGGGTTCTTGGTACGCGCGGTGGTCGACTTCTTCCGCGGAACGCCCTTGGTGTTCCAGCTGATGTTCTTCCATCTGGGCTTACCGCAGATCACCGGTTGGGTACCGACCATCATGACTTCCGCCGGCATCGTGTTCTCGCTGAACTCCGCCTGTTATCTCTCCGAAATCCTGCGTGCCGGGATCGAGTCGATCGATAAAGGGCAATCCGAGGCCGCGATCGCGCTTGGGGTCAAGAAAATGGACATCACCTTCAGCATCATCATCCCGCAGGCCATACGCAACGTATTGCCTGCCATCATGAATGAATTCATCACGTTGGTTAAGGAAACCTCGGTGGTCTCTATGATCGGCGCCGCCGACCTGATGCGTCGCCAGTCGATCATCAGCGGAACGACCTTCCGTTACTTCGAACCGCTCTTGGTGGTCGGAGCCGTCTACTACATCCTCAACAAAGTCCTGAGCAGTCTTGGGAAAGTCATCGAAAGGAAGCTGCGCTATGATTAAACTGGTCAACGTGAAAAAAGAATTCAAAGGCGTCACCGTCCTGCAAAACGTGAACTGTACGTTTGAAAACGGGAAGACCTATGCGATCATCGGATCCTCCGGGGCAGGCAAGAGCACGCTCCTGCGATGCATCAACTACCTCGAAAAACCGACGGAAGGGGAAGTCTGGCACGACGACATCGAAATGATGACCCACCAGAACCAACTCCACGAAATCCGCGAGAAATGCGGGATGGTCTTCCAGAACTTCAACCTCTTCGCCCATATGCGGGCGCTTGACAACGTGATGTTCGCACTGAAGAAAGTCAAGAAGCTTAGCGACGACGAAGCGAAGAAGATCGCAACCCAACGCCTGAGCGATGTCGGCTTGGCCCATCGCCTACAAAACTACCCCCATCAATTGTCCGGCGGGGAAAAACAACGCGTCGCGATCGCCCGGGCGCTCGCCATGGAACCCAAGGTCATGTTGTTTGACGAACCCACCTCGGCCCTCGACCCCGAAATGACCCAGGAAGTCCTCAAAGTCATGAAAGGGCTCAACCATACCGGGATGACGATCATCATCGTCACCCATGAAATCAATTTCGCCAAGGAAGTCGCAGATGAAATCATCTATATGGACAAGAGCGAAATCCTGGAAATCACGGAGACGAAAACGTTCTTCGCCACACCGAAAAGCACACGGGCCAAGGAATTCCTTGCCAACATGATCTAAGGATCAAGAAAGAGAGACCTCATGAAAAAAATCCTCGTCCTTCTCCTCGCCGCCCTCTTATTCACCGGCTGCACGCAAACCAAATCCAAAGGGACTTTGAAAGTCCTGACCTCATCCGGCTATCCTCCCTATGAAATCGTCAACGAAAAAGGCGAACTCGACGGATTCGACATCGAACTGGGCAACCTGATCGCCGCCGAAATGGGCTATGAAATCGAATGGGTCGACATGGACTTCGACGGCATCATCGCCGCTCTGAACGCCGATCAAGGCGACATGTCCTTGGCCGGCTTCAACGCCGCCCCCGACCGTGGGGTCGACTTCTCCGATGCCTACTACCAAGACGGGGAAAGCCCGTACTGGGTCTTGACCCTGGCTTCCAACGATTGGTCGTCCGCCGATGATGTGAAAGGGACGACGGTCGGCATCCAGATCGGCACCGTCCAAGCCGCGGCCGTCGATTCGATCGCGAGTGAATTCGAACTGACCAAAGACGCACGTAAAGACATCGGCCAGATGGTCCAGGAAATCATCAACGGACGGATCGACTGGATCTTGATCGACAAGACCGTCGCCGACCAGTACATCGCCAGCTATACGCAATTGACGACCTTCGAATTGCAGAACCAAAACTTCTCCGACATTTCCTACAACGCCGTGGCGCTTCCGTTGGGATCCGAACTGACCGATGAAGTCAACGCCGCGATCGCGACGCTGAAAGCCAGCGGAAAAATCGACGAACTGATCGCGAAGTGGTTCACCGAAGAAGCCGAGTAACTTGTTGTTCCCCCGACGAGTATGGTATAATGCCCTCGGGTGATACAATGGCACAGGAATATGTCTTGATCCAGCCGGATCATGCGCATCTCGGACAAATCGCGCTGACGAAAGAAGTCTTCGAGATGATCGCGCGAATCGCATGCGAAGAAGAAGACGGAGTCGCGGGATTGGATGTCGGACCCCTTAAGCGTCCGGTACTCTGTAAAATCCAGGACAACCTGCTCAACGTCCATGTGGAAGTCAAAATCAAATACGGGAGTAATGTCAGTAAGGTGTGCGAGGATCTTCAACTGAAGATTTTCCAGGCCGTATTGCAGATGACCGACCTGAAATGCAACCTGATCGACATCAAAGTCGCCGGATTCGCTTTCAACGCCCACTAGGGCGTTTTTTTTGCGGGGAAGTGGTTAGAACAGTGGAAACATGGTAAAATAGACACGATAACGGAGGAAGTTTATGAAACGACACGTACAGCGCAGGAAGGCGATGGAATGCATTTACCAGCACCTGCTGCTTGCCAAGGAGATCCAGGTCGTCCTGGCGGAAAACATGATCCTGGGATTGAGCGATGAAGAAAAATTCGTCCGTGAGATCTGCCTACTCGCGATCGAACATAAGAAAGAACACGTCGCGTTGATCAATGCGCGTTTGAAGGATTGGGACTTCGTCCGCCTGGGTTATATCGAGCAGGCGATTTTACTCTTGGCGTTGGGGGAACTCGCGTTGGCCGACGTGGAACGCACCGTCATCATCGACGAAGCGGTCGAACTGGCCAAGGAATTCGGCGATACCGACGCCTATAAACTGATCAACGGGGTCTTGGACCAACTATGAGCCAACAGGTCTGGAGCGTTGCTTCCTTACTCCAATTCATCAAATTGAAACTGGACAACGATCCGGTCCTGACCTCGGTCTGGCTGAAAGGGGAGCTGTCCAATTTTACGGCGCACCGCAGCGGACATTGGTATTTCACCATCAAAGAGGAAAACGCGCGCATCAGCTGCGTCATGTTCTCCAACCAAGCCTCAAAAGTCGGGTTCATCCCGAAAGAAGGCGACAAAGTATTACTGAGGGCTTCGGTTTCGCTATACGCACCGCAAGGTCAACTCCAACTTTACGTCACGCAGATGCAGCATGAAGGCTTGGGGGACTTGTATCAGAAATTCGAAGCATTGAAGAAGAAACTCCATTCCGAAGGATGGTTCGAGGAGGGGCGTAAGAAAGCCCTGCCGAAGTATCCCAAGACCGTCGGGATCATCAGCGGAAAAGAGACGGCGGCGCTGCAGGATATCCTGTCGACGCTGAAGAAACGCTGGCCAAGCGCCGACATCAATTTTTATCCAAGCCTGGTCCAAGGCAACCTCGCGGCGGACCAGATCATCAATCGGCTTAGACAAGCGGATGCGGACGATAACGACGTATTGATCCTCGCCCGCGGCGGGGGGTCGATCGAAGACCTTTGGCCGTTCAACGAAGAGAAAGTCGCACGATGCATCGTCACCTTGAAAACCCCTTTGATCGCCGGGATCGGACATGAAACCGACGTCACGATCGCCGACCTGGTCAGCGATTTCAGGGCGCCGACCCCGACCGGGGCCGCCCAAGCGGCGGTACGCGACCAAAACGAAGTAAAAATGGAACTATCCCAATTGAAAATCCGCGCCTACAACGCCATGGTGCAGCTATATCGGGCGAAGACCTTGGGGTACTCACCGTTGAAGAATTATCCCGCCTGGCAGAATCCCGACCTTTTATGGCAGGATGCCGCGGTGAATCTGACGATGGCGACGCAACGCTTGACCGTTCTATCTTCGAAAGTGTCCGCGCAGCGCGAACGGCTTCAAAACCTGAGTTCCACATTGCTGTCGGAGGGATCGCGAGTCCAAAACTTAAAACGCGAAGTCTGGCTGAAAAACCGGGAGATCCTACTTCAGAAAAGCCTGCGTCTGGGGGATAAAGAGCGATTCCAGATGCAACGGACACTGAGCGTGCTCAACGCGCTCTCGCCTTTGGCCGTCTTAGAGAGAGGCTATGCGATCCCGTTTCTGGATGGGAACGTCGTGAAATCGATCGACGACGTCAATGTCGGCGATGAACTGAGAATCCGGATGTCGAATGGAAATCTACGTGTCAACGTGTTGGAAAAGGAGATAAACCATGAGTGAGAAACAAAGCTTCGAAGTCGCGATGAACCGTTTGAATACGATCATCGGATCGCTTGAACGCAACGACATAACCCTGGACGAGTCCTTGGTCTTGTTTGAAGAAGGATTGCGTCTGGTGAAAGAATGCGACGGCCAACTGAAGAACTTCGAAGGTAAAGTCCGTGAATTGATGGAACATTACAACGCGAAAGGGGAATGAACATGAAACACTTCATCGAAGAATCCCTGCAAGAATGCCTGGATTCGCTGCCCGAATCCAAAATCAGAGAGGCGATGAGCTATTCGCTTCTGGGCGGCGGGAAACGCATCCGCCCCTTGCTTTTGCTTTCCTGCCTGAAGGATCTTGAAATCGACCCGCTCTTAGGGTTGGACGCCGCTTCAGCCTTGGAAATGGTCCATACCTATTCGCTCATCCATGACGACCTTCCGGCGATGGATAACGACGATTACCGTCGCGGACGGTTGACCTGTCATAAAATGTTCGACGAAGCCACCGCGATCTTAGCCGGCGACGGTTTATTGACGTTGGCGTTTGAAGTGCTTGCGAAAAGCAACTATGCCAATCTCGATAAAGTCGCACTGATCCGCGAACTCGCGATCGCGGCGGGAAGCGCAGGCATGGTCCTGGGTCAGACCAAAGACATCGAATTCGAAGATCTTCCCGTCGCGGATGTGGATGAACTGATCGAAATGTACCGCAATAAAACCGGCAAACTGCTGGCGGTCGCGCTGAAGATGGCTGCGATCCTGGCCGGGCGATACGATGAACTGGATGTCTACGCATCGATCGGGGAGAACGCGGGGATCGCGTTTCAAATCCAGGACGATATCCTCGATGTCACCAAAACGACCGAAGAACTCGGAAAAACCGCCAACAGCGACCTCGTAAACCATAAAAGCACGGTGGTATCCTTATTGGGTCTGGACGAAGCCCACCGTACTTGTGAAAAATACTATCAGACTGCGTTTGACACCTACGCAAGCCTGGGGTTGAAAAGCGGCGAAGTACGCAAACTACTTGAACTCCTGATCAATCGCCAGAACTAGGAGGAACGAAATGATCGAACAACTCGACGGACCGGAGATTCTAAAGAAACTGTCCGTTAAACAAATGAACATGCTGGCGGCCGAAATCCGCAGTTTTTTGATCGACAGCGTTTCGAAGACCGGGGGGCATCTCTCCAGCAATCTGGGCGTCGTCGAACTGACGATCGCGCTCCATGCGGTGTTCGATTCCCCGAAGGACAAACTCATTTTCGACGTCGGACATCAAAGCTATGTGCATAAGATCCTGACCGGTCGTTCCGGCCGTTTCGATACGATGCGGCAGTGGGAAGGGCTGTGCGGTTTCCAAAAAATGTCCGAAAGCGAACATGACGTCTGGGAAGCCGGACATGCGGGGACCTCGCTGTCGGCCGCGTTGGGCTATGCGACCGCCCGCGACCTGAACGCCGAGAACCACCAGGTCGTTTGCATCATCGGCGACGGTTCGATGAACAACGGGATGGTCTACGAAGCGTTGAACCAGATCGGCGACGAGCAACGCAACCTGGTAATCATTCTCAACGACAACGCCATGTCGATCTCGCAGAACGTGGGGGCGCTAACCAAGTCCCTGGCGAAACTGCGGACCAGCAACTCCTATAACCACATCAAACACGATGTGAAGGAAATCCTGAAAAGCAATTCGGTCGGCACATCCGTGCTGGGCGGCTTGCAGAAGGTGAAAGATACCTTGAAGAAAAGCATCGTCGATTCGTCGATCTTCGGCGAACTCGGCATCGAATATCTCGGTCCGGTCGACGGACATGATTTTAAACAACTGATCCGCATCTTGAACACTGCGAAAAAGCATGAAGGACCGGTTTTGGTCCATGTGTTGACCGTGAAAGGGAAGGGTTATCCCCACTCCGAAAACGATCTGAACGGGACGTGGCACGGCGTCAACCAGTTCGACCCCGACACCGGAACCAACATCAACCAGTTGCCTGCCGGTCATTTGCCTTGGTCGCAGGTCGTTTCCGAAACCTTGATCCGTCTGAGCAAGAAAGACGAAAAGATCCTGGCGATCACCCCTGCGATGATGCAGGGAAGCAAACTGGAAAAGTACTTCGCACTTTTCCCGACGCGCAGTTTCGACTGCGGGATCGCGGAACAACATGCGGCGACCTATGCGGCCGGTCTTGCCTTGGCCGGATACAAGCCGTTCCTCTCGATCTATTCGACCTTTTTACAGCGATCCTATGATCAAATCAACCACGATATCGCACGGATGGACCTGCCGGTGGTTTTGGGGATCGACCGTAGCGGACTGGTCGGCGAAGACGGGGCCACGCACCATGGCGTCTTCGATGTCGGGATCTTACGCCCCATCCCCAACTTGATCCTCAGCCAACCTAAAGACGCGACGGAAGCGCAGCATCTGCTTTATACCGCGTTCAACCAAAAACATCCGTTTGGTATCCGTTATCCGCGCGGAAACGCGTTCTTTCAGGAAGTCGGAACCTATCAAGAAATCGAAACCGGTACATGGACTTCTTCCAAAGCCTTGAATCAAGCCGACTTGATCGTCATCGCCTACGGACCCGACGTCGATAAGATCGTACAGAAGGCTGAAATCAACCAACTTAACATCGCGACCGTCAACGCGCGTTTCTTCAAACCGTTGGACCACCGCATGCTGCAAGCGATCGCTTCCCTGAAAAAACCGGTCATCGTCTATGAAACCGACATGCTGGCGGGGGGCTTGTCCTCGGCGATCCTGGAATGGATCTGCGATAACAATATCTCGATGGATCTTCATCGCATCGGACTTGAAGATAAGTTTGTGGAACACGGGTCCGTCCCGCAACTCCGTAAGGATTCCAAGATCGACATCACGACGCTGTTCAATCGGATCGTTTCGATCCTAGGCAACCATGCGGATTGATCTCTATCTGGTCGACCACGGGGTTTATCCGACCCGCAATCGAGCCCAGGAAGCCATCAAACAAGGATTGATCCTCATCAACGGACAAATCATCGTCAAACCTTCCCATGACGTATCGGAGAACGATGTCGTCAGTACTTCGGATGAAACCAAATATGTCGCCCGATCCGGCAACAAACTGGCCATGGCGATCCAGGAAGCCGACCATGATTTCACCGATAAGAACGTCTTGGACCTGGGGGCGTCGACCGGCGGGTTCACGCAGGTCGCACTGCTGCGAGGCGCGAAGCATGTGGTCGCGGTCGACGTGGGCAGCGGCCAGCTAGAAGAAAGCCTGCGCAACGACCCGCGCGTGACCTCGATGGAAAACACCGATGCGCGCGAATTGGCCATGAATCCCTTAGGACGCCATTTCGATATCCTCTTGATGGATGTCTCGTTCATCTCGGGACGCAAGATCCTCGCCGCGCTTTTGCCCGTCTTAAAACCGCCGCTATTCGCCTACGTCCTCATCAAACCGCAGTTTGAAGTCGGTCAAGCCAACGTCAACGACCGCGGTATCGTCAAAAACCAACGCGTCGTCGATGCGATGTTGGACGAGTATCGAAACTTCCTGAAAGAGTATGGATGTAAAATCAAATCCCTTTTCCCTTGCGGATTTAAAGGAAAAGAGGGGAATATCGAATATTTTGTCGTATTTGAGAAAACGGAGATCAGTTAAGGGGGTCGACGCATGCTACGATCGTTATATCTGAAGAACTTTGTTTTAATCGATGAAGCGAACCTGGATTTCACGGAAGGTTTCAGCGTGTTCACCGGCGAGACCGGGGCGGGGAAATCGATCTTGATCGATGCCATCGGCCTGCTGTGCGGTGATCGGCTGACGGTCGACACCATCCGCAAATCCGCCGACAAAATGATCGTTGAGGGCGCGTTTGAAATCCGTAGCGACATCGCAAGGAAAATCCTCGACGACAACGGATTCTCCGAAGACGAGGTAACGGTCATCTCGCGCGAGCTGACCCTGGAAGGGAAGAGCGTCAACCGATGCAACGGACGCATCGTCCCCGTTTCTTTCCTGCGCGAACTCGGACCCGCGATGGTCGACATCCACTCCCAACACGACACCCAGTATCTTCTGAACGTCAAATACCACCGCACTTTGTTGGATCAATTCGGTCGACATGACGAGTTGATGGCAACGACGGCGGCGACCTATAAAGCCTACGACCGACTCCAAAAAGAATATGACGAACTCTTACAAACCAGTCTGAATCCGGACGACCTGGGTTTTTTGCGTTATCAAATCGATGAAATCGACGGGGCCGAACTGAAAATCGGCGAAGATGACGAGTTGGAAACCCAACAAAAGACGATGATGGCGTTCGAGAAGATTTCAAGCCGTCTGAATTCGGCGATCGAATACTTGGAAGACGACGGCGGAATCCTGACAAAGTTCTATGAAGTCCAGAAAATGGTCGAAGGGATCAAGGAAATGGAGGAAGTCCAAGCGATTTCTAAGGACCTCGACGAAATCTACTACGCGCTGCAGGATAAATCCGAGACATTGAAGGAAATCCACGGACGTCTTTATTTCGACGAGGGCGAACTGAATCGCATCCAGGACCGTTTGTTCATGATCACCAAACTGAAACGGAAATACGGCAGGAAAATCGCGGATATCCTCGATCGGAAAACCGAGTTCCAGCAAAAAATCGACCGGATCGAAAACAGGTCGGAAGTTTTGGATCGCCTGCAAAAGCAAATCGACGAAGCGAAACTCGTTTTTCTCCAACAGGCTTCCATGTTACGCGAAGCCCGCACGGTCGACGCTCGCAAACTCTGCGTCGACATCAAGAAACAGCTCGACAGCCTGTCGCTGACCAACGCCGAATTCCAAATCATCCTAAGCGAAGCGAATCCTTCATCCTACGGAATCGATAACGTCGAATTCCTTGTCTCCATGAACAAGGGGGAAGACCCCAAGCCTTTGGTCAAAGTGGCAAGCGGAGGGGAATTGTCGCGTTTGATGTTGGGTTTGAAAGTGATATTCTCCCGCCTTCAAGGCATCGAGACCGTCATTTTCGACGAAATCGACAGCGGGGTCTCCGGCCGGGTCGCCTCGGCGATCGGAATCAAGATGCATGATCTTTCGAAAAGCGCACAGGTGTTCGCCGTCACCCATCTCGGGCAAGTCGCCGCCTGCGGGGATGCCCATTACCTGGTCGCGAAGAATAGCGACGCCCTGCGAACCCATACCCTGATCACCCGTTTGGACGTGGAGGGTAGGATCGACGCCTTGGCGGCAATCGCCAGCGGCACCATGAGCGAAACGGCGCGGCAAGCCGCGCGTGAATTGCTTGAGCATCACCAAGAGCGGATTTCAACCCCATGAACCGTTGGATTTTCCATATCGACTTGAATGCTTTCTTCGCGGAAGTCGAAATCCTGCGTGATCCTTCGCTTAAGGGAAAACCCCTGGTCGTCAGCGGACATAGCCGACGGAGCGTCGTTTCGACCGCTTCCTATGAAGCGCGCAGCTTCGGAATCCATTCGGCGATGGCGGTGGGGGAAGCGGTCCGTCTTTGTCAGGATTTGGTCATCGTGGAAGGTCACTTCGAACTTTATGAAGATTATTCGCAACGCTTCATCGCGTTTTTACGGACGTTCAGCGACCAGATCGAACAAGCGTCGATCTNNCGAAGCCTATGTGGATCTGACACAAGCCATGAACGATGAGGAATACCCCCTGGATTTGGCGCTACGGCTTCAAAAGAGGCTGCTGGACGAGGTAAAACTGAAATGCAGTATAGGAATCGCCGAGAATAAATTCCTCGCCAAGATGGCTAGCGGGCTTCGTAAGCCGATGGGCATCGTGGTTATCCGGAAAGAAGAAGTACCGGTCAAGCTATGGCCACTCTCGATCGACGAAATGCACGGGATCGGGAAGAAGACCGCTCCGAAATTGCATGAGCTCGGCATCCATACGATCGGCGACCTCGCGAACTTCACCGATGGCGACAAGCTTCGTTTTGTCTTGGGCAACCTGCGCGACGAATACGTGAACCTCGCCCGCGGGATCGACGACCGTCCGCTTGAACAGCGGACCGAACTGAAATCCGTCAGTACCTCGACGACGCTCAACCAGGACATCCAAACCTACGAAGAAGTACGTGAGGTTTTCCTGAAACTTGCCCAGGAATGCGAAGAGCGTCTGTCGGAAGCCAATAAGTCCTCGCGCAGCATCGCGATCACCGTGCGTTATCCCGATTTCACCACCTTCTCGCGTAGCCGTCGCACCGATCAACCCGTCAAGACGAAAGACGAGATTTTCCAAGTCGCCATGTTGTTGTTCGATGAGATCGAGACGGAAGAAAGCATCCGTCTTTTGGGGATATCCGCCAACCAACTCAGGGAAAGCGATGAAGATACGATACAAATCAACCTATTCCAAGAAGGAGGGAAGTCATGAACTGGACCGATACCCTCGCAGACTATACACATCATTTGCGATTCATCCGCCGATCGCGTGACAAAACCGTCGATTCCTACCTCAATGATCTCAACATCTACTCGAAATGGATGGTTAATCATGGGATAAACGATCCTTTGAGCGTGCAGATCGAACAAATCGATGCCTTTTTAGAGGAGTATTGCGAACATCACGCCAACGCAAGCATCCTGCGGCTGCACTCGACACTTCGTAATTTCCATGCTTTTCTGGGCGAATCGAAGGATCAATACAACGATCCCACCGATCGCTTGGCCAGTCCGAAAAAACAGACGAAACTTCCGGTTTTTCTTAGCGCGGACGATGTTTCGAAACTGATCGTCGAAAGCGATGATCCCAAGGAAATCTTCCATACAGCCATCGTCGATCTGCTTTATGCGACCGGACTTCGGGTGAGCGAGGCTTCGGATCTGACGTTCACCCAGCTCTATCTCAACGAAGGGTTCATCCGGATCATCGGTAAAGGGAATAAGGAGAGGGTCGTCATGATCGCCCCCGCGACGCTGGTCAATCTCAAGAAATACATCGATACCGTACGACCTTTGTGGCTAAAAGGTAAAAACCAACATGTCTTCATCACCCGAAGAGGCAAGCAAGTCAGTCGTCAGTACATCTATACTGTGGTAAAATCGAGATGCAGGGACGCCGGGATCGAAACTTCGGTCTCACCGCATAAACTGCGGCATAGTTTCGCGACCGAACTGTTGGCCGGCGGCGCCGACCTCAGGGTCGTTCAGGAACTGTTGGGGCATTCCGACATTTCGACCACGCAGATCTACACGCATGTGGAAAGCAAACGTCTGCATCAGGCCTACGACGCGTTCCATCCCGCAAACAAGAAACAAGGAGAATCAAAATGAGTCGCTATTCACGTATATTTACGATCGTCATGGATTCGGTGGGGATCGGTGCGATGCCGGATGCCGCCAAATACGGCGATGAAGGCGCGGATACGTTCGGTCATATCGCCACCGCGGTCGGCGGATTGAATCTGCCGACGATGAAAGCCATGGGACTTGGCAACCTTCATCAAATCCTGGGAGTCGATCCCGTACCGAGCCCCAACGGTTATTATGGAAAAATGCAGGAAATCAGCCTTGGTAAGGATACGATGACCGGCCATTGGGAAATCATGGGGCTGCGCGTCGACCAACCCTTCGTCACCTTCACGGACCACGGATTCCCCGAGGATCTGATTTTAGCGCTTGAAGAGCGTACCGGACACAAGATCATCGGCAACAAAGCCTCAAGCGGTACGGAAATCCTCGATGAACTCGCCGAACGGCACATGAAAACCGGCGAAATGATCGTGTATACGTCCGCCGATTCCGTTTTGCAGATCGCCGCCCATGAAGAAACCTTCGGACTACAGGAACTCTACCGGTGCTGTGAAATCGCGCGTGAATTAACGATGAAACCTGAATGGAAAGTCGGAAGGATCATCGCCCGTCCGTTTTTGGGCGACAGGGTAGGGGAGTTCAAACGTACTTCCAATCGTCATGATTACGCCCTGAAACCTTTCGCCCCCACGGTGTTGGACCACCTCAAGGCAGGCGGATTTGAAGTCTGGTCGGTCGGCAAAATCAAGGACATTTTCGATGGCGAAGGCATCACCCAGGCCGTGAAGAACAAAAGCAACGCGCATGGGATGGAAAACACGATCGAAATCGCAAAAACGGACTTTAAAGGATTGTGCTTCGTCAATCTCGTGGACTTCGACGCCTTGTGGGGTCATCGACGCGATCCCATCGGATACGCAAAGGATTTAGAACACTTCGATGTCCAACTCGCCCAACTTGTCGAACTTCTGCGTGAAGACGACCTGTTGATCCTGACGGCGGACCATGGCAACGACCCCACGGCTCCCGGAACCGATCACACCCGCGAAATGGTACCGTTCATCGCTTATTCAAAATCGTTTAAGGGAAGCGGCTTGCTACCTTTGACCGAATCCTTCGCAAGCCTAGGCGCAACCGTTGCGGAAAACTTCAACGTCGAACCACCGACGGTCGGAAGTTCACTACTTTCATATCTGAACTAAAACGAAGGCATGGTTTCAAGCCCATGCCTTTTTATTATGAAGGGAAGGGCTTTTATACCCATTGCAACGGAATTCCGATCTTTATATTACATAATATACATTATGCGTAGTTATGGATCCACTGTGATTGATTCAAGAATAGTATGCGTTTCAAGCAAGAGACGTAAACGCTGTGTATATCCGATCCATGGCACGGGAATGTCTTCCATGTAAAATAATTCATCTTTATCGACGAACCTGAATTTACCAAACAGCGTGTCATAATCAAAGACGGTCACTCTTACATTTCGAATCGCGATGGCACCTCTTGAATCGACGACGCGAAACTCTACTGGATACATACCGACGACGTTTAAATCAGCTTGCGTATCAACACCGATCGATGCACTCAGGTCACCGTCTTCAAGGTCGTAGGCACTTGCGAATTTTCGTAGATCGACATTCGAACGGATCAGCACGCTGAAATCTTCAGCATGGATGATCGGTAGATTGTTTTCGTGCTCGAGAACGGTTATCAAGAGCACCGCCGACGCCTTCGCTCCATATTGATCGCTGACTTCGAAGGTCATTTGGTAGTTCCCGGGTATATTGTGATAATTATCACTTATAACGTTTATCTTACTCGATAGATCACCTTCCTCGACATCATAGGCTGTGACATGTTCTTCCCACCTAAAAACATCATCTACTTTCAAAACCACATTTTCTACAACGATGGTCGGTGCCGTATTGATGATCCGTGTGCTGACAAGCATAGGAGTGCCACTGTATTCCACAAAACTACTGGCGATCCATACCGGATTGTACGTCTCCCCTTCCACCACACGTCGTCTGGAATCGACACAAGAAGAGAGGCTAGTTGAAACGTTGTAATAGGTCATTTTGTTGGTATTGTTCAAATACTTATCTTTGATGTTCGTATATACTGAATTTAAGAGGAAGTAATGGTAGTTTCCATACGTCGACGAACAATTCGCACCTCCGTTCCAAGCGACATAAGAGCGATCCGGACCTTTTCTGGCTGCCACGGTCGCATATTTTACCGTTATTTTCATATCGTCGAGTTTCGATACGACGCGATACTCTTTCTGCCCCGATGAAATGACGATGTCATTTTGAATCGGATAATAAACCGGGATCTTCTTGTGGAAGTTTGCGCTGTTTGCGTGAACAATCAAATAGACAGTATAGTTTCTTCCGATTTGAAGACTGCTGATCGGAATACTGAAGGTGAATCCGACATTTTCAAAACGATAGTAGCAGGTGATATCGGTCTTGAAGTACGCCGTGGTTGCGCAGATCGGTGCACCGCCATAGCGGAAAGTATCCGTAAGGTTCGTTCCTGTCGTCGTTCCGGTTACCCTGAATGTATGCTCGTTGGATGCAAACTCCAATTCATAAGAATGATCCG
>DOUE01000037.1:0-16847 GCA_003520745.1 Erysipelotrichaceae bacterium
TCGATGAAAAGAAACTCACGATGACAGAACTGCAGGAAGTGCTGAGAAACGATTTCGACGGATATGATGAAATCAAAGAATGGATGCTGGAAGCGCCCAAATTCGGCAACGACCTGGAAGAAGTCGACAAAATCGCGGCAGAACTCCATGAATTCACCTGCAACGAAGTGGCGGCCCAAGCTGAGAAGGTCGGGTTGGACAGCTGGTTGGTCGTCGTCATCAACAACCAAGTGAATACGGAATGGGGAAGAGCCACCGGAAGTTCCCCCGACGGACGGATCGCCGGGATGTATATGTCCAATGCGAACAACCCGCAAAGCGGGGCGGATGTCAACGGACCCACGGCGATGTTGAATTCGCTGGCGAAAATACGGGCCGACCTGAGTGCCGGAACCGTCCAGAACATCAAGTTCTCCCGTCGTATGTTTACGATGGAACGCGAGAAAGTCAAGGCGCTCTTCACGACCTACTTCAGAAAAGGCGGACCGCAACTCATGGTCAACATCGTCAACCAGGAAGAACTCACCGATGCCTACCACCATCCCGAACGCCATCGCGACCTGATCGTCCGTGTCGGAGGGTTTAGCGCGCGTTATGTCAATCTCGACCGGGATGTCCAGAAAGAAATCCTGGAAAGGACATGCAATGAATAAAGGTTTGGTTTTCGATATTCAACGCTTTAGCGTCAACGACGGTCCCGGCATCCGGACGACCATCTTCTTTAAAGGCTGCGGTCTGCGTTGCCGATGGTGTCACAATCCCGAATCGATCGCATCCTATGTCCAACTTAGCTACGATGAATCCCGTTGTAACGGTTGCGGAAAATGCGTCGACTTCGTACAGGGTAATGGAATCACGCTTGAAAACGGCAAAGCCGTCGTCGACATGCAACTTCATGACCAAAACCTCGCATTGATCGATGTTTGCCCTAAAAAAGCCTTCGGTCGGTTCGGGGATGAAATCACCGTGGAAGACTTGGTCGATGAAGTGATGAAAGACAAGGACTATTATGAAACCTCGAACGGAGGAGTCACGTTCTCCGGCGGGGAAGCCCTCAACCAATGGCCGTTCATCCAAGCATGTGCGATCGAACTGAAGAAGAGAAACATCCATCTGACGTTGGATGTTTCCGGGAACGACCCGGCGAAACTCATCGGTCAAACGACGGATTGGATCGATCTTTATCTCGTGGACTATAAACTCAGCGACGATTCGAAATATGAAAAGTATGTGGGACGAAGATTCGATCCAAAGATCATGTTGGAGGCGTTGTTGGAAGCGAAGAAGGATGTGGTGCTTCGTTGTGTGTTGATTCCTGGAATCAACGATACGACGGATCATTTCAAACAACTCTCGCTTCTTCAGGAAAACTATCCCAACATCACTCAAATCGATCTGCTGCCGTATCATAAACTACGCAAAAAACAAGTGTTCCATCTGGTGAACGAGCGTGAATTCTATGAAGTGGCGGATGAGCGGGTTAGAAAGTATTGGAGAGAAGAAGTCACGAAAAACAAACTCAAGAACGTTGTCCTTGAAAACGAGCGGATCGGCTAGATCCGCTTTTCTTTTTCGATTTATGACACCCTTGTCATGTATTTCGCTTGACAGTAAAAACGACAGGTGTATACTAAATGTGACAAGGATGTCATAAAGGAGTGGAAGCATGGTCACATCGACCTTTCATCGTTTGGATGAAGAGAAAAAGAAACGGTTGATGGATGCATTGATCCATGAGTTCAGCGAACATACCTTCAGCGAGGCTTCGATCAATCGGATCGTGAAGGATGCGAACATCTCAAGGGGAAGTTTCTATCAATACTTCACCGACAAAGAAGATTGTTACCTGTTTCTGCTTCAAGTGATCGCCCTGGAGAAGTACGNNGGGGTCGTCCAGCAATCCCCCCATGACAGCGTGTATGACGAATATCTGGGAATGTTGGATCGTTCGATCCTTTGGATGAAAGAGAAACCCGTCTACTACAAGATCGGGGCGCTGATGGATCTGGACAACAGCGATTTCATCCGCAACTTGACAAAACTTAATCCGCAGATGATGGAATATTTCCACAACTTGATCCGTCGCGATCAAGAGCGAAGTATCATTCGCAAAGACATCGATCCCTTAACCCTTAGCGACATGTTGTTTAGTATTACGCGGTCGATGTTGACGGAGCATTTCTACAAGCAGGATTTTACCGGCATGATCGAGAAGGCGAAACAAATCTTCGCGATCATTCAGGCCGGAACACAACCCAAGGAGAACAACCATGTTTAAAGTGAACGATCTTGTCTTCAAGTATCCCAAGAACAGTGAACCGACCCTCAAGGGACTGACCTTTGAAATCGCGAAGGGTGAAATCTTCGGATTCCTGGGACCCAGCGGGGCGGGGAAGACCACCACGCAGAAACTCTTGGTCAAGCTTTTGCCTTATCATCAAGGACAAATCTTCTTCGACGGAAAGGAACTGCACTCTTTCGACGATTCGTTCTACGAGGACATCGGGGTGTGTTTCGAAATGCCGATCTCGTTCTCCAAGCTGACCGCGATGGAAAACCTGCAGTTCTTCCAGAAGTTATACAAGAACCATGCGGAAATCCAACCGTTGATGGAACGACTTGGGTTGTGGGTAGACCGGGATAAACTGGTCGGCGAATACTCCAAAGGCATGAAGATCCGTTTGAATCTGGTCCGGGCGTTATTGAATAAGCCGAAAATGTTGTTTCTGGATGAACCGACCAACGGATTGGACCCCAAGAACGCACGCATCGTCAAAGAAATCATCCGCGAGTTCGCCCGTGACGGAGGCACCGTGTTTCTCACCTCACATATCATGAGCGATGTCGATGAACTCTGCGACCGCGTCGCGTTCATCGCCGAGGGGAAACTCACGGAAATCGATTCGCCACGTAACTTGAAAATCAAATACGGACAACGTACCGTGACGTTGGAATACAAGGAAAACGGGGGTGTCGTCAGTACGACCTACCCGATGGATGCGATCAAGAACGATGAATTCGCAGAAGTACTGAAAACCAAGGACATCGAAACCATCCACAGCGGGGAAACGACCTTGGAGGAAATCTTCATCCAAGTCACCGGGGTGAAACTCCATGGCGAAGATTAAGCACTTGGTCGGGGGAGAATTCACCCGCCTCAATAAATACAACCTCTTCATCGCATCCGTCGTGGTCGCTTTGATTTGGGTGGCGGTCGGCTATTTCCTCAGCGTCGAGGAGTTCAAGGCGTTTCTACCCTTTGTCTTCCTGATGGAAGCCTCGGCGATGACGGCGATCCTGGTCGGCGCGGAAATGTTCTATGAGAAAAAGGAACACACCATCAGTTCGATGTTGATCTCACCCATGACGGAGACGGAATACATCACGTCGAAAATTCTGGCGAACATTCTGAATGTCTTGATCATCTTCGTACTCATCGGCGCTTCGATGTATTTCCTCAAGGATTTTCTCTTCGCGTATCATTGGTTGATCCTAAGCGTTTCGATCGTCACAGCGTTCTACGTCTTGATCGGCATCGTCCTGAGTTATCTCTCCAAAGATTTCACCGCCTTGTTGATGAACTACTTCGTGATGATGGTGATCCTGGTCATTCCGAGCATCCTGGTGATGATCGGCGTCTTCGCCCCGGAAGTCAAGGACATCCTCTTCTGGTCGCCGACAGAGGCGACGCTACGCATGATGAACGCTTCGTTTGCGTCGACCGTCGACCTGAAGCAATTCGCGCTGGACTTCGCATACATTTCACTTTTATCCTATCTTCTCTTCCGCTTTGTGGTCCTGCCGCGCTTTAAGTCCTATGCGACGCGCGATCTGGGGGTGTAACCATGTCCTTACGACTCTTGAAATTCGAAATCAAAAACCTGCTTCGCGACCGGATGACCTTCATGTTGTTGGCGGTCCCGCTACTGGTCGGTTGGTTGGGGAAATACCTCATCGAAAACGACACCTTCAACAATCCGATCGCTTCCAACATGATCATCATCGCCTTGACATTGATTTCCGGTGTCATGTTCGGCTCGATGGCGGGATTCTCGATCCTGGATGACCGCGACGACCATGTCTTCGTTTCAATCCAGATTTCCCCTTTGTCCATCCGTTATTATGTGTGGATGAAAGTGATCTTCGTCTATGTCCTGAGCGTGATTTCCAGCCTGATCATCTTCGCGATGGTCGGGGGTATGGAGATGCAGTGGTGGCAATTGATCCTGATCGCCCTCCTCAACGGGTTTCAAGCCCCGACCAACGCCTTTCTGGTCAACGCCTTCGCTTCCAATAAAGTCGAAGGGTTCGTCGCCATGAAAGCCACCGGCTTCCTCATGGTCTTTCCGATCATCGCATTCCTTTTCGTGGATTGGAAAGAATGGATCTTCGCGATCGCCCCGGCGTTCTGGGGAGCCAAAGCGCTCCAAACGCTCTTGTACGCACCGTTGATCGAAGCCGGATCGATCGTCATGCATCTTCCGTTCCTTGGGTATCTTCTTATCGGTTTCGTCTATAATCTCTTTCTCACAGCCATGATGTACAACGTTTTCAAACGTAAATACATGCAATAAAGGGAGGCAACTATGAACACCTGGTCGATCGTTTTCTTCATCTTGGGCGCCTTGTATCTCGTCGCGTATTTCGTGGAGATCCCGTTCTTCTACGAAGGCAACCCCAAAACCAAATTCATGATTCAAAAGATGGGTAAAAAGAATTACAAGCTGTTACTACTTGTATTCGCAGTCATCTTCCTCGTCGTCGCATTCCTACTGAAGTAAACAAAACCGGCACGCTCTGTGCCGGTTTCGTTTATTTCGTGAATTCCTTCTTCATCGAGTAGACCAATACAAGATAACAAACCGTCTTGGGGATCATCAGTAAACCGACCCAGGTCGCGGATGAGGCGAAGAGGACCACGGGAATATAGAAGAGGTAGGAAAGAAAGACCAACAGGGCTTGCAAACCCGAGGTTTTATCGTGTGCACTGCGATAGTGAAGGAAAAGGATGCCCATGATCAAGATGCCAAGCATCACGAAGGGGACATTGCGTAGAACGCCGAACAAAAGGGAAGGGTTCTCCGTGATCCAACCGTTTTGAGGGAGAAGGATCAAGAGGAAACGTGTGATCGCCAATACCCAGACCAAACGGTCGATCGGTTTGCTTTCGCAACACAGTTTTTCATTACGTAAGGTTAAGTAGAAATAAATGTAGAAGACGGTCATGGTGACGGAAGTGACCAGTTTCCCGAACCCAAGCATCACCGTATAGTCCAAGGGCGTATCGCTGTTGAGCGCCAAAATGCGGGGGATCAGGTGGAACGCATCGCCGAATCCCAGAAAGAACGCCATGTCCGCATAGGTGCGTCCCAAGGTTTTCGGTTGACTGCGTTTGTACATCCAATACGACCAATAGAAAATCAGAATCAGGTAAACGATCGAGAAGATCGGTTCGAAGATTTTTTGCATTTTATTTTCCTCCATATCCTAGGTATATTGTGTCAGAAAGTCGCTTCCTGTCAAGCAAAGAATCATGCGTCCAGTATGACGAGTTTCGGCATTTCTTACCGAAGTCCCTCCAAGCCCTTGCCTGTATCGATCCAATCTGCCACAATGGATGAATCGACAGGAGGGGTAGCATGATTCAAAGTCTCATCGTTTCGTTTTCGGTCGTCGCGCCTCTTTGTCTGTTGGTCTTCCTGGGCATGTCCTTGCGCAAGATCCAACTGATCCCCGCGAGCGCCTGGGGTTCCGTCAATAAACTGGTGTTCAACCTTTTCCTGCCCGCCCTTCTTTTCACCAACGTCATCCAATCCGACCTGCGTTCGACCTTCGACCCCGTGTTGATCCTGTTTTGTTTCCTGGGGGTCATGACGGTCATTCTAGTTTCCATGGCGACGGTGAAGAAGTTCTGCGTCGACCCCAAACGCCAGGCGGTCATCGTCCAAGGGATCTTCCGCTCGAACTTCGCGCTTTTCGGCATCCCCGTCGTCGCCGCCCTCTATACGGACATGAGCATCATGACGCTTCTCATCGGTACCTTGGTCCCGATCATCAATATCGCCGCGGTTTTAGTGTTGGACCATTACCGTCATCGCAAAACCAACCTCAAGGATACCCTGACCACGGTCTTCACCAACCCCCTGATCCTGGCGACCCTGTCCGGCTTGGTGGTGTATCTGCTGCGGATTCCCGTTCCTTCATTCATGGTTAAAACATTGACGGAACTCTCCAAAGTCGCCAGTCCCTTGGCTTTGGTCACTTTGGGCGCGATGTTTGAGTTCTCATCCCTCAAATCCAACGCGAAAGCGATCCTTTCCGTCGTCTTATGCCGTCTGGTTTTGGTTCCGCTCCCCTTGATTTTCATCGCCTTATCGCTTGGGTATCGCGAGGTCGCCTTGGTATCGATCCTGGCCCTCTTCGCTTCCCCGACCGCCGTCTCTTCCTTCTCGATGACCATCGCGATGGATGCCGACCATGAACTGGCGGCCCAGATCATCATGGCCTCGACCTTGATGGCGATGGTCACGATCTTCATCTGGTTGACACTTTTCGCTCAACTGGGTGTGCTTTGACGGTAAAATATTCCATTCAATTCCATGATTCTCGATTTATCCTGAACACCGCTTCCGAAATCGGGTCCGCATCTTGCGGACCGTTCTTCATCTGTCATACTACGTTTGGAGGACTATCATGACAAACACTTTACCTAAGAACTTTCTCTGGGGCGGAGCCATCGCCGCCAACCAAGCCGAAGGCGCTTATTTGGCCGACGGAAAAGGCTTGGACATCGCTTCGTACTGCGCGGATGGACTTCGCCACGGATTCGAACTGAAACCGACCGAAGGGAAACACTATCCGTATCAAGAAGCCATCGACTTCTACCATCGCTATCAAGAAGATTTGAAATTGATGCAGGAAATGGGATTCAACGTTTTCAGGACCTCGATCGCCTGGGCGCGTATATTCCCCTTGGGCGACGAACTTGAACCCAACGAGGCGGGATTGAAGTTCTACGACGATCTTTTCGATGAAATGATCGCACGGGGCATGCAGCCTCTGATCACTCTGAGCCATTATGAAACGCCCTTGCATTTGGTCGAAAAATACGGAAGCTGGCGTTCGCGCGAGCTGATCGGTTTCTTCGTCCGCTATTGCGAAGTCGTCTTCGAACGCTACAAACATAAAGTCAAACTCTGGATGACGTTCAACGAAATCAACAATATGCGCCGCATCCCGGGCGGGGCCGGCGGGATTCTCCTTCATGAAGGCGAATCGTTCTGGCAGACCATCTACCAAGCCTCCCACCATATGTTCGTCGCTTCCAGTTTGGCGATGAAGCGCTGCCATGAAATCATCCCCGATGCGAAAATCGGTTCGATGTTCTCCTTAAGCAACGTCTATCCTGCCACCTGCAAACCCGACGACGTCATGTCGACGGTCGGCGTCCGTCGCGAGTCCTTATTGTTCGTAGACGTAATGGTCCGTGGGAAATACCCGGCGTACGCGAATCGCATGTTCGAATCCAAAGGCGTCCGTCTTGAAATCTTGCCGGGCGACGAGGAAATCATATCCGCTTATACCTCCGATTATATCGCGTTCAGCTATTATCGCTCGACCACCCATGAACACGGTCTCGCCCAAAACGCCGACACCGGCGGGGAAACGGGCAAAGACAACCCGTATCTAGAAACCACCCCGTGGGGATGGCAGATCGATCCGGTCGGACTGCGCTATACCCTCAACGAACTCTACGATCGTTACCAAGTCCCGCTCTTCATCGTCGAGAACGGCTTGGGGACGTTTGATAAGGTGGAAGAAGACGGATCCATCCACGATCCCTACCGCATCTCCTACCTGCGCGACCATCTTGAACAGATGAAAGAAGCGGTGAAGGACGGCGTCGATCTGATGGGGTATACGTACTGGGGTCCGATGGACATCGTCAGCGCCGGTACCGCCGAAATGGAGAAACGCTACGGCTTCGTCTACGTGGACAAAGACAACGAAGGAAACGGAACACTGAAGCGGATCAAAAAGGATTCGTTTGATTGGTATAAGAAAGTCATCGCCTCCAACGGGGAAGACTTGAAATAGTAAGACGCACCGCCGGCAGAAATGTCGGCGGTTTTTAATATTGAATAACAAAGTGTTGAAAATATATGATAAAACATATATATTGAAGGTATTCAGAAACAATGCTTCAATGTGGGGGTGAAAGCATGGGTGAAATGAATGTATTTCACATTTTCTATTACACAAAAAAGAATGGAAGCTCACCGGTATCCGATTTTTTGAATCGATTACCAAGAAAGATGTTGGCGAAAGTGGTCCGTGACCTCGAATTACTGTCATGTTACGGGAATGAATTAAGGGAACCTTACACGAAATCGATTGATGCGGGGATCTTTGAGTTAAGAACAAGGCTCGCTGATAACCAGGTGCGGATTCTCTATTTCTTCATTGATCAACATAGAATCATTTTAACAAACGGTTTTATAAAGAAAACGCAAAAGACACCGCGAATCGAAATTGAACTTGCGAAGAAGTATCGAAACGATTATTTATCAAGATCAACACATGGCGAAACATAGGGATGTTTCGCAGAAAGGGGATGATGAGAATGGATGATTTTAGAAATGATATTCAACGATGGTTGAAGGATGAAGAATTCAGGAAAGAATATGAATCGCTTGAAACCGAATATTCGATTATTCAAGCGATCATCGATGCAAGGAAGAATGAAGGATTGACCCAAAAACGTCTGTCGATGCTTACCGGTGTAACACAAGCGGATATCAGTAAGCTTGAAAGAGGCATCGGGAATCCATCCCTAAAGACATTACAGAGAATCGCGGATGGATTGGGTATGAAACTGAAATTGATCCTTGAACCGAAGTCCTTGACGCCGACGAAACCGTGACTTTGACAGGCTATGGTATAATTAAGTTAAGGCAGGTGATGTTCATGAAGAAAATCATTCAGTTCTTTCGTACTTTTAGGTACCTGATTCTCGCCGTGTTTTTGATCATCGTCACGGTTTTCGCCTTCGGTGTTTCAAAAAATTTCCAATTCGTCCGGAAGTCGGAGATCGGTGTTTCCGCCGTATTGGAGAAAATCAAACAAATCTCACAACTGGACACGATCGAAATGTACTTCAATGAGATCCTGGATTATCGTGAAGCGATCACGATCAACGACTTTGAAGTCCCGTTCACCGAGAAATCGTTCATTTTCGTGGTGAAGGCGAAAGTGCAGTCGGGCATCGATTTGGCGTCGCTCACCGAAGAAGATATCCAAATCGTCGATAAGAAGATTACGTTGACGTTGGATCATGCGAAAATCACTGCGAAGGAGATCCTGGAGTACCGTGCTTATGCGGAAAAAGACGGGTTCTTGAATCCGGTGACCAATGAAGATACGCTGAATACGCTCAATGCGTTCCTGCTTCGCCTTGAGAAGCAAGCCGAGGACAACGGGATTCTGGAAAAAGCGGAAGAAAACGCGAAACTTGCGTTGGAAGGCTTTTTGAGTTTGATCGGTTATGAGGAAGTCGTCATCCGATTTAAAGAGTAAGAAAAGGGATTCAGGATGCTTCGAAATCCGAAGCATCTTTCTTTTGACACAAGAACTTCCTTTTTTTGTCAATCAAGAGCGTACAACTAAGCTTTGCGAACGATGGAAAACTGGGATTCACACAAATCTCTGTCGGATTACGGTGAATTGTGGTTAAATGAGAATGATATGGAGGAAAGAAATGTTACTCACCAATCAACTGAAAAATAAGAATCTCTTTAGCACGTCCGAAGAGTCGATCGTTCAATACATCAACGACCATCCGAAAGAAGCGGTCGCGATGAACATCATCGAACTGGCAGCGGCGGCTTACTCTTCACCGTCGACGATCGTCCGGATGTGCAAGAAACTGGGAATGTCCGGTTTCTCCGAGTTCAAGTTGAAACTGGCTTCGGAGATCAATTCGTTCATCCTCAACGAGAAACGCATCGAGTTGGATGTCCCGCTTGAAAAGGGGATGGATCAGAAGCAAGTCGCACAGGCGTTCATCAACCTTCATTTCCAGGCGTTGACGGATACGTTCAATGCGTTGGATTACGAAAAGCTGACCCAGGCGGCACGGTTGATGATGGCGGCCGACAGCGTATCGTTCTTCGGGAAAGGTCCGTCGTTGTTGATCGCGGAAGATTTCCAATATAAACTGTTGCGTTTGGGGTTCTCCTCCGTCTGTGAGACGCTGGAAGGCTTCCAGGGCGCGTCCGTGCGACCCAACAAGCTGAAACGCGTCGCGGTCTTCATCTCGCACTATGCCAACAGTATCGACGTCCAGGAACGGATGAACGAACTGCGTCATTATAAAATCCCGATCATCCTGATCTGCGCCAACAGTTATTCGCCTTATCAGAAACTCGCGACCCTCTGCATCAACATCGACAACGAAGAATCCAGGATCAAGTTGGGATCTTTCTCCTCGAGAACGTCGATGCAACTGGTCTGCGATATCCTCTACGGGCTGATCTTCGAATCGAACTATGAAAAAAACCTGGCTTGTCTGGTCGAATACGAGACTTACCGCAACGGGATCCGTGCCCAATCGAAGTAACCGCGAAAAAGTTCGCGGTTTTTTTACATTTACCCCTTTACAATCCCAATTAGGTAATGTATTATCTTAATAGGTAATACATTACTTATAAAGGATTACCTCAAGGAGCACACATGCGAAACCTAGATCATATGAATGACGATATCTTCCTCTTCGGCGCCTTGTTCATGGTCGCCAACAAGATCGATACATTATTGGAAAGGGAACTCAACCGTTATGGCGTGACCTCACGCCAGTGGTTTCTCTCGATCTGCACGGCATCGTTGTTCGAGAAACCACCGACCCTGAAAGAATTGGCGAACGTCAGCGGGACATCCCATCAAAACGTCAAACAGGTTGCGCTGAAACTACAGGAAAAAGGATTGATGTCGCTCAATAAAGACAAACACGACGCACGCGTCACCCGGGTCCAACTGACCCCGGAAAGCGTCGATTTCTGGGCGAAGACCGAAGGGGATTCGCAACGTTTCCTCGGCGACCTCTATCGCGGGATCGCCCCCGAGGAATTCGCCGCCGCACGCATCGTCATCGAAAAACTCATGGCCAACCTACAACACATGGAAGAAGGGGAAAAAGAATGAAAAAGGGATTGAAAATCATCGGCTTTGTTTTCGGTAGTTTAGTCGTAATCGCACTCGTCGTCGGCTTCATCTTCACCAATGGCCTGAAAGAAGGTGCGAACGTCTCCGTCGGTTCGATCGACCTGTCGCAGACCCCGGATGGAGCGTATGAAGGGAAATACGCGCTCAACCGATGGAAGAACACATTGGTCGTCCATGTGGAAAACCATCGCATCGTAAGCATCGACGTTGAAAAAGACGTGATGTTCAAATTAGACACGGTTACGCAAGGTGTGATCGACGAAGTGATCGCGAACCAATCCTTGGACATCGACATCCAAGCCGGAGCGACCGTGACGACCAAAGCCTACCTCAAAGCCATCGAAGATGCGCTGGATGGAGAATGACATGAAAACCTTGATCCTTTACACCACCACCTACGGGTATACGCAGGAAATCGTCGATGAAATGAAGAAACGGATTCCCGATGCGACGACGATCAACCTGCAGAAAACCACGGACGTGAATCTTGACGCGTACGATTCCGTGATCCTGGGCGGCGCGATCTATGTCGGGAAGGTGCATAAGAACCTGATCGACTTCGCGAAAACCCATGAAAACGAATTGTTGAAGAAGGAACTCCGACTCTTCCTCTGCTGTGCCTTCGAAGCCAATTTCAACGAGGAAATCAAAACGAACTTCCCCGCAGGTTTGGTCGACCATGCTTCTTCCATCGAGAACTTCGGCGGGAAACTGCAGGTTGAAAAGATGAACTTCGCCCATAAGATGATGGTGAAGATGATTTCCAAAACCCCGGAAGGATCCAAACCTATCTTGACCCATCCCGAGCGGATCGAAACCTTCCTACGCTAAAAAGCAAGAATCCAAGCGATTCTTGCTTTTTTCATTCGATGTCGATCATCGCTTTGGAATGAATCTTGATTTTATTCCGATCGATGTCGGTTGCGATCAGCGAGCCGTCAAAGTCGATGTCCGTGATGGTCGCCACGACCGTGTCTTCTTTCTGTTTCACCACACAAGGCAATCCGAGTTGATAGAGCACGGCTTTATAGTTGACGAGCAGAGTTTCGTCATCGAGGGTTAAAACCTCGTCCAAGGCATCCAACACCTTCAGTAAGAGGGCAAGCGGTTCATGGCGTTGTTTCACCTGTTGGATCAAGGAGGTGGCGGGCATACGCAGGTCTTGGGGGAACTTCGTCTGGTTCACGTTGATCCCGATCCCGACGACGCAGCTCCCGCCGCTGGTTTCGATCAGAATCCCGGCGATCTTACGATGGTCGACCAAGATGTCGTTGGGCCATTTAATCTGGGGGGTAAGACTGTATTCACGCAATGCGAACACGATCGCCAGGGCGACCCGATGACTAAACAGAGGGGAAGAAGTAAACGATTCATCCTTATACAGGATTGAAAAAAGCAGGTTCTCATCGCGGTCGGAACTCCATTTGCGGCCTTGCGTCCCTTTGCCTTGGGTCTGATACGAAGCCATCACGACGCTGCCGCTGCGCAGTTCCTCCTGCGCCCTGAAACAATAATCGTTGGTCGAATCGAGGACGTCGAAACGTCGTATTTCGTGGGCCATCGGGATACTCATGGGGGAACCTCCTTTGTGAAGATTGCATGAAACCTAAGAATGTAAGCCATTACAGTGCATAAAATAGCGTTAATCGTATTTACTTTTAAAATCAAAGTATTATAATGACACTGTTTTACCATAGGAGGGAAAACAACATGATTCTCGAAAAAGTAAAAGCAGTGATCGCCGAAAACCTCAACGTTGACGTAAATAGTGTAGCACTTGAATCCCAGTTAAAGCAAGACTTGGGCGCCGATTCCCTGGATGCGGTCGAATTGACCATCGCCTTGGAAGACGCCTTCGACATCAAGGTCGACGACGAAGCCGCGGCGAAATTCATCACCGTGCAGGACATCGTCACCTACATCGAAAGTCTGAAGTAGGCACGACCATGAATATCGACAAGATCCAGGCGCTGATGGCGCTGTTGAAGTCCAGCGATATTCAGGAACTGAGACTGGAAGACGAAGACGGCACGATCGAATTGAAGCGAGGCGCCGGACACACAATCGTGCATCCTTCACACGCTGAAGCGAGCCGGGTTGTTAGTGAGCCGGCGCCTCTTCCGTGTACGCAAGGGACACTTGTGAAAGCCCCGCTGGTCGCCACGTACTACAGTCGCAAGTCCCCGAGCACGCCGCCTTTCGTAGGCGTCGGAGATAAAGTCAAGGTCAACCAGGCGCTCTGTATCCTGGAAGCCATGAAAGTCATGAACGAAGTCAAAAGCCCGGTAAGCGGGACGATCGTCAAGATCGCACGCAACGACGGGGACTTGGTCGCGTTCGACGATGTTCTCTTCGAAATCGAGGAAGACCATGTTTAAACGCGTCTGCATCGCCAACCGCGGGGAAATCGCCGTCCGGATCATCCGGGCCTGCAAGGAACTCGGCATCGAAACCGTGGCGATCTACTCCAGCGCCGATGCGGAAGCCTTGCATACCCAACTGGCGACCTATGCGGTCTGCGTCGGAGGTCCCCGCAGCAGCGAGAGTTATCTCAACGTCTCCAACATCCTCAGCGCCGCCTTGTATTATCACTGCGACGCCATCCATCCGGGATTCGGGTTTCTCAGCGAGAACGCAGGTTTCGCCCGCATGGTCGAACAATGCGGGATGGTGTTCATCGGACCCAGCGCGGAAGTCATGGAGAAGATGGGGGATAAAGCCCAAGCCAAACAAGCGATGCGCGAAGCCGGGGTGCCGGTCGTCGAAGGATCGCAAGGAATCGTAAGCGATGAAAAAGAAGCCTTGGAAATCGCCGACAAGATCGGTTATCCGGTCATCCTGAAAGCCGCCCACGGCGGCGGAGGACGCGGCATGCGGATCGTCGACAAGCGCGATGAAGTGGCCGACGCCTATGACATCGCATCCAACGAAGCTCGCAGCGCCTTCGGCAACGGGGACATGTATATCGAAAAATTCGTGCGCGACCCCAAGCACATCGAGTTCCAGTTGTTGGCGGATGCCTACGGGAACGTCGTGCATTTGTTCGAGCGGGATTGCAGCATCCAACGCCGCAACCAGAAACTCATCGAAGAAAGCCCTTCGCGCTTCCTCGACGACGACCTGCGCCGTGAAATGGGCGAAGCGGCCGTACGTGCCGCCAAACATATCGGGTACCGCAACGCCGGAACCATCGAATTCCTCGTCGACAAGGACCGCAAGTTCTATTTCATGGAAATGAACACGCGCCTGCAGGTCGAACACGGGGTCAGCGAACTGGTGACCGGCATCGACATCGTGAAAGAACAGTTGAAGATCGCTTCCGGTCTCGCTTTGCCGTTTATGCAAGAGGAAATCCAACTACTCGGCCATGCGATCGAAGTCCGCATCAACGCGGAGAATCCGAAACTGAACTTCGCCCCTTCCCCGGGGACGATCCGTTTCCTGCATTTTCCGGCCGGGCCGAAAGTACGCGTGGATAGCGCGATGTACAACGGCGCGACCATCAGTCCGTATTACGATTCCATGATCGCCAAGATTTTGGCGTTCGATACCTCGCGTCTGGGCGCGATCAAGAAACTACGCGCTGCGCTTGAAGAATGCATCATCGAAGGATTGACCTGCAATCTGGACATGCAATATCTGATCCTGCATCACGCCGAATTCCTGAAGGGCAACTACACGACGTCCTTCATGGCGAAACATCAGGACGAGGTGGTACTGTAATGGAGAAACCGTTTTTATTCCGAAAAGAGAAAATCGCCGACTTCATGAGTTGGCGCAATAAAAAAAGCCAGCCCGAACGCAAAGAAGCGCCCGACGGTTTAATGCGGGCGTGTTCGAGCTGCGGCGAGATGATGGAAGTGTCCGCTTTTCAGAGGGCGTTTTACACCTGTGTGAAATGCGGCCACCACGAACCGATCGACGCCTATACGCGCATCAAACTGTGGTGTGATGAAAAATCTTTCGACGAATGGGATAAAAGCCTGATCGGGAAAGATCCCTTGAATTTCCCGGACTATCGCGAAAAACTCGGACTGAACAGACAAAAGACGCAGCTTCACGAGGCCGTGGTCTGCGGCAGCGCGAACATCCTGAATCATCCGTGTGTTTTATGCGTCATGGACAACCGTTTCATGATGGCCTCGATGGGCAGCGCCGTGGGGGAGAAGATCACCCGGGCGATCGAACGCGCGACCCGCAAACGGTTGCCGGTCATCATCAGCGCGACCTCGGGGGGAGCCCGTATGCAAGAGGGGATCTATTCCTTGATGCAGATGGCGAAAACCTCGGCCGCCTTGGCGAGACACCACGAAAAAGGCTTGCTATTCATCAGTTTCCTCACCCATCCGACCACGGGCGGCGTCACCGCCAGCTTTGCGAGCCTAGGCGACATCATCCTTGCGGAACCCAAAGCCCTGATCGGGTTTGCGGGACAAAGGGTCATCGAAAACACGATCAAACAGACTTTGCCTGAAGGATTCCAATCCGCCGAGTTCCAACTCGCCCACGGATTCGTGGATGCGATCGTGCCGCGTAAAGAACAACGCCTTCTGCTGGGCACCCTCTTAAGCATGCATGGAGGAACCAAATGAACATCCAGGAACAATTGAACCGGTTGATCGAGTTGAAAGAAGAAATCAACAACGCGGTGGATCAAGAATCGGCGGAGAACGCCGATAAATTGAAGCTCGAGCAGGATTTCCTGCGCAAAAGCCTCTTTTTTCAACCCGACCCTTGGACCAAAGTCCAGATCGCACGATATAGTAAACGACCCAACGCGCTCTACTTCGTCAACGCGATGTTCACCGATGTCATCGAAATGCACGGCGACCGTCAAAGCGGCGACGATTGCGCGATGTTCACGGCGCTGGCCCGATTCCTGGGCGTACCGGTCACGATCATCGCCCAACGCAAAGGAAGCAACCTACAGGAAAACTTGATGTGCAATTTCGGGATGAATACGCCCGAAGGTTATCGAAAAGCGCTGCGGATGATGAAGCAGGCGGAAAAATTCGGAAGACCGATCCTGACGTTCGTCGATACGCCGGGGGCGTATCCCGGGATCGGGGCGGAAGAAAAGGGACAAGGCGAAGCGATCGCCCGCAACCTTATGGAAATGTCGCAACTCAAGGTCCCCATCATCACCTTCGTCTTGGGCGAAGGCGGGAGCGGCGGAGCGCTCGCGTTGTCGATCTGCGATAAACTCATCATGCTTGAACACGCCGTGTATTCCATCTTGTCGCCCGAAGGCTTCGCGACCATCCTCTATAAAGACGCGACGCGTGCGGCCGAAGCCGCCGCGTACATGAAGATGACGGCCCAGGATTTAAAACAAAACAGGTTCGTCGACATCATCGTCGACGAACCGATCGAAGGCATCCACGTTCAACCCGAAAAAGTCGTGGCTTCTTTCACCCAACATCTACGGGAGGAATTGATCCAATTGAGAAAACTGAAAACGGAAACGCTCTTGGCGAACCGTTATGAAAGACTACGTCGCTTCGGGGAGGTCAACACATGAGTTTCACTTTGAAAGGCATGGGTTCCTATCTTCCCTCAGCCGTTTTCACCAACGACGACATGGCGAAAATCGTGGACACCAACCACGAATGGATCCATAGCCGCTC
>DOUE01000037.1:16892-64252 GCA_003520745.1 Erysipelotrichaceae bacterium
GGAGCCTGCTCGGGGTTTGTCTACGGACTTGAAACCGCCAACGCGCTTCTTAGTACGGGCAAATACAAACACATCCTCTTGATCGGCGCCGAAGTCATCTCGAAAGTATTGGACTTTAGCGACCGCCGCACCTGCATCCTCTTCGGGGACGGGGCGGGCGCCGTCGTCCTCAGCAATACGGGTGAAGGGAAAAGCCTCTGGTCGAAAACCTATCGCAAATTCGATGCGAAATGCAGCTTGTTCGCCCCGGGCGTCCCCGTCAACAACCCCCTGGTCACCCATGAAGCGCAACCGCAGAAAGTCCAGATGGACGGAACCGCGGTCTTCCAGTTCGCCATCGAGGCGATCCAGCGCGCCATCAAGGAATTCACACAGGAAACCGGGATGACCTTGGATGATCTGGACCATGTGGTGCTTCACCAAGCCAACCAACGGATCACAAGCTACATCGCCAAGACCTTCAAACAAACCGACGCCAAATTCGTTTCGGTGATCGAAGACATCGGAAACACTTCCGCGGCTTCGATCCCCATCGCGCTTACCGCATTGAAGAAAGATAACCGCCTGCTCCCCGGTCAGAAAATCATGATGATCGGCTTCGGGGCGGGACTGACCTACGGCGCCTTCGTGCTGAGTGTCTAAGGAGAAACAACCATGAACACGATATGTGAACTCTTATCGATCGAAAAACCGATCCTGCAGGGCGGGATGGCGAACATCGCCACCGGCGCTTTCGCAGCGGCCGTCAGCAACGCGGGCGGTTTGGGCATCATCGCCACGGGCGGTCGCAACGCCGACCAGATCCGTCTCGAGATTGAGACCTGCCGTTCCTTGACGGACAAACCTTTCGGCGTCAACTTGATGCTGATGAACCCGCATAGCGATGCCTTGGCCCAACTGGTCGCGGAAATGAAAGTGCCGGTCGTCACGACCGGGGCGGGGAACCCCGCCAAGTATGTCGCTCAGCTCAAAGAAGCTGGTGTGAAAGTCATCCCGGTCGTCCCGTCGGTCGGCTTGGCGAGACGCATGGAAGGTCTCGGGGTCGACATGATCATCGCGGAAGGGACGGAATCCGGCGGACACGTCGGTGAACTCACCACCATGGCTTTGGTCCCGCAGATCGTCAACGCCGTGAAGATCCCGGTCATCGCCGCAGGCGGCATCGCCAGCGGGCGTCAACTGGTCGCCGCCTTGGCCTTGGGCGCCCAAGGCGTACAGGTCGGGACGTGCTTGTTGGTCTCGGAAGAATGCCCCATCCACATCAACTATAAACAAGCGATCCTGGATGCGAAGGATATCGATACCGTAGTCACCGGACGCAGCGTCGGCGCCCCGGTGCGCTGTCTGCGCAACGAAATGACGAAAACCTACATCGACATGGAAAAGAACGGTACCACCACCTTAGAACTTGAAAAACTGACCCTGGGTTCGATGCGTCGCGCGGTCTTGGACGGCGATGTGAAGACCGGGTCCGTCATGGCCGGTCAAGTCGCGGGGATGATCAAAGAAATCAGACCCTTGCGCGTCATCCTAAACGAACTGATGGATGATGCGAAAAAAGTACTAAGCGAGATGAGCACATGGCGACTACCCTGAAACCGGTCGTCCTGGGCAACCGTACCCTTGACGTCCCGATCATCCAAGGCGGCATGGGCATCGGCGTTTCCCTCCATCGACTTTCCTCGGCCGTGATGCGCGAAGGCGGCATGGGGGTCATTTCCGCCGCCCAACCCGGATATCGGGAGAGCGACTTCTACCAGAATTCCCTCCAAGCCAACCTACGTGCCCTCACCCACGAAATCGCCTTGGCGAAATCGATGAGTGAAGGGAAGGGGATGTTGGGGGTCAACGTCATGGTGGCCGGGAAGCAACATAAGGAAATCTGGGAATTCTTGAACACCCAGCCGATCGACGCGATCATCAGCGGGGCGGGACTTCCTTTGGATCTGCCTCAAATCGTCACCAATCCCGCCATTCTCTTGGCGCCGATCGTCTCTTCCGGCAAAGCCGCCCGTTTAATCATGAGCGTCTGGGAAAAACGGACCCAACGCCTTCCTGATTTCATCGTCATCGAAGGACCGCTGGCCGGCGGGCATTTGGGGATCTCCAAAGAAGAGATCGCCAAAGGCAATCTTCCCGAACTTCATGAAATCCTGCGCGACGTGATCGACGTCGTCCGTCCAGTCGAAGAACGCATCGGACGCAAAATCCCGATCTTCTGCGCAGGCGGGGTCTACACCCATCAAGACATCGTCGACCTGATCGAACAAGGATCCGACGGCGTCCAGATGGCGACCCGCTTCATCGCGACCCATGAATGCGATGCGCATATGAATTTCAAACAAACCCTGCTCGATGCCAACCAAGAAGACATCGTGTACACGATCTCCCCGGTCGGCTTACCGGGCAGGGGGGTCAATACGCCTTTCGTCGCGGCATTGAACGGGGAACTTCGCCGGGCGACCCGCTGTGTCAACTGCTTGACGCCGTGCAACCCCTTGGCGACCCCTTATTGCATCACCGAAGCGCTGATCACATCGGTCAGCGGCGATCCGCAACACGGTCTGGTCTTCACCGGATCCAACGGGTATCGTTTAGACAAGATCGTAAGCGTGCATGAATTGATGGATGAACTGAAAGGGGAACAAAGATGAGAAAAATCGCATTCCTATTCCCCGGACAGGGCAGCCAGTACCTCGGCATGGGGAAAGAATTCTACGACCATCCGGCGAACCTCGAATTCGTCAAGCAACATGGCGACCTTGTGGCTTTGTGTCAAGAAGGTCCGATCGAACTTTTAAACCAAACCCGATATACCCAAAAAGCTCTGGTGTTCACCTCGATCCTTTCCTATAACGCCTTGTTATCCAACGATGTCCATCCGGATGTCGTGGCAGGATTAAGCCTGGGTGAATACACCGCCTGCTTCGCAAGCGGCGTCTTCACGGATGAAGAGGTATTGCGCATCGCAACCCTGCGCGGTCGATGGATGGAAGAAGCGGTGACGGGCATCGACAGTAAAATGGTCGCCGTCCTCGCCACTTCCCAAGACCTCATCCAGGAAGCCCTTGACCAAAACCGCCATCTCGGCGTATGCGCGATCAGTAATTTCAACTGTCCGGGTCAGATCGTGATCGCGGGCGAGCGCGTCGCCATCGAGGCGACCGTCGCCTTCCTGAAAGAAAAAGGAGTTCGTCGCTTGATCGAACTTCCGGTCAGCGGACCGTTCCACACGTCGCTTCTGACAAACGTCGAAAATCAACTGGACAATCTGTTTCAAGAAATCGGAATCAAACCGATGACCATCCCGATCGTCAGTAACCTCACCGGGGACTTCTGTACGCAAGAAAGCTTGCAAACCAATCTTGTCAATCAAGTCTCCCATCCGGTCCAATTCACCCAAACGCTTGAAACCCTGCGTAACGCGGGCGTCGATACGGTAATTGAAATCGGTCCGAAAACCACCCTGACGGGTTTCGTCAAGAAATCCGGATGGGAACCCGCATGTTTCCATGTGGAAGATCTTGCTTCGTTGAATGAAACCCTAGACGGGTTGAAAGGAGATCCGCGATGAGTCCAGTCGCAATCGTAACGGGGGCCTCCAAAGGCATCGGGGCCGCCATCGCCATCACCTTGGCGAAAGATGGCTACAACGTGGTGGTCAACTATAACGGGAATCAAACGTTGGCCGAAGAAGTGAAGGCGAAATGCGATGCGTATACGCCAAGCGTCGTCGTCCAAGGAAACGTAAGCAAAGCGGAAGACTGCGCACGCATCGTCGCGTGCGCCATAACATCCTTCAATGGATTGGATGTGTTGGTCAACAACGCCGGGATCACCAAAGACAACCTCTTGCTTCGCATGAGCGAGGATGAATACGATGCCGTCCTTGACACCAACCTCAAAGGAACCTGGATGATGTCCAAGGCGAGTCTGAAATACCTCATGAAATGCGCCGGGTCGATCGTCAACATTTCCTCGGTGGTCGGTCGCATGGGGAATGCGGGGCAGACCAATTACGCCGCCTCCAAAGCCGGTGTCATCGGTTTCACACAGAGTCTGGCCAAGGAAGTCGCAAGCCGCAACGTGCGGGTCAACGCGATCGCACCGGGCTTCATCGAAAGCGACATGACCTTGAAACTCAACGAAGACCAAACGTCACAGATGTTAAGCCGGATTCCGTTGGCGCGCTTCGGAAGCGCGCAGGATGTCGCCGATCTGGTTTCTTTCTTAGTCTCAGCGAAAAGCCGTTATATCACCGGTCAAACGATCGGCGTCGACGGCGGGATGGTAATGTAACATGGCACGACGCGTCGTCATCACGGGCATGGGCGCCCTTACGCCCATCGGAAACAACCTTGCGGAAGTGCGCGAAAGCCTGCTTCAGGCAAGCTGCGGGATCGATCGGATCACTTCGTTCGATACCGCCAACCATAAAGTCAAAATCGCCGCCGAAGTGAAACCGGGCGAATGGGAAAACACCCTGACCCCCAAAGAAAAGAAGAATCTCGATAAGTTTACGCAATATGCGCTTGTCGCGGCGCGCGAAGCCTATGCGGATTCAAACCTCGCATCCGCTGAATTCGACCGCACCCGTTTCGGTGTCATCGTCTCCAGCGGAATCGGTGGGTTAGGAACCATCGAAGCCGAACACACGAAACTGTTGGAACGCGGGGCGGATCGCATTTCCCCGTATTTCATCCCGAAATCCATCATCAATATGGCCGCGGGCAACATCGCGATCGAACTTCAGGCGTTGGGGATGTGTTCTTCTTCGGTGACGGCCTGCGCCGCATCCGCCAACGCGGTCGGCGATTGTTTCCGTTCGATCAAGGACGGCTACCATGACGTCATGGTCGCCGGCGGAGCGGAAGCCTCGATCACGCCCTTAGGGATCGGCGGGTTCACCGCGCTGAAAGCCTTGGCCGAAATCGAAGACATCCATCGTGCGTCGATCCCGTTTGACATCGATCGCAGCGGGTTCGTCATGGGTGAAGGCTCGGCATGCCTGGTGTTGGAGGAACTCCAACACGCTTTGCGTCGCAACGCCAAGATCTACGCCGAAGTCGTCGGCTACGGCGCGACCTGCGACGCCTATCATATCACTTCGCCAAGCACCGACGGATCGGGCGCGGCACGCGCCATGCGTCAAGCCTTGGATACCGCAAACATCACACCGAGCGATGTCACCTACCTCAACGCCCATGGCACCTCGACGCCCCTCAACGATGCGTTTGAAACCCTGGCCGTGAAAGCGGTGTGGGGCGAGAAGTTCAAAGACCTCTACGTCTCTTCCACCAAATCCATGACCGGTCATCTTTTGGGCGCCAGCGGCGCGATCGAAGCCATCATCTGCGCCTTATCGCTTCAAATGGGTTATCTTCCCCCGACCGTCAATCTACGCTCACAAGACCCGGCATGCGACCTCAACGTGATCGCCAACACGGGGATCAAAAAGGACTACACCTATGCCTTGTCGAATTCGTTGGGATTCGGCGGACACAACGCCAGCCTTTGTTTTAAAAAGTGGGTGGACTGATGGACATCAAACAAATCATGGAAATCATCCCGCATCGTCCGCCGTTTCTCTTGGTCGACCGTGTGTTGGAACTCAAAGAAGGGGAATATGCGATCGGACTGAAAAACGTCACGATGAACGAACCGTATTTCGTCGGGCATTTCCCGGGCGAACCGGTCATGCCGGGCGTGTTGATTCTGGAAGCGCTGGCGCAAGTCGGCGCGATCGCCGTCCTCAGCCTCCCTGAAATGAAGGGGAAGATCGCCTATTTCGCCGGGGTGAAGGAAGCGAAATTCCGCCGCAAGGTCGTCCCCGGGGATACGCTGAGACTGGAATGCCGGATGACCAACCTGCGTTCACGCTATGGCGTCGCCGAGGCGAAAGCCTATGTCGGCGAAGACCTGGTCTGCGAAGCCACCTTAAGTTTTGGACTCTAACCTTCGAAAGAAGGTTTTTTTTACAAAGTTGTGGTATACTTCAATCGATATACATCGATAACCGTCGATATGAAGGAGATACCATGACGATCGAAGAACTGAAACTAAAAATGACCGACGACCAGCCGGATGAAGAGGTGATCTTGCGCGAAGAGGACGCCGTCTTTGCGAAACGCATGACCTATCTTCCCGTCGTGGACCAAGATTCCGCCTTCCTTTTCTTCGCGTCGATGAACTTTCTGAACTCCTATGTGAAGAAAGACTATGCGGTGCCTTATTTTAGAAAAAAATATTACTTCAAGGAAGACGTGGCCCGAATCTTGGAGAATCTGATCGACCAGGACATCGAAGGCATCGAAATCCACATCGCCGACGACGTGACCTATGTTTCAGTCAAGGGTCTACAGTTCAGTTTCCATCAATTGGATTACTCGCCGAAGTTGGAAGCCTATCGCGAGAGCGATGCGAACGTACCCCAGGAATGGACGCAGCTTCGCCTTCAACCCTACGCCAAGGATCTCTTGGATACGGCGATCGAAACCGCGAACGAAGGGTTACGCAGACTCATCCGACCGATCGACCCGGTGTTGATCTTCAAGGCGTTGGGGGATCCGATCCGTTATGCCATCTACACCTCGCTGACGGGGAAGGAGTGCTGCGCCTGCAACCTCCTGGAAAAATTCTCGATCAGCCAACCGACCCTGAGCCATCACATGCATAAACTGGTCGACAGCGGGATCATCAACGTCCGCAAGGACGGCATCTGGATGCGCTATTCCATCAATCCGATCGCGCAGGACCAACTCAAGGAACTCTTCCGTCCGTTGAAATTCTTGACGCAATGCGAACTCTAGCACATTGACATTCATCGATATAAGGTTTAACATATAGATGCATATCAATATGTTGGAGGTAACATGGAACTCTTTCTCTGGTTTAACGATGTTTTTCTGAAAATGAATTGGTTGAAAGAGGGGATCGAAGCGATCGCCGCCCGACTCGGGTTGGATCCGTTGGATCAAATCGGCGCCAGCCTCGTCTTCTTTCTTTACGATACGATCAAGATTTTCATCCTCTTGTGCGTCCTGATCTTCATCGTCTCCTATATCCAGAGTTATTTCCCGCCGGAAAGGACCCGCAAAATCCTGGGTCGCTTCAAAGGGATCGGCGCCAACATCCTGGCGGCGCTTCTGGGGACGATCACCCCGTTTTGTAGCTGCTCCTCGATCCCGCTTTTCATCGGATTCACCAGCGCCGGACTTTCGATCGGGATGACCTTCTCTTTCCTGATTTCATCCCCCTTGGTCGATCTGGCCTCGGTCCTACTTTTAGTCAGTGTGTTCAATGGAAAGATCGCCTTGGCCTATGTCGTCGTCGGCTTGGTGTTGGCCGTTCTCGGCGGGACGTTCCTGTCGAAGTTGAAGATGGAAGACCAGATCGAAGCCTTCGTCTTCAAAACCCCGCTGATGGAACTGGACGACGTCGTCCTCACGCGTAAAGAACGCATCGATTTCGCCATTACCCAAGTCAAGGAAATCTTCCATAAAGTCTGGCCGTACGTGTTGATCGGCGTCGGGATCGGCGCACTGATCCACAACTGGATCCCCGAATCCTGGATCTTGGCCCTCTTGGGTCAGGACAAATGGTACTCCGTTCCCTTGGCGACATTGGTGGGCATCCCGATGTACGCCGACATCTTCGGTACTTTGCCGATCGCCGAAGCGTTGGTCGCGAAAGGCGTGGGCATCGGAACGGTCCTCTCCTTCATGATGGCGGTCACCGCCCTCTCCGTCCCCAGCATCGTGATGTTGAAGAACGTCATCAAACCCAAACTGCTCGGCATGTTCGTCCTGTATGTTTCGATGGGCATCATGCTGATCGGATTCCTGCTCAATGCATTCCAAAGCGTACTCATTTAACCGGAAGAACCGGTGGAGGAAGAAACATGATTTTGAAAATCCTGGGCAAAGGTTGCCCCAACTGCCAACGTTTGGAAGCCAACGTCCGCGAAGCCGCGAATAATCTCGGATTGGAAGCGACGATCGAAAAAGTGACCGATGTGAAGACCATCGTCGGCTACGGCGTCATGAGTACGCCCGCCCTGGTCAAAGACGAAAAAGTCGTCTCCTACGGACGCGTCCTTTCCGTCAAAGAAGCCGAAAACCTTTTAAAATAGCACTTTCTTGATGTCTTCGCCACAATTTCGTAACAAACTTTCCTTACAATGGGTTCATCAAGGTCACTTGAGATCGAAAGAAGGAAACCCCTATGTTCTTACTTAACGTATTCTCCGCCCGCTTCGTCGGCCGTTTCTGGATGGTTCAGAGATTCGGTTGGCTCGGCGTACTCCTCCATGTCTTGTTTTGGGTCGCAGTCATCAGTCTGATCATCCACCTTGTCCGCAGATCGCGCCTCAAACGCGCCGTCGCAACCAACCCGGCACCCAATCTTGGCTCCAACGTCCCCTTGGATGTGGTGAAACAACGCTATGCCAAAGGCGAAATCACCAAGGAACAATACGACCAATTCATATCGGACTTACAATAACGGGCTTCCCGTTATTTTTTTCGATTCGAATGTGCATCGCCACACTTTTGTCACAAAGATAGGCTATGATTGATTTGTACCGGAAGGATCCGGAAGAAAGAAGGGTTGTCTATGATGAATTTCAACGCTGATCGCATTCGCGATGGTTGGTGGGGCGTCGACCGTTTCTCACGCATGGGATGGTTTGGCGAATATGCTTGGTTGATGCCGGTCTTGATGATTCTGTTTTTACGCTTGTCATCGGTTTGATCGTTTACTTCGTCCGTCGTTCGCATAAGAACGCACCGACGATCGCACCTGTCGAAAACAAAGCGCTTCGCATCGTGAAAGAACGCTATGCGAAAGGCGAGATCACAAAAGAAGAATTCGATCGTCTGATCAACGATCTGAAAGACTAAGGAGGAAAACACCATGATGTGGATCCCTATCCTTTTAGTGATTTGGTGGATCTGGGACCGCGACCGCCGTACAAACGGTAGTTTCCCGGTTTCACCCACTCGCAAAGACCCGCTGCAGATCGTCAAAGAACGCTATGCTCGCGGCGAAATCACCAAAGAGCAATACGACCAACTTAAACAAGACCTGCAAGACTAAAGACTTGAACATCCGCAAGAGAAATCTTGCGGATTTTTTCGATCCTTTGTTGACCGACATCAAAAAACTGGGTTATGATGAAACAAACATATCGTGAAGTTTCGATATCGATCAAGTACATAAATCAACAAAATAGCGATGATCATATGGGCAAAAGGGGGAAATATGAGAGTAAAATGTGTTGCAAACAAACTGACAAGAAAAGGTTTTTTAGAAACACTCATTAAACCGGGTGGTCAAAAAAGTGCTCTTGATGATGACTTTTACGTAATCATAGATAATCAAGTTGTTATCGACAATGAGACTGATGGGTACGATCTAGCAGTTGATAAAGTCTATGATTGTTATGGTGTAATGTACTTCAAAAACGAAGTAAGATTTCTCATCGTTAATGAGTCATATTTTACGCCGAAATGGTTCCCAAGTGATTTGTTTGACATCGTCGATTCAAGTTTACCCTACAATTGGCACTGCAACTCATTCAATTCTGATTCGATTAACGGATGGATGCTTGGTTATAAAGAACTTGTGGAGGACTATACTTATCTTCTAGACCTCATTCAAGAAATCCCTTATGCCATTACCATTTTTAATAACATGAAAGAGAATCTAGAATACGTATACATAATCGAAAAGTAGGATTAGACTCTTGTAAATAAAAGCACCATTCTATGTTGAAATCATGAGGAAGGAGATGAAATTTTTGAAACGTATAAAACTCATGATAATCATCCTTTTCTCGATGATTGCATTTGCCGGGTGTGACGCTAGCTTAAAATACAATAAGATCGAAATCTTGAAATATCCCTCTAAACTGAAATACTATATTGGAATAGATCACGAACTTGATCTGAGTGATGGGGAAATAAAGCTGACTACGATTTCTAAACACTTCGATATTGTTAATATCGTTCCATTTGATACTGATGGAAATGGAGAGTTTGAAATTGAACATACAATCGATTTCTCCATAGAAGGCAATTGTGTTGTTGAGATCTGCAGAGCGCCTGATTTATGTGTGTCATTAACAATCCAGGTCATTAACTCAAAACCATCTCCAGAATAGAAGAGAAACATACATTGCATTATGTTAAGTGTTTTGATTACTCGAAGATTCTATGACGCTCGATAAAGATTCCATTTAATTATCGATTCATAATATGAAAGGAAGAATTGTACGAAATGGAAAAGAACGAATTTAAAAGTCTCTGCAAGAAAATGTTTTATAAATATGGACTTGTGAAAATAAAGAATGGCTACTTCCTGGAAAATGAGGATTATGTACTGTCGATCTTCTTTCAATCTAGTTATGCGGCGACATATTATGTAAATTTTTGTTTTTCGGTCAAAGGATATAATAAAAATCTGCCGAATTTAGAAGAAGTTTGGGATACAGATTTTAGTCACAGGATTATGTTTCCAGCGATAGATGGTGACAAGCGGTATTTATCGGGACTGTTCGAATATGGTAAATTTACAGTTGAAGAAACTGAGCCGTACTTTGATGTCGCATTTAATGAATGGATACTCCCGATTTTCAGGGAAGGGAAAAAGAATGCACTAAAAAATATTCGGAAATTTTTCGGACCACCTGAGAATATTCTGTATGTAAGAAAAGGGTTGTATGAATATTTGCTTAAGGAAGCGGCGATGTAAAGTTTTAATCTAGGCAATGAAAGTGAATTACATAATAAACATATATATCAGCATAAGTCGAAATGCTAAAACATATAGCGAGTATTTCTCGAAAAGTTCAATCGACAATCATCAAGTTAGTATGATATTCCTTTGATAAAGAGGTAGAATAGATGTTTGAAGGAGATTGGATATGAAAAAGAGAAAACTGAAGCCCTGGGTCGTCATCGCCGGAATACTGATGGTGCTGATCCTCTCCTTGGATCGAATCGAAGTGTTCATCAAGGAAAACACGATCCCGAATTATCGGGAACTCAATAAAATCGGATATAACGACGATCAGATCGAAATCATCAACGAACACGGGTTGGAAGAATTGTCCGAGATCCTGGTGGAGGAATACCAGGAAGACATCGTCGAGATCCTGACCGTTCCGCATTATGCGACACTGAAAGGGATCGGGTATTCTAAGACGGATCTGGAAACGATCCTGCTTGCGGATGAATCAATCCTCGCGAAACTAGAAGGGTATGCGTTCTTGAATCAATGGAAAACCTATCTGGCCGAACCGATGTATCGTTTGATTCTGGATACGGGATATAGCGAAGCGGCGGCGGATGTATTGCTTGGGTTAAGCGATGAAACGATAAAAGATATCGTGTCGCATGGATATGATGCGAAGTACGAAGGATTGGTGACGTCCGAATTGACGATCCTTGGCGATCTTCCGACCTATTTGACCTATTGGAAAAAAGTGCCGAGTGCGACCTTGCGCGTCGTACAAGAGCGGGTCAACACGGAAACCGACCGCTCCTATTATACCGGGATTACGGCCTCGGAAACCTCGAAGGGGAATCTGATCCTCGTCAACAAGTACTTCAACCTGTCGTCGCAATTCGTCCCCAGCGCGTTGACGACGATCACGGTCTGCGGGAAAGCGGTGATGACCAAGGAAGCCGCCCTGGCGCTCAGCATGATGTGTCAGGCGATGATCGCGGATGGGTTGCATCCCAAGGTCACCTCGTCCTATCGCAGCTATGCGACGCAGAATACGCTCTATAACCGCTATGTGGCAAACGACGGGAAAGCGGAGGCGGATACCTATTCCGCCCGTCCCGGGCATTCCGAGCATCAGACCGGCCTGGCGGTCGACATCATCACGTCGACCTCGTCGTTGTCCACCTTCAAGAACACCAAAGAATATCAATGGCTGATGGAAAACGCGGAAGACTACGGATTCATCCTACGCTATGCCGAAAGCAAACAAACGATCACTGGTTACATCAGCGAACCCTGGCACTGGCGCTATGTCGGGATCGAAACCGCGAAAGACTTCAATACCAAGAACATGACGTTTGACGAATACTATCGGATTTATCTTCAATAACACCAACCCAAAATTGCACAAACATTGTGCAATTTTCTTTCTTTGTGGGTAGAATGAAGTTTGATAGAATGAACACGAGGTGATGAGATGATCTGGCAACTAGATTCGCGATGCGTCGCCATATTGAAGACTTTGATCGAAAAAAGCGACAATGTCGGTTTGAGCGAACTGACCAAGACCTTGAACGTATCCAAGCGAAGCATCTATTACGATCTGGGGAAGATCAACGATTGGCTATCGGCCCATCGCATCCCTGAGATTGAAAATGAACGGACGCGCGGGATTTTTTTGACGCAAGTCCAACGGGAGAAAATCCAAAAACTCTTGGTCGACCAAAAATCGGTGAATTATTACGTATTCTCGCCGAAAGAGCGTCAGCGTCTATTGATTTGTTCGCTGTTGGGGTCGAAAGAACCGCTCTTCGTCGAGCAACTCTGCAAATACTGCGACGTAAGCCGCAACACCGTGTTCGCGGATATGAAAATCGTTCGCCAAAAACTGGAAAAATACGGGTTGAACCTGGAATTCGAAAACCATAACGGCTATGCGGTCGAAGGACCTTTCTTTAAACAGAAAGCCGTTTTCCTCTATTACCTTACCCCCCTGATCCCTCTGATCGAAAACAGGCAAATCCCCGACCTCGACGAGTTGCCCTTTTACGATGAACAGGAAGTAAAAAGGACCATGGAGGTTCTGCGCGAAATCGAAAACAAACTTCAGACGAGTTATGTCGAAGGGATGATCTTCGGCTTGGCGACCTTGATCTACGTCTTGCGCCAACGCCGCGAAGGCTTGGACCTTACGGGCGTCGATGTCCAGGATATCGTGGAAACCAAAGAGTTTCTGATGATCGACACGCATTTCGACGGATTTACACGCAACGAAAAGATCTATATTGCAATCCACCTGTTAGGTTCGCGCGTCCAAATCCCGATCGCCGAGGAAGCGGGGGAGAAGTCCGATGCGCTCTATGACGATGCCCGTGAACTCGTCTTGGCGTTTGAACGCTTGGCGTGCATCGAATTCGAAGACAAGGAACCCTTGGTCGATATGCTGGCGAAGCATCTGCAGATGTCGATCTATCGCTATAAATACGGGATTCAGATCGGGAACCCCCTCATGGCCGACATCGTCCATGCGTACCCCGACCTCTTCGAAATCACCTCTAAATCCGTCTCCGTCTTGAAGCAACGCCTGGGGATGCCGATTCCGGAGAGCGAAATCGCCTACATCACGCTCCATTTCGGCGGATATTTGCGGCGTAAATCCAACGCTCCGACCTCCTCGCGCGTTTTATTGGTTTGCCCCAACGGGATCTCCACGGCCTACATGTTGCGTGCAGAGGTCGAAAGCCTCCATCCGGACATCGTGGTGTCGGGGGTCGTCGGATCGGAAGACCTGGAAAAATACCTGTGCGTGTCGGATTTCATCATTTCGACGGTCGACGTCAACTGCCGCCTGCCGGTCATCCGCGTGAACCCCGTCTTGACGGAAGAAGACCGCATCCGGATACTCTCCCGGATCGCGAAAACCGGGATGGTCAATCGAAACGGAAGCGTCGGTTTGGATAACGTCCTAAGGATCATCCAGAACTATGTTTCCGGCGAGTCGTTTGAGAAACTGCGCAAGGATTTGACGCACCTGTACCGGCCTCATTCCTTGGTCGAGGCGCGTAGCCGTAACGGTTCCATCCGCCTGTGCGATGTCATTTCGCTTGAAAAAGTTCGGCGGGTCCAACGGGTCGCGGATTGGCAGACCGGCATCGCGCTGGCCAGTTCGCCGTTGCTTGTTTCCAACGCCGTCGAACAGCGATACATCGACACCATGGTCGCCAACGTCGAGAAGTTCGGACCCTACATCGTCATCGGCCCCAAGATCGCCCTTGCCCACGCCTTGCCCCAGGACGGGGTCAATAGTTTGGGTTTCAGCCTGTTGCTTTTGGATGAACCGGTATCGATGATGGGCCGCGACGTGTCGATGTTGTTCGTCTTGGCGCCGATCGACAAAAGCAGTCATTTCGGGATCATGAAGGATTTGATGAAGATCATCAGTAAGGAAGAACACTTGAGGGAACTTGAAAATATGAAATGCGAGGACGTGATTTCGTTCTTCGAAGAAATCACCGCGCAGGAGGAAACCTATGACGATATCCAAGATTGACGCCATGTTGCTTAACTGCGACACCATCATCCGTCCAAGGACATGGGAATACGTCGAAGCCAAAGTGAAACAACTGAAGGAATACGGGGTATATACCATCTTCTATACGACCAAAACAAGGGATATCTTTCAAAAAGAGAACGTTAAACGGGTCGCATTCGACCTGGAATGTTACGAAAGCGGGGACCATGTCGTACGTTTGGATGGAAACGAAGCGCATGAAAGCCGTTTTATCGGGAAAGACCTCATGTCGGTCTTGATCCGTCATGAAATTCGCATCAAGAGTCTGCTTTTGGTCAGCGATGCACCGTTGGGACGTATCGAATCCAAATGCGCCGCTGTGGTTCGCTTCACCAAACACGGGACCGGGCTGAACGAGCCCATCGTAGTTCCTTCGATCGAAAACAACGGTTTGCAGATCGCCCTCGCAAAAACCGGGGTCTTGCCTAGGGAGAATCTGATTCAAAGTTTATGGAACCATCAAGCGCTCCGGATGAAATCCATTTTGTCGATGTGCTTTCTGATCGCGATGCTGGGCGACGTCCTCGTCAGCGGAATCAATGCGCGATTCTACGTTTATCTATTTCTTTGCGTGATCATAACAGGGGAGACCATCTATGACTATCGAAAGCTCGTCTAGACCTTGCCAAGTTTTGCACAAACCTCTATGTAAACATTGTTCTTCACGTAGAGCGGGTGCACTGGGTAAAATACAAGTGAAGTTCAACCGATCGGAGTTGAACGACGGATTGGAGAAGTTCTTATGATTCAACTATTGTCAGTCGAAAATATCCGCATCGTAGAGAAAGTGGAGGATTGGAAAGAGGCGATCCGCCTCGCGGTCGCCCCCTTGATCGAACATGGATTCGTCGAGGAACGATACGTTGACGGCATATTCACGAACACTTCGATCTATGGTCCCTATTACGTCCTGGCACCGGAAATCGCGTTACCGCATGCCCGACCGGACCAAGGGGTGATCCATCAGCAGATCGCGATTCTGTTGTTGAGAGAACCCGTGAAGTTCACACCCGATGGTTATGAAGTCCGTATCTTGATTACCTTGGCTGCGGAAGACTCGACATCCCACCTACAAACCATGGTCCATCTCGCCGAATTCCTCGGTGACGACGCCTCGGTCGGGAAGTTGCTGTCAGCCGGTAGCCCCGAAGAGATCTATGCGCTCTTCGTGAAGTATTCTACGCAGTAAAGGGAAAGGTATAAAGGAGGAAACACTATACCATGGAGCAATTTCTGAATTTCCTACAGCAGATCCTATCCACGCCTTCCATCCTCGTCGGCTTGATCGCGCTCATCGGGCTTGTCGCTCAGAAGAAACCGATCGAAGTCGTCATTAAGGGAACCATCAAAACGATTCTTGGATTCATCGTCATCGGCGCNNTTCGCCGTCCAAGGGGTCGTCCCCAACAATGAAGCGATCGTTTCATTGGCTCTGAATACCTATGCGAAAGACACCGCCATCATCATGGCATTGGGCATGGTCGCCAACTTGCTTCTCGCCCGGTTCTCCCGCATGAAATACATCTTCCTGACCGGTCACCACACCCTGTACATGGCCGCCTTGATCGCCGTCGTTCTGACGGTCGGAGGCTTGGAATCGGGCAGCTGGCAATTGTATGTCGGCGGATCGATGCTCTTAGGGTTGACGATGGTGTTCTTCCCGGCGATCGCCCAGAAGACCATGGTCAAGATCACGGGCGACGATTCCATCGCGTTCGGCCACTTCGGCACCTTGGGTTATGTTTTCGCCGCTTGGATCGGTTCCTTGGTCGGAAAAGGTTCGAAATCGACCGAAGACATCAAATTCCCGAAACGTCTATCCTTCCTTCGTGACACTTCCGTCGCGATCTCGCTGACGATGTTCATCTTCTTCGTCCTGGTTACCTTCGCCGCCGTCATCAAACCGGATTTCGACGCGACGGTCTTGGGCGGTACGCACTGGTTCTTGTTCTCCATCATCCAATCCTTGACCTTCGCGGCCGGCGTCTATGTCGTCTTGGCCGGTGTCCGCTTGGTATTGGCTGAAATCGTCCCGGCGTTCAAAGGGATCTCCGAAAAGATCGTCCCGGATGCGAAACCCGCGTTGGACTGCCCGGTTGTCTTCCCGTATGCTGAAAACGCCGTCTTGCTTGGCTTCTTGGTCTCCTTCGCCGGCGGTTTGGTCGGATTGGCCATCTTGTTCGCCTTGCAAGGCACCTTGAACCCCGCTTTGATTCTTCCCGGCGTCATCCCGCACTTCTTCTGCGGCGCGACCTCCGGTGTCTTCGGAAATGCGACCGGCGGACGCCGCGGCGCCATCCTGGGGGCTTTCGGACATGGTTTATTGATCACCTTCCTGCCTGCGATGCTGATGCCTGTCATGGGTTCGCTCGGCTTCGCCAATACGACCTTCTCCGACGCCGACTTCACGGCGGTCGGGATCTTGATTGGCAACATCGCGAACTTCGTCAAAGGCACCGGTTTATTGGCGGTCTGTGTCGGATTGTTCGTTCTTCCCATCGTTTACAACGTCGTCGCTCCCAAGAAAGCGAAATCTTAATTGAAAACCGGGAGAGGATGGAAATCGTCCTCTCCCTGGTTTAAAATAAGACCGAGAGAGGTACAACATGAAACTCGAAAAAATCTTATGCGCTTGCGGCAGCGGACTTGGATCTTCGTTCCTTGTCGAAATGAATGTCAACAAAGTATTGAAGAAATTAGGGGTGGAAGACATCGAAGTCGCTCATTGCGCTGCGACGGACGTCTATAAAGGGGCTGCCGACCTCTTCGTTTGCGGCAAGGACATGGTCGACATCCTATCGGCCTACGGTCCGTGCATCGTGCTTCAAAACATCATCTCGGTACCCGAACTTGAAGCGAAGCTGAGTGATTATCTGAAAGAACAAGGCGTTATCTAAGCATAACGCCTTCTTAATGGAGGACTATGGAAACTGTAAAAATCCAGCGTTTCGCCGACCGGATCCGTTTGGAAACGGCGAAAATGCTTTCAAAGAGAGGGTTTGGACACTTGGGTGGATCCTTCTCGATCGTCGAAACCCTTGCCGTCTTGTACGGGCACGTGATGAAGATCGATCCGTCGAACCCCGCATGGCAAGATCGGGACTGGTTTGTCTTATCCAAGGGCCATGCCGGACCCGCGCTCTACGCCACCCTTGCATTGAAAGGGTATGTCCCCTTGTCGATGCTGGACACGCTGAATGAAAACGGAACGCTCATGCCTTCGCATCCCGATCGTCTGAAAACCCCCGGGGTCGATGTGACGACCGGTTCGCTGGGCCAGGGCATCTCGCTTGCGACCGGGATCGCGAAGTCGTTCAAGATGGATGGGAAACCCAACCGGGTCTTCGCGATCGTGGGGGATGGCGAAGCCAATGAAGGTCAGGTTTGGGAAGCTTTCCAGTTCGCCGCGCATCAAAAACTATCGAACCTTCTGGTGTTCATCGATGAAAACCACAAGCAGCTGGATGGATTGACGAAAGACATCATGAATCCTTTCGACCTTGTGATGAAAATGGAAGCGTTCGGATTCGCATGCTTGCGCGTCAAGGGGGACGATGTCGACGCGATCTATGAAGCGATCCGACAGTTGGATTCGATCGACGACCAAGCGAAGTGCATCGTTCTGGATACGGTGAAGGGTCAAGGCGACGAATATTTCGAAAATCTCTTCGACAATCACCACATCCGGTTTAGCGGCGAAAGTAAAACCGCTTTGACGTCATTGATCCAACGATTGAGCGATAAAGTGGAAAGCGAGGGACGGCAATGAACATCCAATTCGCAACGGTCCAGACCCCCAAGGAAATCCGCGCGGTCTATCAAGAAACACTAAATGAATTGATCGAAAGCAACCCTTCGATCCTCGTCATGGACGCGGATTTGGCAGGGGCTTCCGGGGTCGCCAACGTATTCAAAAACCATCCCGACCGATGCATCAACATGGGGATTTCCGAAGCGAACATGGTTTCGGCGGCCGCCGGCATGTCGCTGACGGGGAAGATTCCGTTTATCCATACGTTCGCGCCGTTTGCGACGCGAAGAGTCTTTGACCAACTCTATATGTCGGGGGTTTACCAACGCTCAAACATCAAAATCTACGGATCCGACCCGGGGTTCTGGGCGGCGCATAACGGCGGGACGCATACGTCGATGGAAGACTTGGCGATGACGCGGGCTTTACCGAACATCACCCTCTTCGCACCCAGCGATTCGACGCAGTTCAAATGGTGCATGAAAGAAGCGGCTTCGATCGATGGTGTCGTCTACATCCGGGCGACCCGCAAAGTCCTGCCGGATATCTACGATCCATCGAGTGAATTCGAAACCGGAAAGGCGATCGTCGTCGCCCCGGGAAGCGACGTCGTCATCTATGCGATCGGCGAGATGGTCGGCGAAGCCTTGAATGTGCGCGCTTCGTTGGCGACGCAGGGGATTTCGGTCGAAGTGGTCGACTGCTTCAGTGTGAAACCCCTGGATGAAACGTTGATTCGAAGCGAAGCCGTAGGGAAGAAATTGATCGTCACCGCGGAGAACCACAACAAGATCAACGGATTGGGTTGCGCCGTCGCCCATGCGCTTTCCGAAGTCGGTCATCTCGCGAAGCAATTGACGATCGCGGTCGACGACCGGTTCGGTGAAGTCGGGACCACCGATTACCTGATGGATAAGTTCGGCCTGACGAGTCGTCAGATCGAAGAAAAAATCCTTACGTTGTATTAGTCAAAGCATCTCCGCGCGGAGATGCTTTTTTTCGGTTCGATACGAAAAACAGGGGATTATCCTACGAAAAGGGTGAATGATAGGAAGTTACTTCACTTGTTTCCAAAGTTTCAGGAAATCCGATTCATGCATTTTCAATGAATGATGTAAGCGATTACAAAAACGTCGAATTTCACATAATTCTCACGCCGAAATCCTTGTTGCGATGCTATCCATGTGAAAAAGTTTGCTATACTGTAGTTGAACAAAACAGGGATGGGATTTCCAAGAATCCGATAAATAACAGGGAGTTATCATCCAAAGCGAGGTGCGGGATAAGAATTAAAAACGAAAATAACAAGAAAATACTGAAAAAATCCGATAAAAGGCGCTAAGTAAATGAAGAGTGCCGATGAATATCGGATTTAAAATGAAGAAAACAACAAAATGAATCAAAAAAAGAAGTAAAATCGAAAATCATTTGTTATACTTGCCTTTGGATGTTTTGGGAAGAACCCATATGCGGAACCGCATCAGGAGAGGGACAATGGAAAAATTCGATTACATGGAGAAGTATGGTTACGAGCAATTGGTCTACATGCATGATCGCAGTTCGGGATTAAAAGGACTCATCTGCATCCACAACACGACCTTGGGTCCGGCGTTGGGCGGAACCCGCATCTGGGAATATGCCAACGAGGATGACGCGGTGCTCGACGTATTGCGTTTGGCGCGCGGGATGACCAAGAAAGCGGCTTGCGCCGGGTTGAATCTGGGCGGAGGCAAAGCGGTGTTAATCGGGAATTCAAAGAAACTTCGTCAGGACACGGTACGTCGCGAGGCGTTCTGGCGTGCCTACGGTAAATATGTCGAATCGCTGGGCGGACGTTATATCACCGCCGAAGATGTCGGAACGACACCGGAAGACATGGAATACATCCATATGGAAACCAAACATGTCACCGGACTGCGCAACACTTCCGGCGATCCTTCGCCGCTAACCGCGCTGGGCGTCTACAAAGGCATCAAGGCATGTGTGAAAGAACTGACCGGAACATCGAAGATGGACGGCATGAAAGTCGCTATCCAAGGTTTGGGTCATGTCGGGATGATCATCTGTAAGCATCTTGCCGATGAAGGCGCAGTCCTTTATGTGAGCGACATCGACACTGAACGCGTCGACGAAGCGGTGAAACAATTCAACGCGACGGCGGTCAAACCGGAAGAAATCATCGGTCTGGATGTCGATATCTTCTGCCCGTGCGCCTTGGGTGCGATCATCAACGAAGAAACCATCCCGACCCTCAAATGCAAAATCATCGCGGGCTGCGCGAATAACGTCTTGAAGGAATCGGCGGTCGATGGACAAAAGATTCACGACATGGGCATCCTCTACGCGCCGGATTACGTCATCAACGCCGGCGGATTGATCAACGTCTATCAGGAAATCATCGGCTACGACTACAATTCCGTCGTTCGCCAGGTCGATGTCATTTACGACCGGATCCGTGAAATCATCCGTACTTCCAAAGAAACCAACACCCCGACCTATCTGGTCGCCGACACCATGGCTGAAAAGCGCATCGAAATGATGAGGAATATCAGTTCCATCTATCTTGGGAAATGAAACGCGCCGTGATTTGCACCGGTCCTTACGGAGTCGGTAAGAGCGAATTCGCCATTCAATACGCCCTGACCCAAGCTCCGTGCTTTTTGGCGGACCTCGATGTGTTGAACCCCTATTTCAGACCGCGTGAAATCCATGGCCTATTGAAAGAACTGGGCGTCGTCGTCATCGGCAACAACACAAACAATTCGGCCAATGCCGACCTTCCCGGATTAAGCGGCGATGTGGGGACCTACATCACCCGCGGGGACCGGGTCGTGGTCGATTTGGCGGGTAGCATCGCCGGGACGCATCCCTTGACCCTCTTTCAGGATGTCTTGGGGTTGTGCGAGGTTTGGCTGGTGGTCAACCTGATGCGTGAAGAGAGCGATTTGAAAAGCGTTGAGGGTTTTATCGAAGATTTGAGGAAACAGAACTTGCCCGTGACGGGTTTAGTCCACAATACGCATCTTCTTAGTGAAACCGATCTGGGCTTGATCCGGCATTCCAACGACGAAATCGAGCGTTTCGCCGCGAAAGTGCAAATTCCGGTAGTTTTCACGATGCTGGATGCACGTTTTATGGTAGACTTGAAGCATGAAATACATTCCCCGATCTTGGCGGTGGACCGTTGGTACCTGCGTAAGGATTGGATGAAAGGAGACTCCATTTGAGAGGAATCGTAACCTTCGATGAGAATCGTTGTAAAGGATGCGGACTGTGCGTGAATGTCTGTCCCGTCCATATTTTGGAATTGGATCAAACCAAGGTCAATGCCATCGGATATCATCCGAGTCATGCGTTCGCACCTGAGAAGTGCATCGCGTGCGCCAGTTGCGCATTGATGTGCCCCGATGTCGTCATTACGGTGGAAAGGGTGGACAAATAATGGCAAAACAACTCATGAAAGGCAACGAAGCGATCGCGAAAGCGGCGATCGTCGCCGGTTGCCGTGCTTACTTCGGATATCCGATCACCCCGCAGAATGAACTTTGCGAATACATGGCGAAATACATGCGTTCCAGCGGCGGAGTATTCGTCCAAGCCGAGAGCGAAGTCGCGGCCATCAATATGGTATACGGCGCGGCGGCTTCGGGAGCCTTGTCGATGACTTCTTCATCGTCCCCCGGGATTGCACTCAAACAAGAAGGGATTTCCTATTGCGCAGGGGCTGAACTCCCGGCACTGATCGTCAGCGTTTCGCGCGGCGGTCCGGGATTGGGCGGTATCCTTCCGTCACAAGGCGACTACAACCAAGCCACCCGCGGTGGCGGGAACGGGGATTACCACGTTCCGGTCTTTGCGCCGGCAAGCATCCAGGAAGCGGCGAGTTTGGTCCGGAAGGGCTTGATCGTCGCGGCGAAATACCGCAATCCGGTCATGGTTTTGGCGGACGGCGTCATCGGACAGATGATGGAGCCGGTCGAACTGGATCCCAATCCGATCGACATCGAAGCGTTCCCTTGGGCAGCCGACGGGAATTCGGGCGTTCGTCCCAGAAACATCGTCAACAGTCTGCATTTGGACGTGGATGATCTGGAAAACCACAATAAACATCTTCAGGCGAAATATCGTGCCATCGAAGAGAACGAAACGATGTGGGAAGAGTACAAGCTGGACGACGCGGAATACATGTTCGTCGCCTACGGTACGCCTTCGCGCATCACCAAGTCGGCGGTCGACGAACTTCGTGCGGAAGGGGTCAAGGTCGGGTTGTTGCGTCCGATTTCCTTGTGGCCGTTCCCTTATGAAGTCATACACCGTCTCAGTAAGAAAATGAAATTCATTCTCGTCGCCGAACTGTCCAGCGGACAGATGTTGGTGGATGTGAAGTTGGCGGTCGGATACGACACGCCGGTCCATTTCTACGGACGCATGGGTGGAAACATCTTCGAACCGCTGGAACTGGTCGCTGAATTCAAGAAACATCAGGAGGTGCTCGGACAATGACAACGACGGTTTTCAAGAAAACACGCGGTTTGACCGACGTACCTTTCACGTACTGCCCGGGATGCACCCACGGCATCATCCATCGTTTGGTCGCCGAAGTCTTGGAAGAACTTGAACTGCTGGACACGGCGGTCGGGATCGCTTCGGTCGGCTGTTCGGTCATGAGTTATGAATTCTTCAATTGCGACATGATCCAAGCCGCGCACGGACGTGCGCCGGCCGTCGCGACCGGGGTCAAACGCACCCATCCGGATAAAACCGTCTTCACTTATCAAGGCGACGGGGACATGGCTTCCATCGGCGCCGCCGAAATCGTCCATGCCGCCCATCGCAGTGAAAACATCACCGTCATCTTCGTCAACAACGCGATCTATGGCATGACCGGAGGGCAGATGGCTCCGACCACGCTCCCGGGGCACGTGACCACCACGTCACCGTTTGGACGCGACACCACGCTTCAGGGCGAACCGATCCGGATGTCGGAGATGTTGTCGACGATTCCGGGAAGCTACTATATCGAACGAGTGACGGTCATCGATCCGATCAGTGTACGCAAAGCAAAAACCGCCATCAAGAAAGCCTTCCAAGCCCAAAAAGACAAGAAAGGTTTCTCGATGATCGAAGTCCTCTCCACCTGTAACGTCGGGTGGGGCGTAACACCGTTGGATGCCTTGAAACAAATCAAGAACGACATGATCCCGTATTATCCCTTGGGCGTCTATAAAGACAAGGGGGCCAACCAATGAAGCCGATCAAGTTGGTCTGCGCGGGGTTTGGCGGACAGGGTGTCTTGTCAGTCGGCCAGATGGTCGCGCTGCTTGCGATGAAAAACAACAAGGAAGTCAGCTGGATGCCGTCCTACGGCCCTGAAATGCGGGGAGGAACCGCGAATTGCCATGTCGTCGTGGACGACTCGCCGATCGCCGCACCCATCATCGCCAGCGGGATTACGCATCTGCTCGCCATGAACGGACCTTCGCTAGACAAGTTCCTTGCGAAAGTCGCTCCCGGCGGAACGGTCATCGTCAATAAAGCGATGATCGATCATCCCTTATCCCGAACCGACGTGAAAGTCATCGCCTGTGATTTCCCGGGGTTGGCGGAAGAAGCCGGTGCGATGAAATCGCAGAACATGGTCGCCTTCGGCGCCTTGATCTATGCGATGGAAGTCTTTTCAAAAGAAGACGCAAAGGAAGTCATCCTCGAGAAATTCGGGGGGAAGAAACCCGAACTCAACGAAGCCAACCTTCAGGCGTTCGAATTCGGATACAGTAAACACTAACCCCGGAACTCCGGGGTTTTCTATAGCCTCGACAGGAAGTATACTATTCTTATACTTTGGAGAACAACATGGAAAAACAACGCGCGATCGAACAATACCTACGACTCGTCAATCGTCAAAGCATCAGCGAAACCGAAGGGGAAATCACCTTCGGGGATTTCCTGTATCAAGAGATTCAAAACATCGGCTACTTCAATGAACATCCCGGGGATGTATTGAAAGTACCGGTGAAACGAAGCAAAGGGATCGGATCGAATGTCTTCGCCCTCATGAAATGCGAACCCCCCACCGATGAGACGATCATCCTCCTTAGCCATTACGACACGGTCGGGATCGAGGATTACGGCGGGTTGGAGGACGTGGCGTTTGATCCCATCGAACTTACACGAAGACTCAAAGAAAATCCAAGTCGCTTAAACATCGAAGCGAAAATGGATTTGGATTCGGGCGAGTACCTTTTCGGACGCGGCAGTGCGGATATGAAATGGGGTCTGTCCGCCGGAATCGAAGCGCTTCGTCATTTCGAGGAACATCCCGATGAACTAAAAACGAACCTACTCCTTGTGAGTACACCCGATGAAGAAGTGAATTCACGGGGGATGCTTGCGGCGGTCAACGAACTTTTGGCGCTACAAGATTCCGGGTTGAAGTTCATCGCCTGTCTGGTCAGCGAACCCGACATCGCCTCCGACCGCATCGAGAACGAATTCCGCATCCATACGGGTTGTGCCGGAAAATGCCTGCCGTGCATCGTCGTGAAAGGCAAAGAAACCCATGTCGGTGAACCGTTCTTCGGATTCAACCCCAATCTCATCGTCGCCAATGTGGTGCGAAGGATGGAATGGAATCCCGCGTTCAGCGATGTTCTTGGAGAAAATTCGACACCGACTCCGGTCTGTTTGAAACAAGCCGATTTGAAATCGAGCTATACCGTCCAAACCCCGATCGTTTCCTACGCCTACTTCAATGTGATGACGCTGACTTCTTCTTTACTCGATGTCATGGATCGATTCATCCATGAAGTCACGTCGTCTTGCGATGAAGCGCTGATACAGTTTCATGAACGTCATAAACAAGCAGAGCAGCGAAGCATGAAAAAAATCAACGCGATCATTCCCGAAATCGTGGTTTTACCTTATCCTGAATTGGCCAAGCAACTTCAAGAAATGAACGTCACCCTGAAGGCGGATGAGGGGATCCTCGATGTTCGGGAAAGGGCGATCGACCTGGTGAAACGTAGCATTGAAGCCTTCTCCTCGGATGACATCCTCGTGGTACCGTTTTTTGCCCCGCCGTATTATCCGCATCGTACGGAGAACGCGAATCAACCCAGAATCGTTGGAAGCACGAAGAAATTCATCGATCTGGTCGCTTCGCAAACGAAGTTCACGGTCGATCCGGTGTATCAAGGGCTAAGCGACATGTCGTATCTCGGCTTGGAAGGGGATATGGATCCGAAACAACTGAGCGAATGGTTCCCCGGATTCGGGAGTCTATATGCATTGCCGCTCGATGAATTAAGCCGATTGAACATTCCGTTTTTGAATCTGGGACCCCATGGGAAAGACGCCCACAAAGTCAGCGAGCGGATCGATAAGAAGTACTCCTTCGACAAAGCGCTGCCCTATTTCATTCTGATGATCATGATACTTGGTGAAGCGATATGAAAAAACTGAAGCGTCAGTTGCATGCCTTGACGATTCTCTATCGAAATAAGGAGATCCATTGGATCTATAAAATCATCCCCGTCCTTGTGTTGGGTTATGCCTTGTCGCCGATCGATCTGATCCCGGACTTCATCCCGGTCATCGGATATCTCGACGATCTCTTGATCTTGCCGATCGGCATCGCCTTAACCATCAAAACCTTGCCTCAAGGCATGTGGGACCAGTGCTTAAACCAAGCGGATGAAGAAGCGATAAAAAACCCGAACCTTGGATGGATCGGGTTGATTTTGATCGGTTTATTCTATCTTGGTTTGATATTCTTGTTTTTGATCGTTGTTTAGTGATTATGCCCAGATCAGCCAAATCAATACGTAGCCGGTAAGGACGGCGGCTAGGGTGAAGGGGATACCGATTTTCATGAAGGTGGAACTGCTGACTTCATAGCCTTCTTTACGCAAGATCCCCAATCCGGCGATGTTCGCGGAAGCACCGATCGGCGTCATGTTTCCGCCCAAGGTCGCACCGATCAACAAGCCGAAATAGAGGATGGTCGGGTCTACGTTCAATTGCAGGGCGATGGATGCTACGACGGGAAGCATCGTGGCGACATAGGGGATGTTGTCGATGAAGGCGGAGATGATGACCGAAGCGAAGACGATCAGGGTATAGATCGCGAAGAGATTATCCCCCGCGAACGATACGAAGAGTTTGGAGATGTCGTCGATGATCCCGACTTCCTTGATGCCGCCGATGATGACGAATAGACTGGCGAGCAGAAGGATGGTCTGGACGTCGATTTCAAGGAAAGTGCTAACGACCCGGGAAGGGTTCTTTTTAAACAATCCTTCACGGATCAATCCGACGACCATCAAGGCGACACAGATCAAGCCGTTGGTTTCCGGAAGTTTGTTGGATTCCGGGACAAACGAAACGACGATCAGCAACAACACCATCGAAGATAACAGAATCGTCGGGAAATAATCCTTCACGATCGTTTTTTCCGTCAAGTGGATCGGTTGTTTGTCGTTGCGGAACAGCCACAACAAGATAAGAGCGGAGATGATCGCGCCGGCTTGTACGACCCAGAAAATCCCGATTCTTCCTTGGTAGAAGAAGAAGTCCATGAAGTTCATGCCCGCGGCGCCACCAAGAAGAATCGAGGTGGTATCGCCGACCAAAGTCGCGGCACCTTGCAGATTGGAGGAAACGGCAATCGCGATGATCGCGTTCACCGGGGAGATCTTCAACTTCCTGGCGATGTCCATCGCGACAGGTGCGATCATCAATACGGTGGCAACGTTGTCGATGAAGGCGGAGACGACTCCGGCGAAAAGCGAGAGTGCGATGATCGCCCATTTTACATTGGGCATTTTATCGAGAATGATGTCGGCCAAAAGGGAAGGCATTTTCGATTCGATGAAGAGTGAAACGATCCCCATGGTACCGCCGATCATCAGGATGACATTCCAGTCGATCGCGGTCAAGATGTCTCCGGTCGGCAAGATTCCGATCAACACAAAGACGATCGCCGAAGCCAAGGCGATGTAGGAGCGACGTTTGGGAAACATCAGTAAACAGACGTACGTGACGGCAAAAATGCCTAATGCGGTTTCTTTCATCGGTAAATCCCTCTCATATCATTTGATTTCCGTGCAATTGTATCATTTTTAGGCAGTTGAATCAACGAAAGAAACAAATCAAAGATGTCCAAGTCTGAAACAATCCGATTTTGTGAACAAACTTGAACTATGATACAATGAAAGCGCTTGAGGTAAAAACCGTGCTTGATAAACTACATTTACGTAAAGTCTATCTGGAATTGACACAACGATGCAATCTGAATTGCATCAGTTGTTTTCGCCAGAACTGGGGCGGGGAATTGCATGAGATGAGTCAGGATACCTTGGATCGGTGTCTACGGGATTTGCATGCCAATCCGGATCTGGAAGAAATCGTTTTGGGTGGCATCGGGGAACCGACGACCCATACCCGCTTCAACCAGATCGTCAAGGATCTGCCCGATGTGACATTGAGCATCACGACCAACGCTTTTTTCTGGAGCGATGAAACGATCGATACCTTGGCGAGAAACTTCGAGCGCGTCATCATTTCCGTCGACGGACTCCCCGGAACCTTCGAAGTCATACGCAACTTCGATCTCAATCGTTTGTTTAATAATGTCTCACGGCTTATCCAGCGCCGCACCGAACTTGGACTGCATCGCCCCTTCCTCATCGCCCAGCTCGTGCTGAGCGAATACAATATCGACGACGTTTCCACATTGATACCTCTTTTGCATAAACACGGATTCATGAAACTGATTTTATCCAACCTGCTTCCCCAAAACGCGGAAGATGCGGATAAGATCGTCTATGCCTTGCATGATAACCAACGCATGAAGCAGAAGCGCAATGAATGGCTGAACCTTTGTTTAAGCAATCAGCTCCAAGTCAAATTCCCCAACATCGAACTTAAAACGGAGAGGAAATGCGTCTTCATCGAAGACGGGACGATGACGATCAATTCGGACGGGAATGTATCCTCCTGTTATCGCTTCGCCCATCCCTCCGTCGAATATGTCTTCGGACGAAGAAAACAGGTGTATCCGTATCATTATGGCAACGTGAATCAAAATACGATGCGTGAAATCTGGGATACCCGTCAATACCGCGATTTACGATTACAGAACCTGGCCAACCGCTTCCCATCCTGTCCCGACTGCGACCTGGTGGATTCCTGCGATTACGTCAACGATTCCCAATGCGACTGCAAAGGTCAAAACCCGTCCTGTGCCGATTGTCTTTGGACGCGGGGGTTTGTGGAATGCATATGAGCACGCCTTTGATCGAAGCGGTACTTCGTAAAGATTTGGAATCCGTGAAGAAATTGTTGGAAGAGGGCGCGGATCGCAACGCGCGAAACGAAGAAGGGAAGCGGGCGTGCGACATCGCCGCCAGCTTGGGTTACGATGTCATCCTGATCCATTTGATCGAAGGCGGATGCGGCGGATAAAAATTTCGAAAAACGATGAATCGACTATTCACAAGCACTTGAAAGCGCTTATAATAGAAGTAGATAAGTTCCGAGTCGCATTTCCTCAAACGGAAACCGACCGATGGGTTGTTCTGGAAACGGAACGGCCTCCCGCTTTGGAAAGGGACTGCATGATTTTTGTGCGGCCCAAGAATGTACATCACAAGGGTCGCAACCCTTGTTTTTTATGCACTGTTCAAAAGGAGGAACGCATGACAACATCCTACAATCTGAAGATGTTACGCGTCAACTTGACGGAGAAATCCATCAAAACCGAAATCCTCGACGAAGCATTGGCCAAAAAGTTCATCGGAGGGCGCGGCTTAGGGACGAAGATCCTTTATGACGAAGGCGTCGCGAAAGTCGACGCGCTTTCACCGGCCAACAAGTTGGTTTTCATCAACGGTCCCTTGACGGGATGCAACGTACCGACCGGAGGAAGATACATGGTCGTGACGAAATCCCCGCTGACCGGGATGATCGCAAGTTCCAATTCGGGCGGCGTCTGGGGCGCGCGTCTGAAATATGCGGGCTATGACGCAGTCATCGTCGAAGGGAAAGCGGACGCTCCGGTTTACCTGAGCATCCATGACGAAAAAGTCGAATTGCTGCCGGCGGGAGACCTCTGGGGCAAAGAATCCACGAACGTCGAAGAAATCTTGAAAGAGAAACACGGAAAAGAAGCTTCCGTTTTGAACATCGGACCGGCCGGCGAACAAATGTTCGAATTGGCTTGTATCATGAACGAAGCGGACCGTGCAGCGGGACGCAGCGGCGTCGGCGCCGTCATGGGAAGTAAACTGTTGAAAGCCATCGTTTGCTCCTCCACCCGTACCGTCATCGAACCGTTCGACAAAGAAAAACTCCGTGAAGTCGTCACCGAATCGTTGCGTAAGATCCGTGAAAACGGCGTTACCGGACAAGGCTTGCCGACCTATGGAACCGCGGTATTGGTCAACATCGTCAACAACATCGGATCGTTCCCGACCCGTAACTGGCAGGAATCCTATTTCGCCGATGCGGATAAGACCAGCGGTGAAACCTTGAAAGAAAAATATCTAGTGAAACAGGGCTATTGCCACCGTTGTCCGATCGGATGCGGACGTGTCATCAACATGAACGGGAAGACGGTCGGAGGTCCGGAATACGAACCGATCTGGGCCTATGGAGCCAACTGCGGCGTCGAAGACCTCGAAGCCATCAACGAAGCGAACTACTGGTGCAACGAATTGGGTCTGGATGCCATCGGTGCCCCGACGACCATCGCGGCCGCCATGGAACTCTATCAAAAAGGATATCTTAAAGAAGAAGATTGCGATGGCGTCCCTTTGGTTTGGGGAAGCGCGAAAGCGATCGTCGAATGGACGAAACATATGGGCTATGGCGACAACAAGCTGGGTCGTTTGATGGCGAGCGGATCCTACCGCCTGTGCGATCATTACGGCGTACCTGAATTCTCGATGAGCGTCAAGAAACAAGAAATGCCGGCGTATGACGCACGCGGTATCCAAGGCATCGGGATCACCTATGCCACCAGCAACCGTGGCGGTTGCCATGTTCGCGGCTACATGATTTCGCCCGAAGTCCTCGGCTTGCCTGAACCTTTGAACCGTTTGGCTACCGAAGGAAAAGCTACCTGGACCAAGATTTTCCAAGACTTGACCGCGGTCATCGACTCCAGCGGCATGTGTTTGTTTACCTCCTTCGCCCTCGGCGCTCCGGATTATGCGGCGTTACTCAACGCGGCGACGGGAACGAACTACGACGTGGAAGGCGTATTGAAAGTCGGAGAACGGATCTACAACATCGAACGTCTGTTCAACAAGGAAGCCGGCATGGTCGCCGGGGACGATACCTTACCGAAACGCATTTTGGAAGAACCGATTCCCAGTGGTCCGTCCAAGGGCGAAATCAGCAAGTTGAACATCACCTTGCCGCAATACTACGAAGTGCGCGGATGGGTCGACGCTTTCCCGACCGAAGCAACACTGAAGAGACTGGATCTGCTATAATCAAAGCGGGAGGAGAAATCCTCCCGGTTTTTTAAGGAGGACGTATGATTGAAATCCGTTTGTTCGCGACATTACGGGAGAACCGCGGGAAAATCCTGTTTTTCGAGCCGGAGAACTTCCCGGACGCCAACAGCATCCTTATGAAGCTGGACATCCCGGCAAGCGATGTCGCCATCCTGTTGATCAACGGGATGCACAGTAAACCCCAAGACAGCGTCAAAGACGGCGATGTCATCGCCCTCTTCCCGCCGGTCGGCGGCGGTTGATCGTCCGTTTCATTTGACATCACGGGTCGTCAAACCCTACAATACCTACGTGAGGTAAGTGTATGAAACCATTGACGACCTTTTTCTTTGATTTGGACGGGACCTTGCTCCCCATCGACAACAAGAAGTTCGAAGAACTTTATTTCGGGAATCTATCCGCCCGGTTCACCGACCTGTATAGCCCCCAGGAATTCATCCAGTTGATCTGGAGCGCAACCAAGGCAATGGTCGCGGATACGCGGCATGTCACCAACGAGACCGCCTTCATGGAAGCGCTGGGCAGCGTGGTCAACGGGAATCTGGGTGAAATGCAGGAGCGTTTCATCGAATTCTATAAGACCGGTTTCGATAAAGTCCGCGAAGCCGTGATCGAAAGCGTCGAAGTCCACGAGTCCGTCGCCCTCTTGAAAAAGAAGGGTTATGACCTGGTGGTCGCGACCAACCCCATGTTCCCTCGCCTGGCCATCGAAAAACGCATCGAATGGACGGGGCTCGACCGCAACGATTTTTCCTATGTAACCTCGTTTGAGGACAACCACTACTGTAAACCCCAACCCATGTTCTTTCAGGAACTGCTTGACGTCCTAAAGAAAGACGGACAGGAAGTACTGATGGTCGGCAACGACGTGGAAGAAGACATGGTGGCGAAACAGCTGGGTATTTCGACCTATCTCATTACCAACCATATGGTCAACAGGAAGAATAAGGAAGTGGTGGCGGACCACATCGGGACCTACGCCGATTTCCTGAAGTATGTGGAAAGCCTGCCGGATTTGACGGAAGGGGAATGACATGAAACATAAAGACCGGTTGGTCGTGATCACGGGGGGTGCGCAGGGTATCGGTAAAGCGATCGTCGATGCGTTCTTACGCGAAGGGGCGTTCGTGGTGACGATGGATCTCCGACATGGACGATCCGCATCGAACCTTGTATGGATCCAAGGGGATTTGACACTTAGCGAAGACCGAAACTTCTTCGTCGATGAAATCATGAAATTGAATCGCAAGGTCGACGTCCTTGTCAACAACGCGATGGTGTTCACCTCCGGTCTACGCAGCCACACCCCGACCGAAGAAATCCGTAAAGCGATCGAACTCGGTGCGATCGCACCCTATGATTTGATCCTTCAGCTAAGCGGATCCATGAACGATTCTTCCTCCATCATCAATCTTCTCTCGACCCGCGCCTTTCAATCCCAAGCCGACAGCGAAGGCTATGCGATGGCAAAAGGCGCACTGGGTTCGCTCACGCATGCGGCCGCGTTGTCCCTTGGACCGAAAGTCCGTGTGAATGCGATCGCGCCGGGTTGGATCCAAACCAAACCAAGTCGTCTTAGCGACTCCGACCTTCTGCAACACCCGGTCGGACGGGTCGGGACGCCCGAAGACATCGCCAAGGCCGTATTGTTTCTCGCCAGCGAAGACGCCGGCTTCATCACCGGTGAAACGTTGACGATCGACGGAGGCATGAGTAAACGCATGATCTACCATCAAGACGAAGGGTGGATTTACGACCCGAAGGAGAACCATGGATAAACATCGCATCCAACGATTGGAAGAATACATACGCCGAAGCAAGACGGAAAGCGGATTTCCACTTTACCAAGAATTCAAGGAAGACATCACGTCGATCACCCCGATGGAGACGATGGAACTCATGAACCGTCGCTTGATCGACGGCGAAGAAGTCAAGGATGTCTTGGAAACACTGGATAAATTCGTCCATGTCTTTTCGACCGCATTGAAAAACCATGTTTGGACCTTACCGGGACAAGGATCTTTCTTGTGGACCTTATTGGAAGAAAACAAAGCCTTGGCGAAGCGTTTGGACACGCTTCGCCCGACCCTGTTGAAACGGGATTATGAGAACGATAAACTCGTCTACCTCGATTTCTTGGGCGACCTCAACGCCTTTAACGCCCATTATCTTAAGAAAGAGAACTTGTTGTTTCCTGCGCTCGAACTGAAAAACGAACGATTCGTCGGGTTGAAGGTCATGTGGGCGCTTCACGACGACATTCGTCGTCAAATCAAAACCTGCATCCGTTGTTTCGCGAAAACAACGATGGACTCAAAAGAAATCGAGACCCAGATCGGGATTCTCTATTTCCAACTGTGTGGAAACATCGAAAAGGAAGAACGCATCTTGTTTCCCATCGCAAGCGAAGTCTTATCCACCAATGAACTGGACGCCTTGCTTGAGGAGAGTTTCGAATACGGATTCCCCTACATCGACACACCGGAAAAACCGGCAAGCCAAGCTAAAACATCGATCCCCGACGGAAGTTTCACCACATCCACCGGATCGATGAGCAGCGAACAGCTGCTGTCATTATTCTCCGTCCTACCAGTCGATGTGACCTTCGTCGACGATCAAGACAAAGTACGCTTCTTCAACAAAGGGAAAGACCGGATCTTTCCGCGCTCCCCGGCTATCATCGGCCGCGACGTCCGCAACTGCCATCCTCCGCAGAGCGTCCATGTGGTCTTGGACATCATCGAATCCTTTAAAAACAAAACCCAGGACAGTGCGACTTTCTGGATCCAAATGGGTCCCAAATTCGTTTTGATCCAGTATTTCGCCCTGCGAAGCGAAGAGGGTGAGTATCTGGGCACGTTGGAAGTCAGTCAGAATGTCAGTGAAATCCGGGCGCTTGAAGGAGAACGACGGATCTTATCCTGGAAAAACGAAAAATAGGCGATGCGCCTATTTTTTTTGAAGGAGTCGAGTAGAGTTCGTGTCGATCAGGATGGCACCCAAGGGGGCGCTGATCAGGATGGACAAGACGGCGACACTGAGCAACGTGTTCCCCGAGGCCAGTCCCAGTGAAAGCGGGATGCTTCCGATCGCGGCTTGCACGGTCGCTTTGGGAAGATAGGCATAGACGCAGAACAGTTTCTCCCTGGGTTGGATCGGTGTTTTGGATAGACTCAGCAAGACCCCTAGGCTTCGAACGATCAACGCAAGGAGGATCAAGGCAATCGCGAGGAAGCCGACATTTCGCAAACTTGAAATCTGGACGGCGGCACCGACCATCACGAAGAGGAAAAGCTCCGCGGCGACCCAGACTTTCGAGAATTTCCCGGACAAACGCTTCGCCAGGATCTCGTAGTTTTTGAGGATCGCGATCCCCAACGCCATGACGGCGATGTAGCCGGAAAAGGCGACTTTACCAACCAAAACACTTTCCAAGCTGACCAGAAAGAAACTGGCGCTCAACAACAGGATGACTTTCACGGTATCCCGCATGTGGACCCGTTTGAAGAAGAGAACCAGAACGGAACCAAGAAGATAACCGATCGTGACCCCGAGGATGACGGCAAGCGGGACGTTGGCCAAGGTCAGCCAACTGAAGGTTCCGCCGGTCGCAATGGCGATCAAACCGGTGAAAACGACGATGACATAAATGTCGTCGACCGAAGCACCCGCCATGATCATCTGAGGGATCCGATGGTCGCGTCCATAGCCCGCTTCCATCAAATGGAGCATGCGGGGGACGACGACGGCGGGGGATACGGCCGCAAGGATGCTCCCCAGGATCATCGAGTCCAACGTGGAAAGACCCAACAGCAACGGTCCAAGGAAGGTGACGGCCAGGATCTCAAAAGTCGCGGGGACAAAGCAAAGGAAAAACGCAGGACGACCGACTTTCTTCAGGTCGCTGAGATCCAGCGACAAACCGGCACGGAACAAGATGATGATCAATGCGATCTGACGGATTTCCGAGGAGATATCCAACAGTTTTGGTGAAATCTGATTGAAGACATAGGGACCCAACAGAATCCCCGACAACAACATCCCTAACAAGGCAGGGAGTTTCAAACGGTTCATGACCCCGCCCAAGAAAAGGGAAGTGATCAAGATCAAGGCGAGACTCGGCAACATTTCCATTCCTCCTTTAAAAAAAGCCGTGACCGCGATCCACGATCAAAAGATCGTAAGATCGTAGAAGTCATCAGCCTTCGGCGGTTTTAGCAGAGCTAGGGGAGTACTTCATTCCCGTCGGTATTATACCACCAACTTCCATGATGAAAACGGGAAAAGAGGGAAAAAACGCGTAAAATGGGATGAATGCGCGATATCTTATGTATCTAGGCGGTCGTTAGCGGTGAGTGTCTCTGAATCGCATGGAATGTGTTAAAATGAAGAAAAGCCGCGAAAGAGGAAAGACGATGAATGCTGAAACCATCCTGGACAACCAGGAAATCGAAGTAACGATTTATTCACCCAAGGAAATCAAGAAGATCCCTTACTCCGACTATGTCGCCGAGAGTCGTCCGTTCGCTCCGACCGTCACCTGGATCAACGTCGACGGGATCAGCGACCATGACAGGGTCGAAAGTATTTTGGAACCGTTCGGAATCCATCCGATGATCGTGGAGGATGTCTTGGTCGTCGGCCAACGCCCCAAGATCGAATCGTATGACGAATACGCGTACATCATGCTGAAGATGATCTACTACGCCGATGAAGAACTGGTGTTCGAACAACTGTCGATCCTGTTCGATTTGGAAACCGTCATCACCATCGGGGAAAGAAACGGGGATGTCTTCGACGGGATACGCAAACGGCTTGAAAACGAAGATAGTAACCTGCGAAAAGGGAGAAGCGACCATCTGGTCTATGCCATCGTGGATTCGATCATCGACGCCTATTTCGACGTGTTGGAAGTGTTGGGTGAACAGATCGAAGAAAGCGAAGAAGAGCTGCTTGAACATCCCAACATCGCCCTGTTGACCACGTTGAGGCAATACAAACGCGATCTGCTTTTCCTGCATCGGGCGATCTGGCCGTTGCGTGAAGTCATCTCACGGATGCTGAGCGATCAACCCAAGGAAATCCATAAGGAAACCATACCGTATCTGCGGGATGTCTACGACCATGTCTACCAAAGCATCGATACGATCGAAACCTATCGTGAATTGTTGGCGGGGATGATGGATCTCTACCTATCGGGAAATTCCAACCGGATGAATGAAATCATGAAAGTATTGACCATCATTTCGACCATCTTCATCCCCTTGACCTTCATCGCCGGTGTCTATGGCATGAACTTCAAATACATGCCGGAAATCCCTTGGATCTACGGTTATCCATTCGCCTTGATTTTGATGAGTTTGATCGCCGTCGCGATGATCGTCTACTTCAAACGGAAAAAATGGTTCTAATCGAAAAGGATAAAGCCCGAAACAAGGCTTTATCCTTTTCATTCGTCCGAAAAAGGATTATCCTATATCCAGATGCGAATGTTTCGCAAGTAGGAGATCGAATGAAACGAATACTAACCATACTTATCATCCTGACGTTAAGTTTGTCGGGATGTACAAAAAAACCAAACGAGGATCGATTGTCCATCGTCGTCGGTGTGTATGTCTTGGAAGAGTTCGCCCAACGGATCGGGGGCGACTTGGTGGATGTGGTGAACCTGGTCCCGCCGGGGGTCGAAGCGCACGATTTCGAACTAAGTGCGCAAGACCGCATCCTTTTGGACAAGAGCGATGTGCTCTTGGCCATCGGTTCGAGTTTTGAATCCTGGCTCGATGAAGTAGAATCCGGATTGAAAGACACCTTGGTCGTGCGTACCGGTGACGGACTACTTAAAAATGAGAGCGATCCGCACATTTGGCTCGATCCGATGTTGGCGAAGGAAATCGCGATCAAGATCCAGAACGCCTTGATCGAAATAGACCTTGAAAACGAAACGGCCTATCGTGCCAATACACAATCGTTAATACAAGAACTGGAAGAACTGGATGATTTATTTGAAACATCCCTCGAAAACCGGCAACGCGATCTCTTCATCCCCGCCCACGATGCCTTCTCCTATCTTGCCCTTGCCTATGGCTTGACCCAACGATCGATCGCCGGGGCGAACCCCGAGGGGGACGTGGATGCGAAGCGACTCAAGGAAATCATCGATCTGGTGAATGCACAGAAGATTCCGGTGATCTTCAGCGAAGAGAATCTGGATCCCAAGATCGCCGAAGCGATCGCCAACGAAACCCAGGCGATCATCATGGCGCTGAATCCGATCGAAAGTTTGAGCGATGAGGATATCGAGGCGGGGGAAAGTTACTTCAGCCTCATGGAAAAGAATCTGGACGGGCTTAAAATCGCGTTAGGAGCGAACTAATATGAATCTTGGGGTAAGAGGAGAACATTTACGGTTTTGCTACCAAAACCGATGCATCATCGAAGAAACGGATTTCAGCGTGAAACCCGGGGAGTTCTGCGTCATCGTCGGCGCCAACGGATCAGGCAAGAGTACCCTGATGAACCTGTTATGCGGCGTCAGTATCCCGCAGGAAGGGGAAATCCGATGGATCGATGAAAAAGACCAACGGATCGATCCGAAGGGGCATGTCGCCTATGTACGCCAAAACGCCGCCGCGCAACACGGCGGTTTTCCCGCGACCGCCCAGGAAGTCGTCTTGTCCGCGCTCAACGGACGCAAGAAATGGTTGGATCGATATACGATCGAAGACCGCAAGAAAGCGGTCGACGCCTTGAATCTGGTCGGCTTGCCTGAAAGTCCGGATACATTGCTATCCGATTTATCCGGAGGACAGATCCAACGGGTCTTTCTCGCCCAAGCCTTGATGTGCGACCCGGATGCGATCTTGTTGGATGAACCGACGTCGTCGCTGGATCCTTCTTTCTCCCATACGTTTTTCGCACTGTTAAAGAAAATAAACATCGAACGCAACGCGACAATCATCGTGATCACCCATGACATGGGTTTGGCGAAAGAGTTCGCGGATACCGTCTATTGCCTTGAAGAAACCTCGATCGTCGAATTGGAAAAATCGCAGATCGAAGAAGAACTGCGCCATAAACATAGCCATCCGCACAAGGAGGAGTCCCATGGATCTGTTCAACTATGAATTCATGCGTAGGGCGCTGATCGTCGGCGTCTTGGTCGCCTTGATCGTCCCCGCCATCGGACAGGTCCTGGTCCTCAAGCGCATGTCGATGGTTTCCGATGCCCTCAGCCATGTCTCTTTGGCCGGTGTCGCCTTCGGTTTGGTGGTCGGGATGAACCCTGTGTTAAGCGCTATTTTAGCGTGTATCCTCGCGGTGTTCGGCTTGGACGAACTCCGCAAAGTCCTCCCCGAATACGGCGAAACCGCCATCGCGGTCGTCTTGTCTTTAGGTATCGGCTTGGCTGCGATCCTCTCCGATTTCACCAAGAGCGGAACCAATTTCAACGCCTTTCTTTTCGGTAGCATCGTCGCGATCCCCGATGACGAATACCTTTTGATTCTCTTGGGTAGCATCGTCGTCTTTACCGTCTTCCTGATCTTCTATCGTTCTTTGTTCTCGGTCTCCTTGGATGAAACCTTCGCCCGGCTTAGCGGGGTCAACGTCCGCCTTGTCAACATGGTCTTCATGACCTTGACCGCCTTGAGTGTCAGTATCGCCGCGAAGACCGTCGGGGCGCTGATCGTTTCATCATTAGCGATCCTGCCGGTTTTATCCGGGATGCGGATCGCCAAGAGTTATAGGCAAACCACCGTCTATTCGATCCTGTTCGGCTTGTTCTTTACGGTCACCGGCTTGATCCTGAGTTTCTATTTCGGCATCAAACCCGGCGGTGCGATCGTCCTCTTGGGTGTATTCACCTATCTCGGTCTGATCGCCCTCACTTCAGGGAAGGGGTTGGCAAAATGAACGTTTGGCCTAAAGGAATGAAACGCACGAAATCCCGCGTCGCCATCTATAAGGTGTTGGAAGCGGCTTCCCAACCGTTGTCGCCCAAGGAAATCCACGCCAAGATCAACCAAGGGGATTTTTGGCTCTCGACCGTCTATCGCGTCCTGGGGCAATTCGAACAGGAGAAGATGATCTTGCGGATCGCCGGGATGGATGTCAACCACACCTTGTTCGAGTTGAACCGCCATGAACACAAACACTTCGCCGTCTGCATCGGTTGTCACCAACGTTTCGAGTTGGATGATTGTCCGATCCACGAGGACGTGCATGTCCAGGCGGAAGGGTTTGAAATCACGGAACACCGGGTCGAAGTGTTCGGGTATTGCGCCGAATGTCTTGAAAAAATGCGGTTATCGAAGGTGAAACACGATGCCTAAGGGGGAAACGATGGAAACAAGCGTATTGATCACCGGAGCCAGCTCCGGTCTGGGCGCGGATTTCGCGCGCCGCTATGCGATGGAAGGAAAGAACCTGATCTTGACGGCACGTCGTTTAGATCGGCTTGAAGAGTTGAAAACCGAAATCGAAGCGAAGTATGGAGTTAACGTGGAAGTGATCTCCGCCGACCTTTCATCGGCCGCGGGTCGCAACTTCGTGATCGATCGATGTTTAGGAAGGGTCGGCATCCTTGTCAACAACGCCGGGTTCGGGATCGGATCGACTTTCGAATCGACACCCTATCCCCGCGTCCAGGAACTGATCGATGTCAACATCACCGCGGTCAGTTCGTTTTGCCATGCCTTCATCCCCGAAATGAAAGCACGCGGCGAAGGGTCGATCCTGAACATCGCCTCGATGGCCGGGTTTACGGCCGGTCCCTACATGGCGGCGTATTATGCATCCAAAGCCTTCGTCCTTTCACTCAGCGAAGCGTTGCACGAAGAACTTCTTCCGTTCAATGTGCACGTGGTCGCCGTCTGTCCGGGTCCGACCTTGACGGAATTCTTCGACCACACTGGACCCAAACGCGCACTCGGGCAGAATCTCTTTCTCATGGGTAGCGACGAAGTCGTGCGTCAAGCGATCCTGGATGCCAAGCGCAATCAAGCGATCGCGATCTCCGGCTTCCGCAACAAGTTCCTGCATTTCCTGACGATCGTCCTCGGTCGTCGTGTCGCCCGCAAAAGCGTAGCCAAAATCCAGGGTTCCCGTCAATGAAGCGGGTCTATGTCTCCCCCTATCAAGCGAAGTGGAAAAGCGAATTCGCCCGTTTATGCAATCATTTAACGATGATTTTGGAGGATGAGGCGTTGGCGATCCGTCATGTCGGATCCACCTCCGTCGAAGGCTGCCACGCCAAACCGATCCTGGACGTGGATGTCGTGTTGAAACATCCCGACGATTTGCCGAAAATACGTGCCCTTTTGGAGAAACGCGGCTATTATTTCAGAGGCGACCTGGGGATTCCCGAACGCTTTGCATTTGGCTACGGGAGCAGTTCGTTCATGCGCCACCATCTCTATGTCGTCCTACCTCAAAGCGACGCGTATCTCAGCCATCTCGCCCTACGCGACAGTCTGAGGGCCAACGGTGAATACCTGGAAGAGTATTCCCGCATCAAAATCGCCATGGCGGACCGGTTTCCCAATGACATCGACGCCTACATCGACGGGAAAGGCGAAACCATCCGTAAGATCAAAGAGAGCGAAATCGGAAGAACATCCTATGAACTCAACGGTCAACCGCATACCAGGGAACGAATCGATTCGAACACGATCCTGCTTAAAACCGAAGGGGATTTCCCGGGGGAAATCCGGTTTACGCTTCATCCTTTCCAAGCGATTTTGCTGATCGGGGAAGACAAGGTAAAAAAACACCTCCTCGGACTTGCAAAGGAGATCGCGATCGGGTATAAAAAAAGCGTCGATTCGATCGACGCCTAACGGTTAGGAAACACTGAAGTATTTTGCGAAGTTGCCTTTTTCCATCCGCTTCATCAGCGGGATTCCGATTACCAACACGCTCAAGGCTTCGCCCAAGGCGACATAGCCGGCGAAAATCAGGAATCCGGTGAAGGACGGATCGAGAAGGATGGCCAGTTCCGCCCCGATGATGATCCCGTTGACGACGATGGGGAACAAGGCGCTCAACCACGGGATGCCCTTGTAGCGGACAAATCTGAATCGATACGTGAAGTACGCGGCGATCAAGGTCGCCAAGGTCCCGAACAACACATCCCAAAAGCCAAGGATGTTGACGCCGGTCATCGCACCGATCAGATTGGTCAGTGCGCAACCCAGGGTCAACCCCCAGACAGGCAGGAAAGACAAGACCGGCAACAGGGTCAGCGCTTCCGCGACCCGGATCTGGATCGCACCGAAGCTAAGGGGTGCCAAAAGCAAGGAGACTGCGCTATAGACGGCCGCGATCATCGCGATCTTCATTAATTTCTGTACATCGTTTTGTTTCATGAGAACCTCCGAAATCCAGAGCCTATTCTACTTGTTTCTCACGATTTATGCAAGGACTACCCGAATTATATGAAAGGCGTGATCGAAATGAACCCATTTTCCAGAACCGAATTGATCATCGGGGCAGACGGAATCAAAAAACTCAATGAAAGCAAGGTGGCGGTTTTCGGTGTCGGCGGGGTCGGCAGTTTCACGGCGGAAGCCCTTGTCCGATCCGGCATCGGGTCGATCACGTTGATCGACGATGATGACGTCCACCTTACCAACCTCAACCGTCAACTTCCCGCCCTTCATTCGACCTTAGGTCAAAAGAAAGTCGACGCGATGGGGGATCGCTTGCTGGATATCAACCCGGAACTGAAACTGGTGAAGTTACCGATGCTTTATCTGCCGGAAAACGCGGATCAAGTCGATTTATCGAAATATGACTACGTGGTCGACGCGATCGATACGGTCAGTGCGAAACTTGAATTGATCCAACGATGCAAAACGCTGGGCGTACCGATCTTATCCAGCATGGGCGCCGGCAACAAACTCGACCCGACCCGTCTGAAGATCGGGGATGTTTTCGAGACATCCGTTTGTCCCTTGGCGAAAGTGATGCGCCATGAATTGCGGAAACGGGGGATCGACGCCTTGAAAGTCGTCTATTCCACGGAAGAACCTGTCAAACGATATGAAGTCGAACTGAATGAGAACGGGGGCCATAAGAAACGCCAAACCCCCGGAAGCATCAGCTTCGTGCCCTCCACCGCAGGCTTGTTGATCGCCTATGCCGTCGTAACTGACCTATTGAAGGCAAAGTAAACATGGTATAATAAAAAAAACGAGGTACTCTATGGAAAAAGATTTACGGATCGCCGTCTTGATCGATGCGGACAATGTGAGCGACAAATATGTGAAAGCGATTTTCAACGAAGTTTCGAATCATGGAACTCCGACCTATAAACGGATCTACGGGGATTGGACCAAACCGCAGTTCGCCAGTTGGAAAACGTTGTTGTTGGACTATTCCATTTCCCCCATCCAGCAATACGCCTACACCACCGGTAAAAACGCGACGGACGCCGCTTTGATCATCGATGCGATGGACATCCTCTATTCGCAAAACGTGGACGGTTTCTGCATCGTGTCTTCCGATAGCGACTTCACCCGTTTGGCAAGCCGTTTGCGCGAGGCCGGGAAATACGTCCTGGGCATGGGTGAAAAGAAAACACCGACCGCGTTCATCGCGGCGTGTGAAAAATTCAAATACCTCGAAGTCTTGTTGAACCCCACCGATACGTCGGGAACGGTCGATCCGAAGGAAAAGATCGAAAAGAAGAACGGCATCAAGGAAAAGAGCGGGATGGCTTCACAGAAGGAATTGATCGAAACGATCAAGACCATCATCAACGACAATTCCGACGATGACGGCTGGGCGTTTTTGGGCGAGATCGGAAACGTGTTGAACAAACGTTATCCGGATTTCGACTCGCGCAACTACGGCTATCAGAAACTGACCCCGCTGATCAATTCCTTGAAAGGCTTTGAAGTCCAGTCCCGTAAGACCTCCAACCCCAACATCACCCACAAGTACGTTCGCATCAAACAGAACGTCGAACACGATGAATGAGTTGTTTCTCCTCCATGACGCTTCATTGAAGCGATACAACACACTCGGGTTGGACGCGGTCGCGTCCAACCTCTATTTACCTTTCTCCCAGGAAGCCTTCAAACAGGCATTGATCCAGACCAAGAACAAAACCCGTGTGCTGATCGGCAGAGGCGCGAACATCCTTCTCGCCAGAGCCTACTACGACGACTCCTATGCCTTCATCGTCACTTCCAACGCCGGCGACTTGCGGCTTGAAAACGGGGAAATGGTGGCGGAAGCCGGCGTGACCTTGGATCGCCTGGCTTGGTTTTGCATCGAACAGAGCATCGGCGGCTTCGAATTCGCGGAAGACATCCCGGGGACCGTCGGCGGCGCCTTGATCATGAACGCCGGACAGTTCGAATATACGATCGGGATGTACGTGAATTGGATCGACGTGTATCATCCGGCGTCGGATGAATTCAAGAGAATCTACCCCGATCCGGATTTCTTCGGGTATCGGCGCTCGAAACTGGAAGAAGAAGGGGCGGTCGTACTTGCCTGCGGACTTCGCACGCCGCCGGGCGAAAGCATGAAAAGCCTAGAAAAAGTGTTGGAGTATAAACGGGAAAGATATCGTAAACAGCCCCGGAACTATCCCAATGCGGGGTCGGTCTTCAAGCGACCGACCAAGGATGGGGAAACCTACTATGTCTGGAAACTCTTTGAAGAGACGGGGTTACGGGGATACCGGATCGGGGATGCGCAAGTGTCCGAGAAACATCCGGGGTTCATCGTCAACCTGGGCAAAGCGAGTCAGAAAGACGTCTTGGATTTAGTGAACGAATGCATGAAACGCGTGAAACAACGCTTCGAGATCGACCTTCAACTCGAATGGAAGGTCATCGATTAACGAAAGAGGGGAATCCTGATGAAACCCATTGCCATCCTTGTCGCCTTGGAAACACCGGAACGTAAGGATTTCGAACAGGAAATCCGCGAAACGGAAGCCTTGGCGGAAGCCTGTGACATCACGGTCGCGCAGACCCTGACGCAAAAGGCCGCATCCACCGCTTCGCCGACCTATATTAAAAGCGGGAAATTGGAAGAACTGCTCCAAGCGATCGAGGCGCAAAAAGCCGACGTCGTGCTTTTCAACGACGAGCTGAGCGGATCGCAACTGCGCAACCTGGAAGAACGGCTGCCGGTGACGATCTTGGATCGTACCCAATTGATCCTACGTATCTTCGAACAGCGCGCCAAGACGCGCGAAGCGAAACTCCAAGTGCAAGTCGCGGAGCTGACCTATCAGCTCCCCCGCAGTAACACCCGTCACGGATCGTTCGCGGGAAGGCAACAGGGCGGCGGATCGCGTAATCGCGGATCGGGCGAAAGCCAGATCGAAATCAACCGTCGTCATCTGAAGTCACGGATCCAGGATCTGCAGGAAGAACTGCGCATCATGGAAATCCAACGCCAGACCCAACGCAAACAACGGCTAAAGAAAGATTTACCCAACATCGCTTTGGTCGGCTACACCAATGCGGGGAAATCGACCTTGATGAATGCGTTCATCAAGTTCCTCGATGAAAAGGAAAGCAAGTTCGCCCAAACCAAGGACATGCTTTTCGCCACCTTGGATACCGCCAGCCGCGGCTTGTCTTTGCGCAACGGGAAGAACATCGTCCTGACCGATACGGTCGGCTTCGTTTCCCATCTGCCCCACGGACTCATCAAGGCGTTCCGGTCCACCTTGGAAGAAATCCTGGAAGCCGACATCCTCCTGCACGTCATCGACGCGGCGCATCCCGATGCCATGAAGCAAGCCGAAATCACCCTGGCGACCATCAAGGAAATCGGGGCGGGGGACATCCCGATGATCAATGTCTTCAACAAGACCGACAAGTCCTGTTTCGACGTCCCCGTGGACGGCGTACGCATCTCCGCGAAATTCGGGACCGGGATGGAAGAACTGATCTCCGCCGTCGAACACCAGCTATCCCTCAGCGAAATCCAGGTCCAGCTGTTCATCCCGTTTGAGAACCAAAACCTCATCAGTAAGATCCGAAGCGAATTCAGGATCTTGTCGATGACTGAAACGGAGACGGGGACCTTGGTTCAAGTGAGTGGAAGCCCGGATAAACTGGCGGCCTACCGTATCTTCTTCAGAATCGTCAATCAATGAAAAACAGGACCTTTTCGGGTCCTTTTCAGTCGCAATCCTGCGCAGGAGGAAAACATGATCCTAACCACCACGCCTTCGATCGAAGGGAAGTCCATCGTTGAATACAAAGGCATCGTTTTCGGGGAAGTGGTTTCCGGCGTGGATTTCGTGAAAGACATCGCCGCCTCGTTTTCCAACTTCTTCGGCGGACGATCGGGCTCGTATGAAGGCGAACTGATCGAAGCGCGTGAAAACGCGCTGATGGAGATGGAACGCCGTGCCATCGCGTTGGGCGCCAACGCCGTCATCGGGGTCGACATCGACTATGAAGTGCTGGGTCAGGGTGGAAACATGCTGATGGTCACCGCAAGCGGTACGGCGGTCGTGGTCCGATGAGCTTTGATTTGTGAAAGAAACCGAAGTTTTACCGGTATCTGACACAAGATGACGCTAACAGGTTGTCAGTTTGAAAAACTTCTGCTATAATCGTCGCGAGAAGAGGGCGGGTTTTTCACACCATACTTTCGATTCAACGGGGTGGGATCGAAGTCGCGTTCAGGGAACGATCGAGGGACACATGAAATTTAAGAGAAAACTGAAACCGCCTGTCATCATCGTCATCGTTTTGATCTTCGGCGCTTTCCTGACCAATCTGGCGACCAGCGCCTATAAAGAAAGCCTGCTTGTGAAAGGCTATCGTTTCAGTGTCGACGGTGAGCCGTGGTTTGTCGTCGAGGACAAGACCGCTCTGGCCGACGCGATCGAGAAATACCGTGCTTCCTACATGACCGGCATCGGCGAACAAGCGAAAATCGTCGGCGTCGACTTCACGCAGAACGTCGTCGTCGAAGAAGTGAAGGTCGAGAAGGAAGAATTCACGAGTATGGAAACGGCCGAACAAATGCTTTATGCCGTCGAAGAACCGGCGGTCTACTATACGGTCAAAAGCGGCGATACCCTGTGGGATATCGCGATCGCCAACGACATCAAATTGTCACGCATCATCCTATTGAACCCGCAAATCAACCCGGACAAGATCTGGGCGGGGAACCAATTGCTTTTCGAACCGATGAACCCCGTGTTGGACGTCGAAGTGAAACTTCAGACGACCTTACGCGAACCGGTCGAATATACGACCCAATACCTCCAGGACAAGAGCTTGTTGGCGACGCAACGGATCATCGTGAAGAAAGGCGTCGAAGGGGAGAAGGACGTGACTTACGACATCGTCATGGAAAACGGGTATGAGAAAACCGTGACCGTGGTGACGGAAAAGGAAATCGTCGCACCGGTCGGGGCCGTCGTCAAAGTCGGCACCAAACGCACCTTGGTGCGGATCAGTTCATCGAATTTCGGCGTCGTTTCATCCGGCCGTCTCACCAGCAATTTCGGTTGGCGCACCGATCCGATCTCGGGGAAGAAAGCCTTCCATACCGGCATCGACATCGCCGCCGCCTATGGGTCCGCGGTCTACTCCTACGCCTCGGGGACGGTCACGACCGTCAGCTACACCAACCTACGCGGCTATTACATCACGATCAGCCATGGCAACGGACTTCAGACGACCTATCTCCACCTCTCCAGAACGCTGGTGAAAGTCGGCCAGAGCGTCAACGTCGGGACCAAGATCGGGCAAGTCGGATCGACCGGATACAGTACGGGGAACCACTTGCACTTCGGCGTCATCAAGAACGGGAACTACATGAGTCCCTGGGATTACATCTAAACCATAAGGAATCCTTCGAGGATTCCTTTTTTCCACTCCTTGAAAAACAGATGAAAAGAGTGTCGGACGAACGAAAAGTAAGTCGATTGTGATACAATGAAAGCCGGAAGGTGATTCCATGCCCTATTTCGATTACAGCGCGACCACGCCATGCGATCTTGAGGTTTCCAAGGTTCTATTGGAAGCGGATCGCGAATATTACGCCAACCCCAATGCTTCCCATGCTCTTGGACGAAAATCCCGGGCTTTTTTGGATGAACAAATCCAATCGATCCATACGCGTTTCGGCTTGATCCAAAAAGAGATCGTCTTTACCGACGGCGCTTCCGAGTCCAACAACCTGGCGATCAAAGGGGTCGCAAACAAGCTTCCTGAAAAGAAACACATCGTCTCGTCCTTGATCGAACATTCCTCCGTCGTCGCCCCTTTGACCTATCTGATGCGTCAGGGCTATGATCTGGATTTCGTGACCTTGGATGAAAACGGACGCTATGATCTGGATTCGCTTGCGTCATTGATCCGGGAAGACACCTGCCTGGTGACCTTGGTGGCGGTCGACAGCGAGACGGGGATCCGTCAACCGGTCGAAGAAGCCGCGCTGATCGCCCATGAAAAAGGCGTGTTGTTTCATTGCGACGCGACCCAGGCGATCGGGAAATGCCCCATCGACCTCAACGCGTTCGACCTTGTCTCGTTCAGCGTCCATAAATTCTACGGTCCCAAAGGGATCGGCGGACTGATCCGCAACCAAGGCTTGGAACTGATTCCGCTGATCCATGGCGGAAAGAGCCTGACCAACGTCCGTTCTGGCACCCCCGCGGTGTCCTTCGTGGCGGCGGCGGCCAAAGCGGTCGAATTGTTCACTTTCGACGAGGTCCGAAGATATGACCATGTCAAGGCGATGAACGATAAGCTCCGCGAAGCATTGGGCGAAATCCCCTCCATTACGTTCAACT